>NZ_JAJUFV010000006.1 GCF_029263575.1 Microbacterium sp. | reverse complement strand
TGCAGCACTTCGCCTTTCGTCGTCGGAAGGCCTGCAGCGCGGACGACATCGGCGTCGCCGGTGCAGTCGATCACGACCTTGCACGCATAGGCCGTGCGCCCGGCCTTGTTCTGCACGATCACGTGACTCACGGTCCCGTCATCGGCGACGACGTCGGCGAACCAACTGTGAAAGAGCAGGGTCACCCCGCTCTCGAGCAGCATGCGCTGCGCCGCGAGTTTGAGAATCTCATCATTGACCGGCCAGTTGCCACTGTCGCGCTCGAGCTCGGCACCGCCGAGCTCGGCGGCACGACGCATCAGCTCGAGCGGAATACCGCCGATGTGCTGCTGACCGCCCACGCGGAACTCGCTGATCGGAGTCACCAGCGCGCTCGTCGACATTCCGCCGACGAAGCCGTAGCGCTCGATCAACAGAGTGCGAGCCCCACCACGAGCAGCGGCGATCGCCGCGATCACGCCGGCAGGGCCCCCTCCGGTGACGATGACGTCGAAGTCACCGACGACCGGGGTGCTTTTCGACGGCTCCGCCACGTACAGCGCGCTCTTCTCGCTCGACATGCTCTTTCGGCCTCCATTGCCTTTCGCGATGTTCCTGCCCGCAAGTATATGGATTTACTTCTGTGTTCACTAGCTTATGTGCTTTATTGACCGCCTTTAGGTACTTCGTTATACTCGCCACCATGGGCACCTGCGTTCTTGCGGCCCGCATGTATCAAGGAGGATAGAAATGCGTTCCAGCACCCGAGTACCACTCGCTGTCGCCGCTCTCGCGGCCGCAAGCCTGGTGGTCGCCTGCAGCAACGGCGCAAACCCTGACACCGGCACGAGCGGCGAAGACGATGTCGATCTTCGGATGACGATCTGGTCGGCGAACCCCGATCACGTCGGTGTCTTCGAAGATCTCGGCGCGGAGTTCGCAGAGCAGAATCCCCGCGTCGCGAGCGTCAAGATCGAGAGCTTCGACCTCGCCCAACTCGACACGCTGGTGACGACGCAGATCTCCGCCGGCGATGCCCCCGATGTCAGCTGGCTGCCGGTCGAGAGCAGCGCCGAGTACATCAAGGCGGGTGCGCTCGTCGATCTGCGCGAGACCATCGACGCGACGGAGGACTTCGACTTCGACGACTTCATTCCCTCGTTGCTCGAGCGGTGGGAGGCCGACGACGCGGTGTACGGCATACCGTTCTCGACGGGGCCGCTGATCATGTACTACAACAAGGACCTCTACGCTCAGGCAGGTGTCAAGGATCCGGGCCAGCTCATCGCCGACGGCGACTGGACGTGGGAGACCTTCCGCGAGACGTCGAAGCAGCTGGCCGATTCAGCTGGCGTGCCCGGTTACGTGCTCAACGACTTCGATTTCAAGAACTGGACGCGCCTGCTCCCCTACCTCAACGCCTACGGAGCATCCCCCTGGAGCGACGACGCCTCGAAGTGCACGCTCGATTCTCCCGAGGCCGTCGAGGCCCTCTCCGTCTTCCACGGCATGACCTTCGATGACGGTTCGATGCCGGTGCCCGGCCAGCAGGTCGACTTCTGGGGCGGCGGCGCCGCGGCGACGTCAGCCTTCCTCGGCTCCGCCGCGAACCTCGGTGAAGTCGACTTCGACTGGGGCATCGCGCCGACACCCGCGGGCCCTGCCGGTGACGTCGTGGCGACAGGACAGGCCTCCATCGTCGCCTTCGCCGCAGGCAACCACACAGCCGAAGCCGCCGAGCTCGTCGCATTCCTCGGCTCGAAGGACGCGATGGCGAAGTACTCGGGATTCTTCCCGCCGATCCGCGAAAGCGTGCTCACCCCCGAGGTACTCACCCAGAACTCCGAGGTTCTCACCCCCGAGGCAGTGGTGCCGATCATCGAAGGAGTCAAGGAGAATGGCAAGGTGTTCCCTGTGACAGAGAGCAATGCCGTCGTCGCTGATGCACTGAACTCGTCGCTCGATGAGTACTTCTATCAGCCCGGCGTCGACGTGAAGCAGGCACTCACGAGCGTCTGCGGCAACGTCGGCGAACTCCTTCCCTGATCTGGAGACCTGCGCAACATCATGACAATGCAGCATCGCGCTGCCGCCTCGGCGCCCGGAGAGATCCGGGCGCCGAGGCGCGGCAGGAAGAGACACGGCCCGCGTGAGGCTGGCCGCAACGTCTTCGGCTACACGCTGCTGGCGCCGCAGACGCTCGGCATGCTGGTGGTCGGGCTCGTCGCACTCGGGGGCGTCGTCCAGCTCAGTCTGACGCGCGTCAACGTGCTCGCCGGCACCCGTGACTTCGTCGGCCTCGACAACTACGCACGCATCTTCAGCGACCCGGATATGGCGGTCGTGCTGTCGAACACCTTCTTCTTCGTCGTGGTGCTGAGCATCGGGGGCACCATACTCGCCCTCGCCCTCGCTCTCTTACTGAACCAGAAGATCCCCGGCATCAACATCTTCCGTGCGGCGATCTTCGTCCCCGCACTGGTGACCACCGTCGCGTGGACTCTCGTCTGGGGATTCATCCTCCAGCCCGGCGGCTTGCTGGATGGCATCGTCGGACTCGTCGGGTCGGGCCCCTTGCCATGGTTGCGCGGCGAATGGCTCACGCTCGCCGTGTTCGCCGTCATTCAGCTCACGAAGAACGTCGGCATCAACATGATGATCTTCCTCGCGGCGCTGCAGGCCGTGCCTCAGGAACTGCTGGACGCAGCGCACGTGGACGGCGCGGGACGCTGGACGCGCTTTCGCCACGTCATCCTCCCGCAGATCTCCTCGGCGATCATCATGGTGTTCATGCTGATGGTCAGTGGCTCGTTCAAGGTCTTCGAGCTCGTCCTGCTGCTCACCAACGGCGGCCCCGGCGTGCAGACATCGGTCCTCGCCTTCGAGATCTACCGGCAGGCCTTCCGGCTGAACGACATCGGCTACGCTTCCGCGCTCTCGGTGTTCCTGTTCGTCCTGGTGATCGCGCTCATCGGCGTCATCTGGCAGTTCCGAAAGAGGATGGTCTTCCATGAAGCGGAATAGCGCATTGCGATCGCCAGCGGTGCGGCGCATCCCGACCTACGTACTCCTGAGCGTCATCGCGCTGCTGTTCATCGGGCCCGTGCTGTGGATGGTGAGCGGATCGTTCAAGTCCATCACAGAGATCCTCAAGTATCCCCCGCTGATCTTCCCAGAGGTGTTCCGCTGGGAGAACTACGTGCAGGTCTTCACCTTGCAGCCCTTCGGACGGCAGATCCTGAACTCCGTCCTGCTGATGGTCCTGATCTGCGCCCTCACGCTGCTACTGGCGGTGCCCGCGGGCTACGCCCTCGCCCGTGTCCGACCGGTCGGCGCCGCGGTCATCTTCATCATCCTGCTCAGCGGCGTCTTCATCCCGCCCGAGGCGGTGATCATCCCGCTGTTCCAGACGGCCGCTGACCTCGGGTGGGTCGATACCTTCTACCCGCTGGTGATCTTCACCTCGGTGCTGTCAACGGGACCGGTTGCGATGTTCATCATGCGCCAGGCCTTCCTCACCCTCCCCGCAGAGTTCGAAGAAGCGGCAACGCTCGATGGCGCCAGCCGCACCCGCACCATGGTGCAGATCTTCCTCCCGCTCGTCCGCCCATCCATCGCATCGGCGATCGTCTTCACCGCGTGGTTCAGCTGGAACCAGTTCCTCGAGCCACTCGTCTATCTGCGCTCGCAGACGATGCTCACGGTCCCGGTCGCGCTGACGCTCTTCGAAGACGCACTGGCCGGCCCCCGGTGGAACGTGCAGATGGCTGCGACGACCCTCTCCGTGCTGCCCGTGCTCATCGTTTTCCTGCTGGCTCAGAAGCACGTGGTCTCCGGACTGACCGCGGGCGGCCTGAAGTCGTAGCATCCGAGTACGAGATCTCTGGAAAGGACGCCCATGCCCGCCACCTTCTCCGCGCCGCTGCGGCTCAACTATCTGCAGTACTCTGTGACGTCGACGCGGCAGCAGTTCGAGACCGTGCTCCGAGTGCTCGAGCCCGACGATCTCGCGGCCGTCGAGAACCCGCGTATCGTCTACCTGCTGCCCTCGACTCCGGAGCTGAGCCACCGCTCGGGAGACGGGCTGGATGAGGCGCTGCGCGGTGATCTGCACAATCGCCACGGCTTGATCTTCGTCGCGCCCACATACTCGGACTGGCCGTGGATGACCGACCTTCCCGATCAGCCGATGTTCCAGCAGCTGATGTTCTTCATCGATGAGATCGTGCCGTTCGTCGACACCCTCTACCCCGCTCTCCCCCGGCTGCTGATCGGTTACAGCAAGGGCGGATCGGCGGCACTCCAGATCCTGCTGCGCTACCCGCAGGCCTTCGCGGCCGCTGCGGCATTCGATTCACCCGTCATGAAGACGCAGCCCGATCAGTGGGAGATGCCCTACTACTGGCCCAGCCCCGAGCGCTTCGAGGACTTCGCCATCCCCCACCTGCTCCGCACCCGCGGCGGCGAACTGGGCGACGCCCCGCGGATCGCCCTGCACGGGTATGGAAACTTCGGCAAGGACGCACCGGATTGGAGCCACGACCACCTCTCCGAGGCGCACCGGCTGCTGGATGAGCTCGGCATCGCGCACGTGTACGACAACGAACGGCACCGTGCGCACCGGTGGGATTCGGGTTGGCTGCCCGAGGCCGTCGCAGCAGTCGCGCGGATGACCGACACGCTCTGACGACGACTCACGCGCCCTGCGGGGGCGGCGCGCTCGACGCGCGCAGCACCATACGCGTCTCTGGTTCGCGGAAGATCACTTCGCCTTCGGTCGGGGAGCGCATCTGTTCGAGCAACAGCTCGACCGCGACCCGCCCGAGATCGCCGAGCGGCATCGCGGCCACGGTGAGCGCCGGACTCAGATGCGGGGCGAACCACGTGTCGTGGATGCTGACGATCGACACATCCTGCGGAACCCGCCGGCCCGAGGCGATGACGCCGGCATGCACTCCCAACGCGCTCGTGGTCGAGACGACGACCAGCCCCGTCGCGCTTCCGCGGCTCAGGCAGTAGCTCTCGGTGACCTCGCGCGCCGGGCCCGCGTCCCAGCCACCGGCGATGACCGGGTGCGGAGCCAGTCCGGCCTCCGCCATCGCCGACAGATACCCCTGGAAACGACGCTCGGATGATGAGCCCTCCGCCCCGACGAAGGCGATGTTGCGATGACCGAGCTCGATCAGGTGGCGCGTCGCCAGCGTCGCGGCGCCGGCGTCATCGAGTCGCACAGTGCGGAAGCCGTCGAGCGCGTCGGCGTTGAACAGCACGGTCGGTATCGACTTCGCACCCTGCAACGATGACAGATCGTCGGAGTATCCGCCCTGGATGAGCAGACCGTCGACCCGGCGACCTTGTGTCAGTCGGCGAAAGGTATCAGGGTGGGCTGCGAGTTCCGCGGCGTTGAGGAGCATGAGCGAGTAGCCCGCCGCAGCCGCTGCAGTCTCAGCGCTCTCGACCATCTGCGCATAGATCGGATCAGTGACGTGGTAGAGGGCAAAGCCCAGCAGCCCGGTCTGCGCGCTGCGCAGGGCCCGCGCAGAGGCGTGCGGCGTGTACTGCAGCATCTCGATCGCCGACGTCACGCGCTCGCGCGTCTCCTCGCGGATCTTCAGAGTCGGGTCGTCGTTGATCAATCGCGAGACGAGCCCAGGGGAAACTCCGGCGAGCTTCGCGACTTCCGATAGACGCGCGCTTTTCGCCATTCGCGCCTCCTTGTCGCTCGTGCCGTATCCCGGGCGAGCGCCGAGGATTCGTTCAATCGTAATACTCGACCCCCGTCACCGGTGAAAGGACACTCGGCTTCATCGCCGCACGCACTCCAGCAGCGTTACCAAGTATTTTGATTTACGTAACCTCTCGGTCGCCACTGCTCAGTAGGTTTCTCCTGAGTTACCCGTTATTTCAATCGAAACTGGCGTGAACGACATAAAGACACGTCTCTTGTAGTGCAATCAAGTATGTCGTTATACTCGCCATCGTCAGCGCCTGCGACCGCACGGCGCAGGTAGTCGAGGAGGACATCAGTGCGTTCCCATACCCGTGTACCGACGGCGTTCACCCCCGCCGCATGGCGGCCATCCATGGTCAGAAAGGCCGGTGTGATCGCCGTTGCCGTGGCCGTCGCCGCGAGTGCGGCGGTCTCGGCCCCGGCGGCTGCTGCGATCTCTTCGGACGTCGCATCGTCTGCGCCGACAGCCATCGCGGCTTCCGCCGTTCCACAGGCCGACGTGATCAGCGTGGACTTCACCGAGGACGGCCCGGTCGAACATGTGAAAGACCGCCCGGTCAGTGTCGAAGGTACGGCCCCGAACATCGTGTACGACGAGACCGTGGAGCGCTATATCGCCGATTTCGTCGGCGACACGGAGCGAACCAGCACGGGCACCGGCGCGTATGTCTACGACATCAGCGACGCCTGGTCGACGGATGACCCCGAGTACGCAGAGGGCATCGATCTCCTCGATGGCGGCACGTTCGAATGCTACTTCCGCTACGACGGAGACAGCCCGGTCCCGGGTGGTCAGTCCAGTCAGCTGTGCGCGGGCGGCCCGGAAGGGTACGCCTTCTACCTGCCCGCGACAGGATGCTGCCTCCGGTTCAAGGCCACATCCACGTCGGCGAACGTGAACACGGCCACGGCACCGATCCCGGTCAAGCCGGGAGAATGGGTGCACGCGGTGGCAACCGTCGGCGACGGCGAGGTCAAGCTCTACCTCAACGGCACACCCGCGTGGGAACTCGAGCCGCAACCCGGCAACGGAGCTGGCTCCGGCCGCAACCACGTCAGCCCGTACAGCACACTCAGGGTCGACAGCGTTCCGAAGTGGGGCATCGGCGCTACCCCGCGCGAAGATGGTTTCGCGCAGCCCGCCCACATCGCGGTCGCGGCATCGCGCGCCTGGAGCTCGGTTCTCACCGAAGCCCAAGTGGCGATGCTGTGGAACGAGGAGAAGCCCTCAACGGCCGAGGAAGTGGATCCCGGAGATGACCCGGGCGAGGAGAATCCAGACGAGCCGAACCCGAACGTCGACGTGCCAGCTGCCGATGTGCTCGATGTCGACTTCTCCGACGAGGCGGCGGCATTCCGGGATCACTCGCCCGCGAACCGCCAGCCGAAGGTGACTGGCACGGCGGATGTCACCGTCGACAGGGCCTTCACCACGCAGCCGCACAATGTCTACACGACAGATGGGCAGAAGGACCACGCCTTCTATCCGCTTCAAGATGCGTGGGCTGACACGGGCGCACCGCGCACGGACGACACGAGCACGTGGGCTGACGACTCGTGGGCGGGCGACGGCCTCACCCTGCAGTGCGATATCAAGGTGAACCAGTCGCTGCCGGTCACCGGCACGCCTCACGTGTGCGCCGGCAAGAGCGCCGGCGGATTCGGGCTGCACCTGTCGAACTCGTCGATCGTCGCATCCATGCACATCAACGGCGGGTACAAGAGCATCGGCACGCCGGCCCTTCAGTCAGGCGTCTGGTACAGCGTCGTCGCGACGTTCGACGGCACCGAGATCGACCTCTACCTCGACGGCAAGCTGGTGGGAACGAACGCCACGGGCACCGTCGGCCAGATCAAGGCACCGACCGCCGGTTCAACCATCGAGCCGTACGTTCGCTACTTCGCACTCGGTTCCGACGTCGCCGGTCGCGGTTCCATCGAATCTCCCGCATCCGTCAGCATCGGCAACGCACGTATCTGGAGTTCCGCGCTGAACGCAGATCAGGCAGCGCGATTGGACCGCGACTCGTTCGGCGATCGCACAGCGGCACCCGAACTCGTCTCGTCCGTCCCCGCCGCCGGCACGGCGCTGGAGACCCCGACGGAGTTCGCCGTGACGATCTCGGATCACGGTCTCGCGACCGGGTGGCGGTACGAACTCGACGGTACCGAGATCCACCCCGGTGATGTGATCGGCGCGGGTATGGAAGCCGGCGACCACGAGATCGCCATCTTCGCGACCGATGTGTTCGGTCGATCTGTGAACTGGACCATTCCCTTCACGTCGCTGCGCATTCCGCTGCCAGGCGGAACCGAGACGCGGCCGGAAGACAACGCCGCGGTCCTCTCGGCGACCGCGACGGGTGTGGCCGACAGCATCACCACGACCTTCACCGAGGCGCGTCTCACCGAGGCTCCCGCGGGAGTTCAAGGCACGATCTCCGTTTCCCTCGCCGAGCTCGACCTCGATTTCGCCGACGAGGCGGACGACGTCACCGCGATCTCGGGCGGGCTAGCTCCGGGTGATGACGAGATGACGAAGAGCCCGGCCAGCCACGACGCATTCCCGTTCCAGCGGTTCGACATCGACCTCCCGAATGCCGAGCGCGGGCAGCAGCTGCTGTGGAGCGGACAGGCCGATCCGACGCGCATCGTGAAGCTCTGGGCGTGGGACCAGACGAGCGAGTCCTGGTCACTCGTCGACGAGTCGCGGGGCGTGGCAGACGGTGACACGCATCTCCAGAGCGAGATCCATGCACGTTTGATCGACTCGAGCGACGAGAACGATCCGGTGGTGCATGTGGCCGTCACTGCGGAGGATCCGTTCGCCGATGATCTGTCGCCTCGCGATGAGTCCGCGGGGTCACCCGAGCTGAAGGATCATTTCGAAGCGCCCGAGGACTACGATTTCTCCTTCGTCCACTACACCGATGCGCAGTACACGACCGAGGTCGCATCCGGCAGCGACATGGAGTGGGCGTCGAGCCTCCCCTGGCAGCACATCGAGGGCGCGACGAACACGCCAGCGGAGTCTGCGGTCTTCGCGCAGTCGCTGCGTGAGCAGAACCAGTGGATCGGCGCGAACAAAGACGAGCGCAAGATCAGTTACGTCGCGAACACCGGCGATGTCATCAACAGCAACGTATCGCTCAGTGACATGCGGTTCGACCCCGACGCTGTCGACCCCGGCGACGGTTCGAGTGTGTTCGACTACACCACCTCCGACGGATCCGTCCCCGGCGCCAAGGAGCAGATCGGCAAGGAGTTCGAGACGATTGTCTCGCTCCAAGAAGATCTGTGGGAGTCCGGCGTGCCGAACCAGGCTGTCGCAGGAAACCACGACAACTACAACGGCGCGCACAACGGCCCGAAGTCACCGTTCGCCGCGTTCTTCGCCGCCGATGAGTACTACGACCAGGCCGCTGAGCTCTGGCCGGCGGGCGCCTCGTTCCACACCATGGACGAAGTGACCGATTCCGACACGGGTGCCGTCGCGACGCGCGGAAAGGACAGCTCTAACAGCTACGTGCTGTTCTCCGCCGGTGGGCTCGACTTCGTCGCGGTCGGGCTGTCCTACGGCGTGACTCAGGAAGAATCCGACTGGGCGGACTCGGTGTTCAAGCGCTACTCCGATCGCAACGGCATCCTCATCACTCACGGATACGTCTCGGCGTCGTCTGAACCGGATGGTCGCACCGGTCGAGTGGGAGCCGATGGCAGCAAGCTGTATGACGAGGTCGTGCGCTCCAACGCGAACGTGTTCCTCGTCCTCGGCGGACACTTCCACGGTGTCGGCACGAATGTCGAGACGATCCCGGGCGTGCAGAGCAACCACAAGGTCGTTCAGATGCTCGCCGACTATCAGGGGTACATGGTTCCGGCGGAGACCATCTTCAGTAAGGAACGGTGCGCTGCGGCGGGACTGGACACGGCGACCCAGTGCGTGTTCGGCACCGGCGACGATGCGGGCAAGATCGACGTCGACGGCGATGGCTCGTGGGATCACCTGACGACGGACAAGCTCGCCATGGGCGCCAGCTTCATGCGGATGCTGCAGTTCAACACCGCGGAGAACACGATGTCAGTCGACACCTATTCACCTTTCCTGGACGAGTTCGGAGCAACGCCGTACGACCACGGCAGTTCGCCGAAGAACACACCGGAGCCGATCAACCGGTACAACGGCGCGGAGGACAACCTCACGGTTCCCATCAACCTGAGCACCCGCACGACATCGTTCGCCACGGACGGCCTGGTGGTCGCGACGCCGACCGACGTGGTCATCGGCACCGAGACGGTGCCGTCGGGAACACCGGCGACGGTTCGCTGGAGCGACCTGACCGCGGGCGAGATGTACGCATGGACAGCCAGCAGCACGGAAGCGGGCACCGGTGCAAGCACCGACGCGAGCATCAAAGCGAGCACCGAAGCGGGCACTCTCGTGCAGTTCGGCGGGCTCTTCCAGGTGGAAGGGTCGGATGCGCCAGACCCCGAACCCGGTGACGGTGGCGGCTCCACCGACCCGGGCGCCGGCTCCGGCGATGACGGCGCCAGCGGCGGCGGGCAAGACGGTGATGACGGGGGCGCAGGCGGACAGGACGGCGAGCTGCCGCGCACAGGTGCAGAAGCGTCGACGGCGTTCATCCTGGCAGCCGTTCTCCTGCTCGCCTTCGGGGCTGGGATGGCCGTCTTCACCCGGCGCCGCAAGGGGTCGTCGATGTGACCGACGACCGACGCTGAGTTCCTGATGATGATGCTCTCGGATGCCTGCAATGGCGTCCGGGAGCATCATCGTCGCCGGCTACTCGGCTCTGTCGCAGGGCGTTCGACGCCCGTGCCGCTCACCGGCCGAGCGACCCCAGCATCTCGACGAAGCGATCGAGGTCGCCTTCCGTCCACGAGCGCAGGTTCTCGCCGAGCCGACCTTCATAGCGTTCCCGGGCGATAGCGATGCGCTCCTGTGCGAGATCGGTGGCGACGAGCACGCGAGCGCGCCGGTCGTCGGGGTCGGGCACGCTTTCGACGAGCCCGAGCTCTTCCAACTGACGCACGTGCCGGCTGACGGCTGATTTGTCGGTCTGCAGCCGCTCGATGATCGCCCCCGCCGAGGTCGCTTTGCCGCTCGCGATCGAGGTGAGCACCTGATAGCCCAGCGGCTGCAGGTCGGGGTGCACGGTCGCCGCGGCCTCCCGCCAGCCCACGCGGATGCGGGCGAACAACCGCCCCAGTTCGTGCTCGACGCGTGCGACGGCCTGTGCTGTCGCGGCATCCGCGGGCGAGTCAGTCATGCTCGCCAGTTTACGGGCGCCTTCACCGGCACAGGCACCGCGCTCACATCTCGGAGAGAGCGCGGAACACCTTGGATGCCGCCGTGATCTCTTCGTTCGTCAGCCCGGCCAGTGCACGGCGGAGCCGATGGGCGTGATCAGTCCGCAGCTCGACCAGGGCTTCGCTGGCTGCCGGAGTCGCGGTGAGCACCCGTTGCCGGGCGTCGTCATCGTCCGGCCGAGATTCGAGAAGACCGAGGTCTTCAAGCATCCGCACCTGTCGGCTGATCATCGACTTGTCCATCTCGAACCGCTCGGCGATCTCGTGGGCGTTGGAGCTTCCGACCCGCGAGATGAACATCAGCAACTTGTAACCCGACGGCTGGAGCTCGGGGTGGATGCGTGCCGCCGACTCCTTCCACATACTGCGCGCTCGCGAGAAGATGAGGTTCAGGTGACCCTGGAACTCGGCGAACTCGGCATCCGTCGCCAGCGCGGAGCGGGTCGACCCGGCGGCGGTCATGTCAGCGCCTGACCTCATCGCCTGCGACGACGCGAATCGACCCGGTGCCGGTCGTCGCGCCCACCTCGGCCTCGGCGACCTCGATGGCCGATTCCTCGGCCTGTTCGCGCAGCTGCTCGGCGGCGTTCTTGGTCGACAGCGGCTTGTTCTTGATGAAGGCGATCGCGATGATGCCGATGACAGCGAGCGGAACCGCGATGAGGAACGCGTCGGCGATGCCGTGACCGTATGCGGATTCGACGACCGTTCGGATCGATTCGGGCAGCGATGACACCGCGGGCACATCGCCGGATGCCAGGCCCTTCAGCGCGCTGATCTCGTCGGGCGTCGTCGGGGTGAAGCCCGCAAGGCCGTCTTTCATATAGCCGGCGACGCTGGTCGAGAGCACCGAGCCCATGATGGTCACGCCGATGGTGCCGGCGATGGTGCGGAAGAAATTGACGTTCGACGATGCCGCACCCAGCTGCGTGGGCGGGGTGTCGTTCTGCACGATCAGGGTGAGGTTCTGCATGACCATGCCGAGCCCCGCGCCGAGCACGAACATGTACGTCGCCACGAGCGGGAACGGCGTGTCATAGCGCAGGGTCGACATGAGGGTGACGCCGATGAGCGCGAGCACGGATCCCGTGACCATCCACCCCTTCCACTTGCCGAAGCGGCTGACGAGCTGGCCGATGATGATCGACGCGCCCATCTGACCGATGATCATGGGGATCGTCATGAGGCCCGATTCGGTCGGCGTGGCTCCCCGAGCGAGTTGGAAGTACTGCGCGAGGAAGACCGCGGTCGCGAACATCGAGACGCCGATGGCGATCGAGGCGACGACCGACAGCGTGAAGGTTCGATTGCGGAACAGCGACATCGGAACGATCGGCTCTTTCACGATGAGCTCCACCACGATGAACGCGATGATGGCGACCGCGGCGATCCCGGCGAGCGCGAAGCTCGTCAGCGAGTCCCACTCGAACTGGCTGCCGCCCATCGACACCCAGATCAGCAGCGACGAGACGCCGACGGCGAGCAGAACGATGCCGAAGTAGTCGATCGAGACCTTCATGCCCTGCGGCTCGGGCAGGTGCAGCGTGAACTGCAGCAGGAGAAGCGCCACGATCGCGAACGGCACGCCCACGAAGAAGTTGGCCTGCCAGCCCAGCGTGTCGGTGATGACGCCGCCCAGGAGCGGCCCGCCGATCGTGCCGAGCGCCATGATGCCGCCGACGACCCCCATGTACTTGCCGCGCTCACGGGGCGAGATGATCAGTGCCACGGCGATCATGACGAGCGACATGAGTCCGCCGACGCCGATGCCCTGCACGACGCGCATGACGATGAGCATGTTGGTGTCGGTCGAGAAGCCGGCGATCACCGTGCCCACAGTGAAGATGATCAGCGAGACCTGAACGAGCATCTTGCGGTTGACGAGGTCGGCGAGCTTGCCCCAGATCGGGGTGGTGACGGCCGTGGCGAGCAGGCTCGCTGTGATGACCCAGGTGTACTGCGACTGCGTGCCGCCGAGGTCGGCGATGATGACCGGCAACGACGTGGACACGATCGTGCCAGAGAGCACGGCGACGAACATGGCGACGATGAGGCCCGAGATCGCGGTGAAGACCTCACGGGCTGAGCGCGTGGGCTCAGGTGAGATGTGCGTGGTGGAAGTCAAAGGGGTGGTGCTCCTGCAGAACGAAAGTTGATGAATGACAACCTTATTTATGTCGTTGTGATTTGTCAACTATTGCCGAGAGTCAACCAATTCGTCCACCAGCCCCACGTCGCTCGCTAGGCTTGCGGCGTGGGCAGAGCAGGCGAAGCGGTGCGGGGGTCGCTCCGTGCCGCCTGGCGCCTGATCGGCTCGGCCCTCGCCGCTGTGCCGACCTTGCTGTGGATCGCGATCGGTCTCGTGGCGGCACTGATCGTCGCGGTCACGGCCTCGGGCGGGCTCCGCGCCGTCGAGACAGTGCCAGTGGCCACCGCGATGGGCGATGAGCTGCACCTCTCGGAGTACACGGTGACAGTGCTCGACGCCGCGTTCACAGATGCCGTGGAGGATCAGTTTCTCGAAGCCGACGCCGGTGAGACTCTTCTGGTCGTGACGATGGAACTGGAGAACACGACAGACCGTCCGATCGGCCTCACCACCAGCGCCGACCGCATCTCCACCGGATTTGTCAACACGCGCAACCCGCTGTTCACCCTGACCAGCCCCGAACACGGCGAGGGCGAGCGCCCCGGCATCGAGCCGACCACGAGCGTGCTCGCGTGGCGCACGGACGGGTCGGCGGGCTCGGTGATTCTGCAGCCGGGTGTCCCGAGCGCCCTGCGCGTCGCGTGGACGGTGCCAGCGGATGCCGTGGCAGCAGGCGTCTCTCTCGATGTGTACGACGCACAGGTGACGACCGGACAGATCCTGATCTCCTCCGATCAGGTCATCTGGCGCCGCGGCGAGCTCGCAGCGCGCATCGAACTGGATGGCGACCGATGACTCCGGCACGCTCCTGGGCCTCGGGCATTGCGCTGGCCGTCGCGGCGTGTGCGGTGTCTGTGGTCGCGACCACGGCGTTCGACCAGCGTGCTCCGTTCGTCGTCAGCGGTGCCGTGGGTGAGCAGGTCAGCTCGCGCGCGCTCACGGCCGCCGCCGCGGACGTCCGTTTCGCGGACCGGGTCACGGTCGATGACTGGCACGCCGACGGCCGCTGGATCGTCGTCACGGTCGTGGCATCCGCCCCGCAGACCGAGGTAGACGCCGTCATCGAGCTGGCCACACTCGAGGTGGATGGGCAGGTGTTCCAGGCAAGCGAGCGACCAGGGACGTCGCTCGTGCGTACAGATCTTCACGTCGGTACGGACACGGTCGGGATGCTGGCTTTCGAGGTGCCTGAGCGCATCAGCGACGACGAGGGGCTGCTGCGCCTGTCGACCACGTACGCCACGCCACGACTGGACGATCTTGTGGTGCTTCCGATCTTCTTGGACGACGCCCCTACCGAGCCGAGCATCGAGATCGAAGACTCACACCTGGGGGCGCCATGAGGTGGTGGCGCAGGCAGGGGCTGGCGCTGATCGCGCTCGTCGTGGCGGCGGTCGCCGCTGCCGGAGTTCATGTTTGGCTGGATGTGCTGCCCTCTTCGGAGGCAGAGCAGCCGACGGTCGTCGACGTGGAACGGCGCGGCGAGATCGCCGGTCAGACGATCGCGGTCGACACGGTGCGCTGGGACGAATTCGACGCTCCGGCCGGTTCGCGCACCCTGAGCGTCGCGATGCGCTCGACGGGTGGAGCGGATGCCACGCGGTGCGGGGCGTTCACTCTGGCAGAGATCGAGGGGTCTCGCGTGTGGCTCGGCGCGCACCGCGACGTCGATGTGCCTTCGGATGCCGGTGAGCAGTCATGTCTCGAAGAGTCACTCTCCTACGACATCCTCGCTGTCTTCCTCCTGCCGGATGACGCGACCGGCCCGTTCTCCCTCACCATCCCCGATCTCGACGACCGCATGATCCGCTTCGTCGTCGAGCCCTGAGGGTTCTGTGTCGAGTCCCGCCTCCGGGCGGGCGATGACGGCGTCATACGCTGTCGCCACGACCGCGACGCCCACCGGCTCGGCCACCGCCGCGACGGCGACGAGGATCATCGGCAGATAAGCGCTCCAGAATGAGCTGTCGTGTCCGCCGATCAACTCCAGCAGGCCGCGAGTGCCAGCCTGCGTCGCCAGTTGCCACAGCGCGTACGCCAGGACGAACGCGCCGATCAGCAACGGCCCACCTCGCCAGATCACCGAGACGGCCGCCCACAGGTCTTCGAATCGTCGGAGCAGCACGCGGACGAGCTTCGCCGTTGTTCCCGTGAGCGCCGCGCGGCTGCGGCGAAGCGCCGGCGGGGTCGTGTCGAAGGTCGTGCCGTAGATGACGCCGGCCACCGCGAGCCATCCGGCGGGAACGACGATCACGGCTGCCAGCAGCCCGACCAGCCAGAGCGCACCTTCCCAGACAAAGGCGACCGGAACGATGTTGCCGGCGAACCAGTCACCGATGTCGTTCAGCCAGGCTGTGACCGCGCGCCCGGCGAGCCATTCTCGAACGTCTGCCCACCACTGGCCGACGAGGGTGAAGAGCATGAACGTCCACAGCAACTCGGTGTATGCCGCGACGACGAAGGTCCACGCTGGCAGGCGCTCGCTGTAGCGCGCGTGCAGCGTCCGCAGCGCCAGGGCGATCACGAGCACAGCTACCGGAAGCACCCCGACGGAGATCAGACCGCCGCGATCGCCGAGTGCACCGTATTCGTAGTTCGTCTCGGCCAGGGCGATGCCGGCGGCGATGTTGAAGAACTCGTTCTGGTCGGCGGCCAGCATGCCCCATGCGGCATAGAACGCCGAGAACGGGAGGATCGCGGCGAGAGTCGCCGCCAAGAACTCCCGAGCCCCGCCGCCGGCGGGGTGAGCGGCGTGGGCGAGCGCAGACCGAACGGTGAGGTACATCGCGATGTACGACACCAGTCGCGCCGCGACAGCAAGCGGCAGCAGCAGGAGCCCGCCGAGCGAGGTGTACCCGCCGACGAAGCCGGCGACCTGCACGAGTACCTGGTGCAGAGCTTCGCCGCCGAGATACCAGGCGGCGAGCGCGATCCAGTGCGACGCGAGGATGCGCCCGAAGGTGCGTAGCGCCTGGGTCATGCTGATAACCGTAGCGTGCGCGTGGGTCGGATGCCGGGGAGGCGGATGCGCCGAAAGAAGAATCTCCTACTTGCCGCCGCTGGATGAGTTCTCCGAGATGAACCCGGCGATGTCGATCGCGATCTGTTCCGGCTGTTCGCCACTGAGCGCGTGGGAGGCGCCGGGATAGTAACTCACTGTGCCATCGGATAACGCGCGTTCGGCGGTACCTACGGCGGCTTGAGGGTCGTGCATGACCGAGTCTCCGGCCAGAATCGCCAATACCGGCAGGTCAATGGCGGCCAGTTGCTCTTCGCTGATTCTCGCGGGTTGCGGCAGCTTGAGGTTGTAATGCTGCATCCCTGCTTCGATCATTTCCGCGACCGGAACGTCCTCGACTGGGGCACCGCCTGCGGTGTATGAGTTGAAGTCGTCCCGCCATGACTTCGGCAACCACGAAAAGGCGGCAGGGATCGATCGCATCACGGTGCTCAACGGCATCTCCCCGAAGACGAACACGGGATCGATGAGTGACATCGTGGCGACGAGCTCGGATTCGTGCACGGCGAGGTTGACCGCACTCCATCCGCCGATTGACAGCCCGATGAGATGGAAGCGGTCCTCCGGCAGGCTTTCGAGTGCTTGGTGAAGCCAAGCCGCTTGATCCTCGTCGTTCTGGATTGGGCGCTCTTGCACGCTCATCCCTGGTTCACCGAGCAAGTCGATGGTGTACACGTCGCCGATCTCGCGGAGCATCGGCAGATTGTCGGCCCATACCGGTGAGGCAGCGGAACGGCCGGGCAGCAGGATCAGCGGTGCGGTGGCAGTGCCGGTGCCGGTGGCGTCCCCGGTGCCCGAGAACCGGTACAGGCGCACGATGCCGAAGTCGGTGCGCACATCGACGGATTCCTCAGCCTCGGGCATTTCAGCAAAGGCCTCGTCGTAGGCCGCCATAAAGCGATCCTGCCCCTGAGCACTGTCCCAGTGGCCCACTGGAGATGGAGAACGGACGATAAAGCCCGCTGCTATGGTCAGCACCGCAACGACTACCAGTGCAACCCGAAATCGACGCCCTGGGCGATGAGGACGCTTGATGCCTCCACTTTGACCGACAGCGTTCTCCTCGACTGCAACACTTCCCGACATGCATCTCCTTACCGTACGGTAGAATTTTCTACCGTACGGTAAGGTGGCCGACATGGCAAGAGATGCTTCTCGCGGCGTTCGACCCCCGACCGAACTGACTCTGACAGAGCGAGCACGACGAAGTCAGCTGATCGCGGCCACGATCGATCTGGTCGCCGAGAGGGGCTACGCAGGAGCTTCACTTGCGGGCATCGCGCAGAACGCCGGCATCACCAAGGCTGCGGTGCTTTATCATTTCCCGTCCAAAGCGCATCTCGTGCGCGCCGCTTACGAGCACGTCATTGATGCACTCGTGCAAGAGGTCGCTGGTGCGGTCGAATCGGTCGAGGTCGGTGATGGACCAGCTGCCTACATCAGGTCGATGATCAGTCATCTGCATGAGCATCCTCATCACACCCGGATGATCATCGAAGCGATGACCCACGATGAGGGCGACGGCGACTCAGCTGAGAGGTGGCGGCCATTGGCAGACATCATCGCTGCCGCCCACCCGGTCAGAGCGGCTGACGAGGGCAACGCGAAGAACACGGCGATCATCATCGGCGGAGCGATCAATGCAATCGTCGCGGAACGACTCCAAGATCCCGACTACGACACTGCAGCAGCGGCCGAACAACTCGTTCGCATGGTCGAGCGCTCCACTCGGTGAGAACGGAAGCCGAACGCAGCCGTCGTGGCAGATATCAAGTCCGGGCAGGCGTTGACGCCTCGCCAACGCCTGCCCTTTCGGTGAAACCTAGTTGAACTGGTTCATCGTGTTGTCTTTTCCGCCAGCCTTGAGCGCGGCGTCGCCGGCGAAGTACTCCTTGTGGTTGTCACCGATGTCGCTGCCGGCCATGTTCTGGTGTTTGACCGTGGCGATCCCCTCGCGGATCTCCCGGCGCTGCACACCCTTGACGTAGGCGAGCATGCCCTCGTCAGCGAAGTAGCCCTTGGCCAGGTCATCCGTCGACAGAGCCGCCGTGTGGTACGTCGGCAGGGTGATGAGGTGGTGGAAGATGCCGGCCCTCGCGGAGCCATCCCGCTGGAAGGTGCGGATCATCTCGTCGGCCACTTGGGCGAGCTCGGTCTCGTCGTAATCGACGCTCATGAGTGCACTGCGGTCGTAGTTGTCGACGTTCATTCCCTCCGCCACGAACTTGTCGTATGCCTGCTGGCGGAAGTTGAGGGTCCAGTTGAACGACGGACTGTTGTTGTAGACCAGCTTCGCGTTCGGGATGACCTCGCGCACCTTGTCCATCATCCCGGCGATCTGCTCGACGTGCGGCTTCTCGGTTTCGATCCACAGCAGGTCGGCGCCGTTCTGCAGCGACGTGATGCTGTCGAGCACGCAGCGCTCTTCACCTGTTCCGGCACGGAACTGGAACAGGTTGCTCGCCAGGCGCTTCGGGCGCAGCAGCTTGCCGTCGCGCTTGATGATGACGTCCCCGTTGCCCAGGTCTGCTTCAGAGATCTCTTCGACGTCGAGGAACGAGTTGTACTGGTCGCCGATGTCGCCGGGTTCGTTCGAGACAGCGAGCTTCTGTGTGAGGCCGGCACCCAGCGAGTCGGTGCGAGACACGATGACACCGTTGTCGATGCCGAGTTCGAGGAACGCGTAGCGGAGGGCATTGATCTTCGCGATGAAATCCTCGTGCGGAACGGTGACCTTGCCATCCTGGTGACCGCACTGCTTCTCATCCGACACCTGGTTCTCAATCTGGAGCGCGCAGGCGCCTGCCTCGATCATCTTCTTCGCGAGGAGGTAGGTCGCCTCGGGGTTACCGAAGCCGGCGTCGATGTCGGCGATGATCGGCACGACGTGAGTCTCGAAGTTGTCGATCTGCGACTGGACGAACTCTGCGGCGGTGTCGTCGCCGGCGGCCCTGGCGTCGTCGAGCTGTGTGAACAGCAAGTCAAGCTCACGGGCATCCGCCTGGCGAAGGAAGGTGTAGAGCTCTTCGATGAGGGCTGGGACCGACGTCTTCTCGTGCATCGACTGATCAGGCAACGGGCCGAACTCAGAACGGAGGGCTGCGACCATCCAGCCCGACAGGTAGAGGTAACGCTTGTTGGTGGTCTTGAGGTGCTTCTTGATCGAGATGAGCTTCTGCTGGCCGATGAAGCCGTGCCAGACGCCGAGCGACTGCGTGTAGACCGAGGAGTCAGCGTCGTACTCGGCCATGTCGCGGCGCATGATGTCCGCGGTGTACTGCGCGATCTCGAGCCCGGTCTTGAAGCGGTTCTGTGCGCGCATGCGCGCTACCGACTCGGGGTTGATGGCATCCCAGCTGGAGCCGGCTTCGTCCTTCAGCGACCGAATGGCGTCGATGTCGTCCTGGTAGGCGGTCATGATGTGTCCTTTGCTGTGGTGGCGGTCAGCGATAACTCCACTCTCAGGCAAGAACAATCGGTTCTCCACCCAAATCAGCGGAGAAAAAACACACTTCTTCTGTTTATCGGAAGGGAAGCTCGCCACCAACGCGGGATAGTGCAGGATCCGCCGCCACCGCGCTGCTCTCTGTTGAGCGCGAGATCGGATGCCGGAAGCGTTTCCCGTCTCCGCGCGAGCGCGAACCCGGGAGATCCTTCCGGGATCCGCTCCGTCGCGCGTGGAACGCCTCGGGAGCGCGCCCGACCTCTAAGACGTCTGCGTCTGCGCGTTCTGTGCTTGATCCCCAGAACTCTCCTGGTCTCGAGCGTGCTTGCGTAGCGCCGAGATCGCCGCACTGCGGGCAACGATCCATTGAACCGTGATGCCGACGACCAGAGCCGGTAACCAGATCGGCAGAAAGATCATGATCGTGTCGAAGGGCGTATTTCCAGGATTCATTGAAGCAGTGTATCGGGCGCCCATCTTCGAGATTCCTCTGATGCGGCCTCATCCGAGGAAACCACCCCCCGCAGTAATCATTTCACCGCTGATGTAGTCAGCCTCGGGGTACGTCAGCATGACAACGGCGCCCGCCGCTTCCTCGGCTGCACCGGCACGCCCCAGAGGTGTCATCGCGTTCATGCGGTCAGCGATTTGCGGGTTCATACCCACCTTTAAGTCGCGGCCCTCGATCTGGATCGAAGAGTCACCGGCAGTAGCCTCGGTCAAACGCGTATTAATCATTCCGAACGCCACAGCGTTGACGTTCACGTTGTATCGGCCCCACTCTTTGGCGAGAGCACGGGTCAGTCCGAGAATTCCTGCCTTAGCTGAAGAGTAGTTCGCCTGGCCGACGTTTCCGAACAGGCCAGAAATCGAGGAGATATTCACCACCTTGCGATGAACTCGGCGGCCCTTGGCGATCTCCGCTTTTGCGTCCTGGCTGAGGATGGGCTGCGCCGCACGAAGAATGCGGAACGGTGCTTTGAGATGTACGTCCTGGATGGCATCCCACTGCTCGTCTGTCATTTTCTGAATAACGGCGTCCCAGGTATAGCCGGCGTTGTTGATGATGATGTCCAGCCCACCGAAGCTCTCCACAGCGGTGTTCACGAACGCCTCAGCGAAGCCGTCTTCGGTGACGTTGCCCACACACGACACAGCTTCGCCGCCGCGAGCCAGGATCTCTGCGACGACCTCCGCGGCAGGATCCGCGTCGAGATCGTTGATGACTACGCGCGCTCCCTCGGCAGCGAGCTTAAGCGCGATCGCGCGTCCGATCCCGCGGCCGCTTCCGGATACGATCGCGCTTCTTCCTTCAAGCTTGCCCATGGGGCTTTCCTTCCCTCGTTCACAGTGCTCCGACGTTGGTCGCCTGCGCTGTTCGTGAATGATCTTCCGCGCCTCAGTCCAGCGCGATTTCGGCCTCACCGACCAGTACGGTCGTTTCGTTATCCAACGTCACCGTGAGAGAGAGCAGAGCAAGCCGTTCACCGTCTCGCTCTTCAATCTCCCGCACCACGCCTCGGCAGATCGGTGCTGCATGGATGGGTATGATCGCGGTGAAACGCACCACGAAGCGACGCAACTGCTCCTGGGGCACGAGGTCTGTGAGAAGTCGACCGAGGTATGCCATGGAGAGCATCCCCTGAGCGAAGACGTCGTCCAGCCCCGCGGAGCGGGCGACATCAGTGTCGATATGAATCGGGTTGTGGTCGCCAGAGGCACCCGCAAACAGGGCCAGCGTCGTCCGAGAAATCGGCTTCACAGCAAGGGGACCGATCTCTTTTCCGATCGACCAATCTGTGGCCCTCATAGGGCCTCCTCGACCGTGTGCTGCGACGGAATGATCACGGTGGTCGTCGCCTCCGCCACCGTCTCTCCTTCGCCGTCGCGATACGTGATGACGCGTTCCAGGAAGATGAGCGCCCCGCCTCGCTTGTCGTACGTCTTGCGCAACTGCGGATGCGCGGTGATGGTCTCTCCCGCATGAACAAGCCTGTGATAGCTGAAATCCTGACCGCCGTGCAGCACTGTCCGCAGATCGATCTCCAGCTCGGCGTACCACGCGAACGGATCCTCTGTTTCAAAGTCCACACCGAACAGGAACGTCGGCGGTACGGGAAGGTCCGGATGCCCCGCCTGTTGAGCAGCCTCGACGTCGGTATAGATGGGGTCGGTCTGTCCGGTCGCTTTCGCGAAGAAACGAAGCCGACTGCGAGTGATCTGCAATGAGATCGGCTCCCACGTCCGCCCGACGGCATATTCGTATGGACCGCTCACCGGCGCGCGCCTACGTGTTCATACATAGTCACAACGCACGCACCACCGAGGCCGAGGTTGTGCTGCAGAGCAACCTTCGCACCGTCCACCTGACGTGCGGCCGCCTGACCGCGCAGCTGCCAGACAAGTTCGGTGCACTGGGCAAGGCCGGTCGCTCCCAGAGGATGCCCTTTGGAGAGCAACCCCCCTGAGGGGTTCGTGACGACGCGTCCACCATAGGTGTTGTCGCCGTCCATGATGAACTTCTCTGCTGTCCCCTCCGGGGTGAGCCCCAACGCTTCGTAGGTCAGGAGCTCATTCGTCGTGAAGCAGTCATGCAGCTCGACAACGGGGATGTCGAGAGGGTCGACCCCGCTGTCTTCATACACCCGGCGCGCGGCCGCCTGGGTCATGTTGTACCCGACGACCTTGCGCATGTCTCCTGACTCGTACGTCGAGGGATCATCAGTCGTCATGGCCTGCGCACGAATCACGATCGATGCATCGATGCCATGCTTCTCGGCGAATGCCCGGCTCATGACAATGGCGGCGGCGGCTCCACACGTGGGTGGACAGCACTGCAGCCGTGTGAGCGGCCCCCAGATCTGCGGGGAGTTGAGCACGTCGTCCAACGAGACAGGATCGCGGAAAACCGAGTAGGGGTTGTTCGCTGCATGAGTGCGCGCCTTCACTGAAATCCGCGCGAAGACGGAGGGATCCATGTCGTACTCATCGATGTACGCTTGTCCCCCTCCCCCGAAGAGCTGGGCAGCGATAGGAGCCTCGGGCGTGAGACCCTGAATCGAATCCATCGCGTCGCTGAAACTCCCCAGCGGCGAGGTCCGGTCGTCCCAGTGCGTCCCCAGCGCTCCCGGTCGCATCTGTTCGAAACCCACGGCGAGGGCGCATTCGACCGCGCCAGAGGCAACTGCCTGCCGTGCCAAGTACAGCGCAGACGAGCCTGTCGAGCAGTTGTTGTTGACATTGACGATGGGGATGCCTGTCATCCCCACGCCGTACAGCGCAACCTGCCCGGCCGTTGAATCACCGTAGACATAGCCTGCGTAGGCCTGTTGCACCGACGAGTAGTCGATGCCCGCATCCGTGAGGGCGTTGCGCACGGCCTTCGCCCCCATGATCTCGTAGGACTCGCTTCGCCCCGGCTTCGTGAAGGGAATCATTCCCACGCCGCCCACCACAACGTCAATCACTTCGAGGACCTCCTTCGATCGATGCGCAAAACCTACATACATACTTACTTGAAATTAACTTAATGTCAACGCACGGCGCCGATCCAGGCGAAGGAAAGTCTGCAGAACGAGGAGTTTCGCGCGTCTTTCCGCAGGCATTACACATGAAAGGGCGCTTCGATAGCCGAACTCGAATGCATCGAATGAGTCGAAGCGTCACAGCTCGCCTGATACGAGTTTGTGACGATTTACTTAATGCGTATTCACGATTCCGCGTCGTTGAAGGTCACGTGAGATCCGATGCAAGCTCACGGGCTACGCGCGCGAGTCCGCCTAACGATCAGTCGAGTAATGATCAAGCATCACAGCAGCCACCAGGCGTGCGAGGTTCTCACGGAACCCCCGGCGTTGTGTGAGAAACCTCGTCCGCTGCAGATCCTCCACGATGGTGAACGCCATCAGAACCCGAAAGTGCGCTTCAGGCTTGGTGAACTCGGGCCGCGCGGTTCGCAGCATCTCAATCCACTCGGAGAGGTATTCGGACTGCTCGCGGATCATGTAAGCCCTGATCGCATCATCATCCAGCGTGACGTTCAGTCGCACTTGGGTCCACAGCTTGTCGAGGTTCACATGCTCTCGAGCAACGTTCCACACGCGCTCCTCAGCGGTTTGCGAGGCAGTAACTGCGCGATTCATCGCAATCCAGGAGGCATGCACACCTCGCATGAACGCCTCCAGGAAGAGGGCCTTTTTGTCGGCGAAATGGCCATAGAGATTTGGTCCGGTTACACCCGCCGTGGTCCCGATCTCAATGATCGAGGACGCGCGGAACCCGTTCTCACCGAAGTGCTGGACAGCCGCCAACAGCAGACGCTCGCGTGTGGAATGAACGGCGGGAATGTTCTCTTCGCCTGAACTGTCTCGTTCGCCGAACGGCAGCAACTCGACGTCCCCGATGGCTCCGAGAGCACCGAGTACCATCTCTCGCGCGTGCTCATTGCTCAGGCCAGAGCGCACGACCTGTGGCCGCACGAGCGTTGATTGCACGGCCCATGCAATCATCTGCGATTGAATCGGCGACAGATCCGATCTCTGGTGCAGCAACATCTCCGAAAAACACTTTGTCCAATTCAGCAGCCGAGCACGAAAAACTTCCTGCGACTCGGCAGGAAGATAACGGGCCTCGCTCCGCCAGAGTTCCGCGATGTACTTGCCCTCGAGGTCGCGCCGGACAGCGTCGTCGAAGAACTCATCGATGCTCCCGCTCGTCGACGGCACAATCAGAAGCTGGAAGCCGTCTTCGAAGACGGCTTCCAACAGGGCGGCCTTGTTCGAATAGTGACGATAAAGCGCCCCGGCCGTGATGTCGACCTGCTCGGCAATCGTCGCCATCGAGACGTTGGGGTAGCCGAATTCGACGAAGAGTCCCCGCGCAGCATCGAGGATGTCTTGTTTGCGGCCACGCGGCCGACGTTTCGGCGGCCCTGCGCTCTGACTCATTCGCGTCATTTTAGTCGGCATAGCGCGCTTTCGAGCGGTCACGGCATTCCCCCTTGCGCCAGATCTGGAAGCCAGGTGGCCAGCTCAGGGAACGCGATGAGCGCAATGACGAACAGCAGCACGATCGGCAAGAAGTACAGCACAGCCACGAAGACGTCGATCAGCGTGATCTTCTGGCCGAGATTCACCTTGGGGTCCTGGGCAAGACCGTGCAGCACGAACGAGAGCACTCCGAGCGGCGGCGTCAGCTGCCCGATCTCGGCAAGCAGCACGACGAAGACCCCTAACCACAGCGGATTTACGTCGAGCTCAGCAAGGACAGGCAACAGAATCGGAACTGTCAGCAGCATCATCGAGAACGTGTCGAAGAACATGCCCATAAAGAGGTAGAGCACAACCAGAATGACGAGGAACGCAACGCGTGAGAGTCCGAGACCGGTGATGCTGTCCGTCATCAACTGCGCGAGACCTGTCACCGCAAGAAGGCGGGTGAGCATCTCCGCACCGATGAGGATGAAGAAGATCACACCCGTCGCCGAGACGGTGGAGACCGCCGCCCTCGCTACAGCGGCCCATGGCTTGTTGCCGCGACGCAACCACAGCGTCAGCAACAGGGTGGCGAAAGCGGCGGCAGCACCCGCATCCGTGGCGGTGAACAGCCCCGAGAACATTCCGCCGAACAGCACGAAGACGATGACAGGCAGGCCCCAGATGTCACGCAGCGCGAGCAGCCGCTCGCGCATGGTCGACGCCTGAGGGCGCGGTTGGCTCTTGTCGCGCCCCACCCACGCGGGCTTCATCAAACTCAGGCACAGCAAGAAGAGTGCAAACGTGACACCGAGCAGGATCCCCGGCAGAGTGCCGGCCAGAAGCTGCGGCCCTACGGGAACCTCGGCGATACCGGCGTAAACCACAAGGAGAACGCTCGGGGGGATGAGCATCCCGGGAAGTCCGGCCACGATGACGACGCCGAGGGCAATCCTCCGGTGATAGCCGGCCCTCAGCATCTCCGGGATACCGGCCCGGCCCAGCGTGTACGTCATTCCCAGCGTGGAACCACTCACTGACGAAAGCCCGATGCCCGCCGCGGTCGTACCGATTCCAGCGCCGCCGGGGAGCCAGCCGAACCATTTATCCGTGAATTGATAGATCTTCGTCGTAATCCCGGATTCGCCGAGGGCCATCCCCATGAAGATGAACATCGGCACGACGGCCATTGCCCACTTCGACACCGCGCTGTACGGGGCGCTGCTGAGGAGGTTCACCGTAGCCGGGATACCCGAGACTGCGTATACCCCGATCAGACTGGGAACAGCGAGCGCCACGGCAACCGGAATCTTGAAGAACAGCATCACGAGCATGAGAGCGATGACGGCAACACCAGCGAGAGGCTTCGTCGGGCTCGCGAACAGTGCGGCCAGCGATCCCGCAGTGAGGATGAGGAACACCACCCAGGCGATCGTTCCCTTGGGTCCGCGTTTGCCCGGTGCCCCGAAGAGCGCAACCGCGAAAGTTGAGGTCTTGACCGTGTGCTCCGCATCCGGAGCGAGCTGCGTAGGAGTGGTCGACGCCATCACCGTCCTGCTTTCGACTGATCGATGTCCTCTGCGAAACCGTGTACGGGGAACTCGGACGCATTCTCTTCGGCGTTTTGCGAGGAGGTGACGATGCTCTCGTCATCTGCATCGCTCAACACGCTGACGCCTCTCAGCAGCTCGATGATGTCCATGACGCACAGCACAGCCAGGGTCGCGAACACAATCGGCACGAAGATGGTCACTGGCCAGATAGGGAGATAAGAGACGCCTGCTGTGACGCCGAGGGTCATATCCTCCAACGCTTTGACAAGTCCGAACCAGGCGAACCCGACGCTGAGCGACGCCACCAGAAGCGATGACAGAATCGCGAACTGAGTACGAGTCTGGCGTGGCAGTCTCGACACGAAGAGCGAGACTTCGATGTGGTCACGCCGAAGCTGGGCCGCGAGCAACCCGAGAAGCGCCACCAGAGGTAGCTCCCAGTATCCGACGATCTCGTTCGTCGAGGGCAACGGCTCCCGAAGCAATTGGCGCATCACGGCATTGGCCGTGATGTGAACCATCATGACACCGGTGATCACCACCGCGGTTGCGCTGAGCATCCGAAGAAGGACGGCACGAATCTTGGTCATTTCCACTCCCTGGCAAGGACCGAGGCCCGTTATCGCGAGCTGAGAACGTCTAGAAGCTTGCGGGCGAAGGCCTCGGCCGTCGCTTCCGCTGGCATATCCTGGATCGCCGCGATAGTCGCTTCCGTGGTATCGAGATCTTCCGCTGAGATTCCCGTCACGTCGGCGTAGAGCTCCATCGCGTCATCCACCGTCTTCAGGTAGCCATCGACGATGGCCTGCGGGTCTTCTACCGACGCGGGGGCGAGCTCGGCAAGAGTCGCATACTGATCCTCGCGATATTGCGCCAGCTCGGCGATCATGTCGTTCGGAACGATGACTTCAACGCCGTCTCCCGACACGTAAGCGCCACCCTCGGCAAATGCGGCGTGGCTCTGATTGATCTGCTCGGCCACAAATGCCTCCGCATACACGGCTGCGCCTTCGGTGCGGATCCACTCCTGCACATCCTCCGGAAGCGACTCGAGCTGTGCGGTGTTCATGAACACCGGAATGACGGCGGGCGAAAGCGGCACCATCATGACGTATGGAGCGACATCCAACGCCCCGATGTCTGCGGCTCCGGCAATGGGCATCGCGGCGCAGTCAACGGTCCCGCGCTGAAGCCCCTCGAACAGCTCTCCCCATTCGATGGTTGCCGGGGTCATCCCCAGCGCTTCGATCTCACCTACCTGCGTGCGCGTGCCTGCCCGGACGATGGCGCCCTTCGCATCGGCCAAGTTGTTGATCGGTCGGTTGCAGAACAGGTAGTAGTAGTCGTTCGTCGTCGCAGTGAGCATCGTCACGCCCTCTTTGGCGAACTCCTCCTCAAGCTGCGGCAATTTCAGCGCCTCGGTGTGCGCGATCAATGACGCCAGCGCCGGTGAAAGCGGTGCGGCCCCGGGGGTGGCCAGCAGCGGATCGAGCCATTCGGCCAGTGGCATCTTCTCCGGCCAGTACGCGGGCGGCACCGTCGAAAGCGATGCGCGTCCGTCTGCGAGTGCGTCAAGAATCTCCGGACCTGTACCCGCGAGAGCACCGGACCAGTACCACTCGACGGCGACTTCGCCGTCGTAATATTCCTCGAGAGCATCGATGAAGGCGTGACTTGCCGCTCCGACCTGGGTAGTTTCTCCCACGTGGTGGGCGACCGTCAGATCGATCAACGGACGCTCGTCATCGCCGCCGCCGGCTGTCCCCGCTGTTCCCGCGCAACTCGTCAGGAGCAACAGCGCCATCGCTGCGCTCGTTCCGCCCAAGATGTGTGAAATCCGCATGCTCTTCTCTTTCCTTCGGCCGGCCAGGGCACTGTTGATGTGCTGCCCGGAACGAGTGTATCGTCATCGAGACCCTCGTAAATTGAGTTTCACTAATGCCCGCAAACTGTCTTGGAAGTAGCCGCATAGGATACGCGCATTAGTAAATTGATTTTGACTTATATTCATTTGTGGTTTGAGCGGACTATCCGCTGGCGTACTTCTGCCGGAGATCTCGTTTGAGTACCTTTCCGACCGCACTACGGGGAAGCGAGTCATAGATGACCGACTTCGGCGTCTGAACGGGGCCGAGCTGCTGATGACACAGGGCCATGATCTCTTCAGTAGCCTCTTCTGCACCCGGCTTGAGCTCGATGACAGCCGTCACTGCCTCACCCCAGTGGCTGTGCGGAAGACCGATCACTGCACAGTCCTCCACCGAAGGGTGCGTCCAGATCACCTTCTCGACATTGCTCGGGAAGACATTGAACCCACCCGTGATGATCATGTCGCGAGCGCGATCCGTGATGTAGACGAAACCGTCGGCATCGATATGACCGATGTCGCCCGTGCGCATATAACCGTCATTCGCTTCGAGCTTCGCCGTCTCCTCCGGTGCACCGATATAACCGATGAAGCGCAGCTGAGTCTTCACCGCGATTTCACCGGTCTCGCCAGTCGGAAGCGGATCACCGTTGTCATCGACGACCCGCACCGAAGCGACCGACGACGGCCGCCCCACAGACGAAAGCCGGTGCGCGAGGCTCGGATCGTTCAGGGCCTTCACATGCTCGGCCGGGCTGAACCATGTGCATACCGTCGGCGCTTCCGCCTGCCCGTAGAGCTGGGCCATCACCGGCCCGAACACCTCGAGCGCCTCCTCGAGCTTGGACGGCGACATCGGCGCGGCTGTGTAGATGAAATACCTCAACGAGGAGTAGTCGTAATCACCGATCTGAGGGTGTGCCAGCATGGCATAAATAGCCGTCGGGGGCATGAATATCTGGGTCACCGAATACTTCTCGATTGCTGCGAGAATCTCCCCCGGGCGAGCGCCGTCCAAGACGATGGTCTCGCCGCCTTGGAGGAACACCGGATAGGTGAGCACCCCGGCAGCATGCGTGAGGGGCGCAGAAACGAGATGAATCGGTGCGGCGTCCAGTAGATGCGCCTGGAGCGCGAGGGTCTGCAGAACGAGGGCGCGCTGCGGCACGCAGATGGCCTTCGGCACCCCGGTCGTTCCCCCGGATCCGACGATCCACGAAGGATCCTCACTATTGTCGG
This sequence comes from Microbacterium sp., assembly GCF_029263575.1. Classification (GTDB taxonomy): domain Bacteria; phylum Actinomycetota; class Actinomycetes; order Actinomycetales; family Microbacteriaceae; genus Microbacterium. The sequence continues at coordinate 14,507 of NZ_JAJUFV010000006.1, read as the reverse complement.
GCAGCCGTGGGGGCACCGCGCCTCGGTGACGAGTGACGAGGTCTTCCAGCGAGGTGAGGCCATCGACCTCCCCTATCGAGAAGCGCACAGCAAGATTCTGGTTGTGTTCCACGAGCTCCTGGGCAGCAACGCTCATCTCGGCACCGAACAGAAGGCCAGTAGCACTGGTCGCCCTTGTCAGCCCGAACCAATCGCTCAGCTTCGCTTTCGCGTTGAGCGGCACATACGCCGCTCCCGTCTTCAGAACAGCGAGTTGAGCAATGAACGCCTCAGGCTTATTGGGGCTGAGCACGGCAACCGCTGAACCGAGCCCGATTCCCGCCGCAATCAAGCCAACGGCGATCGCGTCCGATTCGACTCGAACACGCTCATAGCTCCACAGCTCGTCGCGCCCCGGCACCCGAAACGCCACGCGATCCGCCCATCGAATGCACGCGTCATCCAGCAACTCTGCTGCTCTCACGGCTTCACCTCGTTCTATTCAAGAAATCAATCGCGGCGCAAAACGGTGCCACTGCCCAGTCCGCCCCCACCGCACATGACCTGAAGTCCTACTTGCAAAGACTCCCGCCTCATGGAGTACGCAAGATGAACCAGATGCCGGATTCCCGTCGCGCCGTACGGATGACCGAGGCTGATCCCCGCTCCGTCAACGTTGACCTTGTCCACGCCATACGGGTAGCGGTTCAGCCACATGAGCACCGGTACGGCGAACGCCTCATGAATCTCAACGCGGTCGACGTCGTCGAGCGTCAATCCGGCACGCTTCAAAATGGAATCGGTCACTTCCAGCGGGCCTTCGAACATGAAATTGGGATCACTCCCGACCAGTGCCGTGTCCGTAATCCACGCAAGAGGTTCCAAGCCGTATCTGTCGCAAGCGTCCTCCGATGCCAGCACGAGACTCGCCGCACCATCTGAAAACTGCGACGCGTTTGCTGCGGTGACGATTCCGTCTGGCGAGTACGCGGGCGACAACTGCGCCGAACGCTCGACGCTGGAATCGCGCCGGATGCCTTGGTCCTGTGAAAGCAGCACGGCTTCGTCTCGTTCAACGAAGGTTATTTCGTCATCGAAGCGTCCTTCGTCCCACGCCGCAGCGGCTCGCAGATGAGATCTCACACCATACTCGTCGGCAGCTTCGCGAGTCACGCCGTACTTGATCGCCGCGGCTTCTACAGCGGTCTGCAAAGACGGCATATCCCACTGCGCCAAGAGCGAATCCGGATACGGAAAATTCACGCCCTGCCCCTGAGTGGCGCCGAGAGGCACACGGCTGAGCGATTCCACCCCGCCTGCGAGCACGATATCTGCTTGGCCGCTCGCAATCACAGAGAATCCCAGGTTGGCCGCTTCCTGCCCCGAGCAGCATTGCGCGTCGAGAGTGAAGGCGGGAGTTCGCTCGGTGAACCCTGCGTTCAGCCACGCATTCCGCCCGATGTTCATGGATTGGTTGTTGACCTGCTGCACACAGCCGACGAAAATCTGCTCGATGAGCGCAGGGTCGCGCCCGGTCTTCTCGACGGCAGCGCGCATTGTCACGCTGAGCAACTCGACGGGGTGCACATCTTTGTACGCGCCCCCGGCCTTGCCAATGGGAGTCCGGGCTCCGGCGACAATCGCAACACGCCTCATGTGAATCTCCTTTGGTCCGTCGGGCGATCACAATGACTCAACGCTAAGTAAATTTGGAATCATCATATTGTGAATCACTTATCGCCCGAGAGTACAGTCATGTCGATTACGCTGTCAACAGAGGATGCAGATGAAACGTTGACTCTTTTATCCAAATAGAGCATCTATGGCCTGCGGTGCAGGCAAGGTCACGGAGGCCTTGGCGCGGATCTATCCCGTTCATGACCCAACGAAGTGCAAACGGTGATTAACCATTAATCGCTTATCTAGCCAACGGGCGCGCCTCAGAATCATGTGGCCCCCGGCGTTCGCCGCCCACTGGCTCTAAGGTGACTCTGATTGGACACGATCAGATGCGGATCTCTCGTGTCTCAGCGCATTGACTACGCGGACCTTGCGTCCGTGGACTACCGCCGAAGCATTTCCGTTGGGAGTTTGGTGGCGTTGGATTGGATTGCCTCCGAAGGAATCGTGGCGCTCGCCAACCGCATGGCCCGCAAATCGGTATGAACCTGACCGACGGACGAGCTTACCCCGTGACAGTCCGCGATGAGACCGAGCTAGAGATGGTCCAGGAAGGAGTCCCCGTACGACATTCTGCGGGCTACCTAGGAGACGCGCGCTCCTGACATCCTGCTCTCAAAACGGGTTGGCGAACAGACCCAACCGCAAACGCGCGTTACCGCTGGCCTAGTAAAGGCAAGAAGCCCCGCGATCCCAGTGTTTACAAGGGATCGCGGGGCTTTAATTCTGGCGGTGACGGTGGGATTTGAACCCACGGTAGGGGTTACCTACACAACATTTCGAGTGTTGCACCTTCGGCCGCTCGGACACGTCACCGCGGAAGAGTTTACGCGACGCGGGGCCATCGCGCGAATCGATGCATCCGCGCCCGCGCACAGGCCACCGCTGATTAGGATGGCCATACGGATGGACGGAGACGCCGGTCCGGAAAGGTGCACCATGAGCTTCATCACGTCACAGGCGCTGGAGGAGACCGGATACGTCGTCCTCGACGATTACGAGCAGGCAGCTGATCCGACCGAATGGTTGAATCTGGAGTACGTCGGTTGGCGCTCATCCGGAATCACCCGTTTCGCGCCTCTCGCGAGCTACGCCGGCGACATCGAGTGCAATGGATTCTGGAACCACACCCCGCCGCGCACCGACAGAGACGGCGTGTGGGTGGCGAGCCAGGTCGAGAAGGCGCCGAACCTCGCCCGCCGCGCGCAAGAGCCAGGCGCGAACGTCGGCCGTTGCCGCGTCATCGAGCTGCAGCCCAACACCTACGCGGACGCGATCTACAACCTGCACCAGGACGACAACAACCGCCTCAACGAAGAAGGCTCCGGCTGGGTCGTACGCGGCTGGTTCAACCTCACCGATGACCGCGATTCGCTGTTGATTCTGCGCGAGGATCGCTTCGATCCCGCCACGGAGATCCGCCTCGCCCTCCCGGCAGGCTCGCGCATCATCGTCGATACGCAGCGCTTCTGGCACGCCGTGTGGCACCAGGGACCCGAACCGCGCTACTCGCTGATCACGTCGTGGACCTCGGGCCCCGAACTCGACTCGTACATCGCCGCGAACAATGGCGACCAGCATCCGCCCAGCGTCGAACTCGACGCTCAGCTCGTCGAAGACGCCCAGGTCGAGATGCACCGCCGCATCGAAGAGCGCCGCCGCATCTTCGAGGCGCAGGGCATCGTCATGGAACCGCCGGCCGAGCTCTACAACTGACGCTCGACACCTTCCCTTCAGCGCTCGACGAGGTCGGCGAGGTTCTGCAACGACGAGGTCAGCCCCTCGATGTGATCGGATGCGGTGATCCCCGCGGGCACGTCCTCAGCGCGGAAGATCACCTCAGATCCCGCACCGCTGGGCCGCACTTCCCACGTCATGCGCATGACTCCCGCGTACCGCGGGTCGTCTGATTCGAACTCGATCTCCTGCACCAGGCGCACTCCCGGTGTCACCTCGACGAAGCGGCCCTCGACGATATCTTCGTTCGCACTGCTCTTGCCCGGCGCATCCGCCGCGTCGTCATAGGTGAGAACCAGCCGGTACGTACCCTCGTCCGTCGCGTCGAAATGCTCGACCGTCGCAGTCATTCCCCTCGGCGGCAGCCACTTCGCGACGCTGTCGGCCGTGCTCAGCGCGGAGAAGACACGTTCGGGTGAGGCGTTGATGAGACGGGCGGCTTCGTCGATTCGGCTCATGTGCCCACGCTACGTCGTCGACCGCATCGGATGCGTGAGCTCACACCGTGCGCCCGCCGTCGATCCGCACGACGCGATCGACGGTTCCGGCGGGCGGCGAGACGTGCGAGATGAGCACCACCGACTGCTCCCCCGCCGCTGACATCATGTCGCGCAACAGCGCATCGGATGCCTCGGGATCGACGCCCGCGGTCGGCTCATCCAGCACGAGCACCGGGAATCCGCGCAGGATCGCCCGCGCCAGCGCAATGCGCTGCGCCTGACCACCCGACACCAGTGCACCGCGGTCGCCGACCCGTGCGTCGAGCCCGCCGCGTTCGCGCACCCAGTCGCCGAGTCCGACGCGCTCGAGCACCGCGAACAGTTCGTCATCGGTGGCGGTGTCTCGTGCGAAAAGGAGGTTCTGACGGATGTCCTCATCGAAAAGCTGCGGATGCTGCTCGCACAGCCCGATCACCTCACGAAGCGCCGGGCCGCTGAGCGACGCGGCATCCGCCCCGCCCAGGGTGAACTCGCTTCCAGCGCGCGACACGTCGGCACGCAGAAAGCCGACCAGCACCGAAGCGAGCGAACTCTTACCGGCCCCGCTCGGCCCCGACACCAGCACCCGTTCGCCGGCGGCGAGGTCGAGATCGACGCCGCGCAACGCCGGCGTTCCTCCCGGCCACGCTGCGTGCACGTTCCGGAGGTGAAGAGCAGCGGATGCCGGGGGCTCTGCGATTCCGGCATCCGATCGCAGCTCGTCCGGCAGCTCGCCGGGAAGCGCGTCGACGATGCGCCGCGCGCTCGCGCGCACGCTGCGCCACGACGCCGCCGCGATCGGCACAGCGCCGAACACTTCGAACACGACCATCGGCACGAGCACGACAACCGCCAGCCACGGGCCATCGATCACTCCCGTCGCCAGGCCCGGCGACGCCACGGTGAGCGTCGCCACTGAGGCGACACCAGCCAGCGTCGAGACGACTCCCGCGGCGACGGCCTGAGCAACGGATGCCCGGGTGAGCGTGCGGCGCAGCACCCGGTCGGCGCGTTCGATTCGCTCACGCGCCGGCGCCTCGGCGCCGTAGGCGAGCAGCACATCCAGACTGCCGAAATAGTCGACAAGGGATGCCGAAACGTCAGCCCGCGCAAGGGAAACGCGCTCTTCGGCGCGCGAGCCGAACACCCAGCCGAGACCGACCGACACGATGGCCGTGACGATCAGACACCCGGCCAGAGCGAGCGCCGCCGGAGGCGAGACGAACGCGATGAATCCGACAGCGCCGAGCGCGACGACAGCCGAGACCGCCAGTGGCTGCACAACTCGAAGCGGCAGGTTCTGCAGATTCTCGACGTCATCGATGAGAGCAGAGAGCACTTGGCCACGGTCGGTCCTGCCGAGGCCGGCCGGAGAGAGCGGAATGAGTCTGCGCACCATGTCCGACCGGGTACGCGCGAGCTGGCGCAGCGCCGCGTCGTGCCCCGACAGTCGCTCGAGATAGCGGAAAACCGCGCGCGAGACCGCGAAGAACCGCACGCCGACCACGGCGACAGACAGCGGCACGAGCGAGTCGACGATCGACGCGCTCACGATCAGCCAGCCGCTGACCGCGAGCAGCGCCACGGCTGCGCCCGCCGAAAGCACGCCCCAGATCAGCCCGGGCAGGAAGCGTGCGGTCGGCGGCTGGGCGAGCCGGAGAATTTCGCGGATGCGGGGGCTGGCGGACCCTTCGATCCCCACGCCCCTCTCCAACCAGCGCTCCGCGCTGCCCGGAGCCTCGGGGGCGCGTGGGCCCGGCTCAAGGAGCGGGGCGCGGCGCTCAGGGAACGACCCGGGCTGGCTCATGCGGGCACCCCGTCTTGCGGCCGAGCCATGAGCGTCACGACCTGGTCGGCGATCGTGCGCGCCGTGCGGCGGTGCGACACGAGCAGGATCGTGGCTCCGGCATCCGCTCGCTCACGCAGCGAATGCCACAGGCGAGCCTCGGTGTCCGCATCCAACGCGCTCGACGGTTCGTCGAGCATCAGCACCCGCGTGGGGTCTGCCGCGTGCCGATAAAGCGCGCGAGCGACCGCCACCCGCTGCGCTTGTCCGCCCGAGAGTCCGCTGCCCTGCACGCCGAGTTCCTGGTCGGGGTCAAGGTCGCCCGCGCAGGCCGAGTCGAGGGCGCGACGGACGCCGTCAGCATCCGGCGTTGAATCACCGAGAGCCACGTTCGCAGCAATTGTGCCCTGCATGAGGCCGGGGGTCTGCCCGGCCCAGGCGAGCCAGTCGGACGGCGCGAGTGTGCGCGCATCGTTACCGCCGACCTCGGTTTCACCCTCGAAATCGACCGCACCCCTCAGGGCTGCCAGCAAGCTCGACTTGCCCGCGCCGCTGGGCCCCTCGATCAAGGTGATCGAGCCATGCGTCGCGGCGAACGACACCGGCGGCAGGTCGCGCACGCGCAGATCGTTGACGATCAGGCCCGTGCGTACCTCCGGGCCCCGCAGGTCAGCTCCCGTCCGCGCCGTGCGCAACTCGGCAAAATCCGGCGACTCTGGGCCGGAATCTGCCGGATCGGCCGCACCGCGCCCGTTCTTTGCTGAATTGTGCACCGGGGCCGGCCGCGCCGCACCCGCATCGAGCACCTCGAACACGTCTTCCGTCGCCGCGACCCCCTCCGACGCCGCGTGAAACTGCACGCCCACCTGCCGGATCGGCAGGAATGCCTCCGGCGCGAGCAGCAGCACGAAGAGTCCGACCTCGAGCGACATGTCGCCCGCCAGCAGCCGGAACCCCACTGTGACCGCGATGAGCGCCACCGCCAGCGAGGCGAGCAGCTCCATCGCGAACCCCGACAGGAACGAGAAGCGCAGCACCTTCATCGTCTCGCGCCGGTACTGCTCGGCCGTCACCTCGATCTGGGCAGCCGCACGTCGATCACGGCCGAACAGCCGCAGCGTCGACAGCCCCTGCACGGTATCGGCGAACCGCGCGGCCAGCCGCTGAAGCGCCTGCCACTGCTTGCGCTGCACTGTGCGAGTCGCGATGCCGATCAAGATGAGAAACAGCGGAATCAGCGGCAGCGTGATCGTCGCGATCAGACCACTCGGCCAATCACGCCACCACATCACGGTGACCAGAACCGGCGTTGCGATCACCGTCAGCACGAGCTGCGGCAGATAGCGCGCGAAGTATGCGTCGAGTGATTCGAGTCCGTGCCCGGCGGTGACGGCGAGTGAGGCCTGGTTGCGTCCGGCAAGCCACCCGGGTCCGAGCTTGCTGACTGCGTCGATCAATGCGCGGCGCAGTTGCGCTCCGGTGCGGGCCGCTGCGGTCGTGCCTGCGGCGTCGGATGCCGCAATCAACAGCCCGCGCGCCACCGCGAGCGCGAGCAACCAGACGAGGGATGCCGCAACAGATCGCCCCGCGAGGGCACCGGTCACGGCATCCGTCAGAAACCAGGCGAAGGCGATGACCACTGCCGTCTGGAGCACACCGATCACCGTCGAGAGCGCGAAGAACCCCCGCGCGGCGCGCGCGTACCGCAAGAGTCTAGGGTCGACGGGTTTCATGCGCGCTCCGGCCGTCGGGCCCGCCCCGTTCTGCGGACCCTGTCCCGATTCGCCGACGTTTCTGCAGAATTCGTCAGCAGATCGGGACGCGCTCGGCAGATCGGGGCGCCCACGACGGCGGCGGCTGGTCATGCGTGAGCCGGTGCCCCTTCGATCGACGCACGGGTGACGCGCTTGCGGAAGACCCAGTACGTCCATCCCTGGTACAGCAGCACGAGCGGCATGGCGACCAGGGCCGTCCAGGTCATGATCTGCAGCGTGTATTCAGTGCTCGAGGCGTTCGCGATCGTCAGGCTGTAGGCCGCATCGATCGTCGAGGGCAGCACGTTCGGGAACAGCGCGGTGAACAGCGTGACAACGGCGAACAGTGTGGTCGCGGCGCCGAAACCGAACGACCATCCCTCGCGTCCGCGTAGGTTCGTCACGATCATCAGCACCAGTGACACGGCGGCGAGCGCGGCCAGCGCCAGCACAGCGACCGAGAAGTGCGCCGTCACCGTCCAGGCCAGGAACGCGGCGGCGACCACAAGCGTCGCGAGTCCGGCCCGAACGGCCAGCCGCCGCGCATCCGAACGCAACTGCTCGTCGGTCTTGAGGGCGACGAAGGTGACGCCGTGGGTGAAGAACAGCAGCAGGGTGACCGCTCCGCCCAACAGCGCATAGGGGTTGAGCAAGTCGAGCACGCTGCCGACGAAGATGTGGCGCTCGTCCAGCGCGACGCCCTGCACGATGTTCGCGAATGCGACACCCCAGAGGAAGGCGGGCACGGCCGAGCCGATCACGATCATGCGGTCGAACCGCGCCTTCCAGCGAGGGTCGTCGCGCTGGTGCCGATATTCGAACGAGACGCCGCGCAGGATGAGTGCGAGCAGGATGATCAGCAGCGGCAGGTAGAACCCGCTGAACAGCGAGGCGTACCACTCGGGAAACGACGCGAACAGGCACGCACCCGCGACGATCAGCCAGGTCTCGTTGAGGTCCCAGATGGGGCCGATGGTGTTGATGACCTGGCGGCGCGAGACGTCGTCTTTGCCCAGAAAGGGCAGGGACATGCCAACGCCGAAGTCGAAGCCGTCGAGCACGAAGTACCCGACGAAGAAGAAGGCGATGAGGCAGAACCAGAGCGTGGCGAGATCCATGATGCTCCTCTCAGTACACAGCCGACGGCAGCTGAGCCGTCTCTTCGTGGGGTTGCTCGGTAGTGTCGGGACCCTTCTGCGCGGCACGGACGATCAGCCGGATCTCGACGACGGCGAGGGCGGCGTAGATCACTGTGAAGGCGATGAGCGAGATGAGCACTTCGACTGCGCCCACTCCCGGTGAGACACCGTCGCGGGTGCTCATGAGTCCGAAGACGAGCCACGGTTGGCGGCCCATCTCGGTGAAGACCCAGCCGACGATGTTCGCCGCGAGCGCGAGCGGGAACGACCAGATCGCGATCTTCCACATCCACTTCGCAACCGGGCGCTTCGCCCCGCGGCGGGTCACCCAGAGCCCGACGAGCGCGATGAACGCGTGCAGCATGCCGAGACCGATCATCCAGCGGAACGCCCAGTAGGTGATCCACAGCACCGGGGCGAAGTCGGTGATGCCGCTGTCGGCGAACTGCACGGCGTACTCGGCATTGAGATCGTTGACGCCGTGCACGCAGGCGTCGAGGGTGTGCGTCGACAGCAGCGACAACAGGTAGGGAACGCGGATGGAGAACAGCTCAGAGGTCCCGTCGGGGGTGCCGAGGGTGAACAGGCTGAACGAGGCATCCGCCCCGCAGACGGTGTCGAAGGTCGCCTCGGCGGCGGCCATCTTCATCGGCTGCGCGGCATACATCGCGAGCCCGAGCTGGTCACCGCTGAGGGCGACGCCGGCGGTGGAGACGAGCATCCCCCACAGTCCGAACTTCAGCGAGACGCGCATCGTGTGGGTGTGCTGGCCCCGGTAGAGGTGCCAGGCCGAAACCGAGATGATGACACCGGCGGCGAACATGAACGCACCGAAGATGGTGTGCGGGAAAGCGGCGAGCGCGACCGGGTTGGTCAGCAGCGCCCAGATGTCGACGAGCTCGGCGCGGTTGGTGACGGGGTTGTACTCGTAACCGACCGGATTCTGCATGAACGCGTTCGCGGCGATGATGAAATAGGCCGACAGGATGCTGCCGACCGAGACGCACCAGATGGTGGCCAGGTGCAGCTTCTGGGGCAGCTTGTCCCAGCCGAAGATCCACAGGCCGATGAACGTCGCTTCGAAGAAGAAGGCGAGCAGACCTTCGAAGGCCAGCGGTGCGCCGAACACGTCGCCGACGAAGCGCGAGTAGTCAGACCAGTTCATGCCGAACTGAAACTCCTGCACGATGCCGGTCACGACGCCCATGGCGAAGTTGATCAGGAAGATCTTGCCGAAGAACCGGGTCAGGTGCAGGTACTGGATCTTCCCGCTGCGCACCCAGGCGGTCTGGAAGATCGCCGCTGCCAATGCCATGCCGATCGTCAGCGGGACGAACAGGTAGTGGTAGATCGTGGTGAGACCGAATTGCCAGCGGGCCAAGGCCAGCGGGTCAAGCCATTCCATCAGAGGACTCCTTCTCTCGAAGGTGCACGAACTGCACCCGTGAGTGGGCCGGTTTCGGCCCCCAGACGAGACGTCTTTGGCGCTGTCTCCAGTATCGCCCGTGGGCGCGGGCGATACGTACCAAATCGACCCGGTGGCGATAGAGATGTCGGATGCTGCGGATAGCCTGGCTGTATGGCAACCCGTCGTCCGGCTCCTCCCGCTTTCGCCTGCACCGAATGCGGGTGGACGACGTCGAAGTGGGTGGGCCGCTGCGGCGAGTGTCAGCAGTGGGGCACGGTGCAAGAGCAGGCGGCGAAGACCGGCATCTTGCGGCAGATGACACCTCTCGCCCCGCCAGCTGATCGTGCTGCGAGGCCGATCACACAGATCACGACGGCCGAGGCTCCGCGCCGCAGCAGCGGTGTCACCGAGTTCGACCGGGTGCTGGGCGGCGGCATCGTGCCGGGGGCAGCGATTCTGCTCAGCGGCGAGCCGGGCGTCGGCAAATCGACGCTGCTGCTCGAGGTCGCGGCGCGGGCCGCTCGAGGCGGGCGCCGCGTTCTGTATGCGAGCGCCGAAGAATCGCAGGCGCAGGTGCGGCTGCGCGCTGAGCGCACGAACGCCTTGCATGACGAGCTGTATCTGGCAAGCGAGACGGACCTGGCGACGATTCTCGGCCACATCGACGAGGTGAAGCCGCAGCTGGTCATCGTCGATTCGGTGCAGACCGTGGCATCCTCTCTGTCTGACGGGGCGGCCGGGCAGCCGAGCCAGGTGCGCGAGGTCGCCGCGACTCTCATCCGCGTGGCGAAAGAGCGTGAGCTGCCGATGATCATCGTCGGGCACGTCACGAAAGACGGCCAGGTGGCGGGGCCGCGCATTCTCGAGCACCTGGTCGATGTGGTCTGTCATTTCGAGGGCGACCGGCAGACGGCGCTGCGATTCATCCGTACGCTGAAGAACCGGTTCGGACCGACCGACGAGGTGGGCTGCTTCGAGATGACCGGCGACGGCATTGCCGAGGTTCCCGACCCGTCAGGGCTCTTCCTCGGTCACGGTTCGACCGAGCCGGGCACATGCGTGGCCATCGCGATGGAGGGGCGTCGTGCGCTGCCTGTCGAAGTGCAGGCGCTCACGGTCGAATCGCCCGCTCCGAATCCACGCCGGGTCGTGTCGGGTCTCGACTCCGCGCGTGTCGCGATGGTGCTGGCGATTCTCGAGAAGCGCGGGCGCATCGCGACCGGCAAGCTCGACGTGTACGTCTCGACCGTCGGCGGAGTGCGCTTCACCGAGCCGGCTGCCGACCTGGCGATCGCGATCGCCGTGGCGGGCTCGATCAGGCAGTTCTCGGTTCCACGCACGGTCGCGGCAGTCGGAGAGTTGAGTCTGGCCGGCGAGGTGCGCGCGGTGACGCAGGCGAAGCAGCGGCGGTCAGAGGCGGCGCGGCTGGGCTACGAGCAGGTCGTCGACGAGCGATCGAAGACGCTGGATGCCGCGCTGAAAGACGTGCGGGCGCGCAGTACCTCCCGGCGTCGCGAAGACGACATCCCGCCGTTCTGAGCAGCCGTATCTCAGCTGTGTCAGCGCATGTAGTCCGGGCGGATCGTCGCATCCACGATGTACGGACGCGCTGCGCTGGTCAGCAGTGGCACAAGCGCCAGCATCCCGACCAGAAGAATGATGCTGCCGGCCCCCATCTCAGTTCGCACGGTGCCCAGCGCCGACAGACTGAAAAGCAACACGATGGCCGCACCGATCACGCCGAGAGCCACCAGCACCCGACCGATCATGAGCCATCGCTCGGTGAGGGTTCGCCGGGCAGCCGGCAGCAGGAACGCGAACAGGATCAGTATCGACACCAGCGTGAGCCCGATGAATCCGATCATGAACGCGACGGCCAGGAGGCCGGGACCCTCGTCGGCGTCGGTGGGCAGGTTGAAGAGGTAGTTCAGCACGGACCAGCTTGTCTCGTTGTCTTCGCCGACGTGCTCCGTGAGAAAGGGGGTCAACAGCCCCACGATGATCAGGACGCTCACAGCAAGACAGTAAACGCTCAAGATGAGCCGCTCGAGGGCGGCGATGCGCCACTTCAGGTTTCGAGCGTCGGTGTTCTCCGCGCTCATGTTTTCTCCCCGTTCAGGCGTCGAGCGCTTTGAGCAACTCGTCCGGCGGAGCCTGCATGGGGTGCGGGCCCGCGATGTCCAGAAAAACCGTGGTGATGGTATCGCGATGCGTGGTCAGAAACGAGCGCAGCCAGGCCGCGGAATAGATACCGACGCCCGGGGGCAGGTTGGCCGGCTTGTTCTTCGCGTCGCTGAACAGCAGAAGGGCCACATCGCCGGATGCCGGATCGCGGTAGGTCCAGACTTCACCGCTGTCGAGCGGGTTGTCGCGAGAGCCCGGACTGATGAGCGGAACAACCGTCGTGCCGTGGCGCAGCGCGAGGGCGACCGCCGCCATGTCCTGCTTCTCGAGCGCCTGCGCAAGAGCCTCAGAACGGAACTCCTCCGGCGCCGGCTTCTTGCGCTTTGACTTCTTCGATGCCATTGGCACAGCCTAACAATTGGGGCCCTCTCGAGTTCTCCATTGGGGACTGAAGTACTCGAAAGGGCCCTCGAACTCTCGAACGGTGATTGTCGATGCGCTGGGGACGCTGAATTCGACGCCACTGGGGATGGCTTCCACCGAGAATCTCGAGAGTTGCTTAATGGTATCCCAAAGGCCCGCGTGTGTCAGCCTCTTGAGCCGCGGTTTTTGCGCTCAGTACAGCAGGATCTGCCGCGTGACGGGCCCATCGAAACCGCCGATCGACACGGCGACGTGATACGAGGCGCCACCGCCGGGCGCTCGGGGACGATTGTCTTGGTCGCAGGTGTCGACGCTCGAGCGGGTGCGATCCCAGACCACGGGCGCCGCACTCAGCACGGTCTGGCCGGCCGCGAGAGTCACGACCATGCTGCTCGGGTTCTCTTGGCAATCGGTCGAACGCCACCAGATGTCGGATCCGCTCGACACCGTGAAGGTCTGCGTGGCCGAGCCGACATCGAGCGTGCAATCCGCCGGTCCCTTGTTGGTCAGTGAGATCGACAGTTCAGGAAGCTCACCGGCCGCGTAGGTGTCAGCATTCGTCACCGCCTCGATGGTGAGATCACGCGCCTCGCAGGGCGCGGGTTTCCCCGACTCCGCTTCCTCTGTCGGCTCCGGTGAGGGACTGTCGCTTTCCGACGGCTCGGGTGACGGCGTGTCGGATGCGGTCGGCGCTGGCGTGGACGGGGCCTTGGCCGCGGCATCCGCCCAGGGCTGGGCGATGACCAGCCAGATTCCCACCGCGATGGCTGCGACCAGCACGATCAACCCGCCGAAGACGACGATGCGACGACGACGATATTTCGCGGCAGTGCGGCGACGCGCTGTCATCACAGGTTCTTCAGCATCCGTGTGTTGCCGAGTGTGTTGGGTTTGACGTGCGCGAGGTTGAGGAACTCGGCGACGCCCTCGTCCGGGCTGCGCAGCAGCTGCGAGTACACGTCGGGGTCGACGACCTGCTCGCCGATGGGCGCGAAGCCGCGCCGGGTGAAGAAATCCATCTCGAACGTGAGGCAGAACAGGCGCCGCAGGCCCAGCTCTCTGGCGCGCGCCTCAAGCGCATCGACGATCTGGCGCCCGACACCGCGGCGCAGCCAGTCGTCGCGCACAATGAGGGTGCGCACCTCGCCCAGGTCTTCCCACATCACGTGCAGCGCGCCGCATCCGATCAGCTGTCCGTCCCACTCGGCGACGACGAATTCCTGCACCGCGCCGTAGAGCACCGCGAGGTCCTTGCCGAGCAGGATGCGTCGCTCCACCAGCGGCTCCAGCAGGTGGTGGATGCCAAGGATGTCGGCGCTGCGCGCCGGGCGGACGGTGTACTCGCTCACAAGTCCAGCGTAATCGGCTTGCGAGGGCGCTCGCTGATAGCGACGTCGTGTTCGCCTGTGCCGAATTTCAGATGCTTCGCGGCCCTCACGGCGTGTCGGGCGCTCGACACGCCGACACGCCTCACGTCCGTCTGAGATTCGGCACGCGAACGACGAAAGGGCGGATGCCGAAGCATCCGCCCTTTCGTGACAACCGCGTTACTCGCCTGAGGCAGCGGCCAAATCGGGGCTGGCAGAGATCGCGCCGCCGTTCGTGTTGACGCCGATGGCGACCTTCTCGCCGCGCTCGGTGATCTCGAAGACGAACTGTCCGTTCGCAGCATCGACCTTCACGTGATCGCCGGTGTTCAGCTCGCCGTGCAGGATCTTCTCACTCAGCTGGTCCTCGATCTCGCGCTGCATCGCACGGCGCAGCGGCCTGGCGCCGAGCGCCGGGTCGAAGCCGATCTCGATGAGTCGCTCCTTCGCCGCCTGAGACAGCTCGACGGTCATGTCGCGGTCGAGCAGCCGGTCGCTGAGGCGCTTGACGAACAGATCCACGATCTGCACGAGCTCGGTCTTCGACAGCTGCGGGAAGACGATGACATCGTCGACACGGTTGAGGAACTCGGGCTTGAAGTGGCGCTTGAGCTCTTCGTCGACCTTGCCC
>NZ_JAJUFV010000005.1 GCF_029263575.1 Microbacterium sp. | reverse complement strand
GCCGCCTTCGCCACGGACGAGTTCGTCGGGTTCGCTGACTTCCTGCTGCGCGATGACGACGGCAGGTGGCGGGTGCAGGACTCCAAGCTCGCCCGCACGGCCCGTGTCACAGCTCTCATGCAGCTGGCGGCATATGTCGACCAGCTCGACGGCCTCGGCATCCCCCGCTCCGATGAGGTCGACCTCATCCTCGGTGACGGCAGTATCAGCACCCACCGCGTCGATGATCTGCTGCCGTTGTTCCATGTGCGCCGTGCACGTCTGCGCTCGCTGATCGCCGACCGCGACGTCAGCGCGGGTGCGGCTGGCACGCCGCTGGCGTGGGGCGACGAGCGGGGCGATATCGGGCTGGTCGCGTGCGGGCGATGCGCGACATGTGACGAACAGGTGACGGATCATCGCGACCTGCTCATGGTCGCTCGTATGCGTCCGGTGCAGCGCACACGCCTGCGTGACCACGGCATCGAGACGATCGACGCGCTCGCCGCGGCCGCTGCGCCACCGCCCGGCATGAACATCGACACGTTCGAATCGCTCCGCGCGCAGGCGCGGTTGCAGTTGCGCTCTGAGACCGATGAGACGCCGACGTATGACGTCTATCACCCGGCCGCGATCCATACCCTCCCGCGTCCCAGCCGCGGCGACATCTTCTGCGACTTCGAAGGTGACCCGCTTTACACCGAAACCGCACCGGAAGGCACGGCGCAGTGGGGTATCGACTACCTGTTCGGCTGGGTCGACAACGAAGACCAGTACACGCCGCTGTGGGCCCACACTTTCGCCGATGAGAAGAAGGCGCTCGAGCAGTTCCTCGACTTCGTCAGCGTGCGCCGGGCCGCGCATCCCGACATGCACATCTATCACTATGCGCCGTACGAGACCTCTCACCTGAGCGCGATGGCGGCGCGCCACGGCGTCCGCGAAGGTGAGGTCGACACGCTGCTGCGTGAAGGTGTCTTCGTCGATCTTTACCCGCTCGTGCTGCGCACCGTGCGTGTCGGTTCCCGGTCGTATTCGATCAAGAAGCTCGAACCGCTGTACATGGGCGATGACGTGCGCACCAGCGACGTGCAGAAGGGCGACGACTCGATCGTCCAGTACGTGGCGGCGCGCCGTCTCGCCGCCGCTGGTGAGACGGCCGAGGCTGAGGCGGTGCTCGCCGACCTCGCCGACTACAACTGCTACGACTGCGTTTCGACCCGGCGCCTGCGCAACTGGCTGATCGAGATCGCGAAAGAGCGCGGCATAAACCCCGCCCCGCCCGACGTGCCTGACGAGGTCATCTACGAGCCGTCCCCGCGTTCGGTCGCTCTGCTCGCCGATGCCGAGAACGACGTGCAGCGAGGTGGCGACGGTGAAACGCACCGGGTCGCGGCCGCTGCGATCGACTATTACCCGCGCGAGTCCGCGACCTTCTGGCGAGCGCACTTCCAGCGACTGCGCGAACCGATCTCGATGTGGGATCAGACGCGTGACGTGGTGCGGGTGGATGCCGCAGCCTCTGCGCTACGACGCGAATGGGGCGTCGAAGAGGGGCGGCGGGTGATGTCACGTGAGGTCGAGATCCGTGGTGAGATCTCGCCGGGCACCACGTTCGGCGAGGGAGGCGAGCCGTTCGCGCTGTATCCGGTTCCGGCGCCCTTCGTGGTCGATGCTCCATCGCGGGCCGTGTACGTGGCGCGCACCGTCAAGATCGTCGAGCTTCTCGACGACGGCTATGTGATCTCGGAGACCGCGGTCGACGGCCAGACGTGGAATGAGTTTCCGCTCGCTCTCACACCTGCCGCTCCGCCGCGAGTCGTGTCGCTGCAGGGCGCGATCGATGAGTGGGCGGATGCCGTTCACCAGGCGGCCCCCTCATTCCCGCAGGATGCGGCCACGGACATTCTGCGGCGTGTGCCGCCGCGCACGCTCTCGGGTGCCGGGCTCCCTCCCGCGGGGGACGACGTGATCGATGCGATCGTCCGCGCTGTGCGCGACCTTGATCGCAGCTACCTCGCTGTGCAGGGCCCGCCCGGCACAGGCAAGACCTACACCGGGTCGCACGTCATCGCACGGCTCGTCAACGAGCACGGCTTCCGTGTCGGCGTGGTGGCTCAGTCGCATGCGATCATCGAGACGCTGCTCGAACGGGTCGTGGCCGCCGGCGTTCCGGCGAACCAGGTGGCGAAGAGTCCCAAAGAGAAGGGGAGCGATACCGCCTACACGTCGATCCCGAAGACGGGCATGGCGCCGTTCCTCGCCGAGCACGACGGCGAGGGTGTGGTCGTCGGCGGAACCGCGTGGGACTACAGCAACATCACGCGGGTTGAGCGCGGCGGCCTTGACCTCATCGTCATCGACGAGGCCGGGCAGTTCTCGCTCGCCTCGACGATCGCCGTCGCCGCGGGGGCGAAGCGATTGCTGCTGCTGGGGGATCCGCAGCAGCTTCCGCAGGTGAGCCAGGGGGCGCACCCTGAGCCGGTCGACACGTCGGCCCTCGGATGGGTGATGAACGGCGACGCCGTCGTGCGAGCAGAGTACGGGTACTTTCTCGATCGCAGTTGGCGGATGCATCCCGCCGTGGCAGAACCGGTGTCGCAGCTGTCATATGCGGGGCAGCTGGCCTCGGCATCCGGCACTGAACAGCGCGTGATCGACGGCATCGAACCTGGCGTCCATCTCGAGCCGCTCCGGCATCGCGGCAACGCGACCCAGTCGCCGGAAGAAGCGGACGAGGTCGTGCGACTCGTCCGCGACCTGATCGGGCGGGAGTTCACCGAACCGGGCGCGCAGCCGCGCTCGCTGACGCAGTCCGACCTCATCGTCGTCGCGCCGTACAACGCGCAGAAGCAGCTTGTCCACGATGCGCTCACTGCGGCAGGGTTCGGCGAGGTGCCGGTGGGGACGGTCGACAACTTCCAGGGTAAAGAGGCCGTCGTCTCGATCACGACGCTCGCGGCATCCAGCGGGCGGGATGCTCCGCGCGGGCCTGAGTTCCTGCTCCTGCAGAACCGCCTCAACGTGGCCGTCTCACGGGCTCAGGTCGCAGCTTTCCTCGTCTACTCGCCGGCCCTGCTCGACGACCTGCCCCGCACGCCCGAAGGTGTCGCGCGGTTGAGCGCCTTCGCGCGGCTCGTGGGGGCAGACGCTCAGTAGGGCTGACGCAGGTCAGGAGGACTGACTGAGATCAGGATGAATGACGGAGGTCAGTGCGGCTGACCGAGAACAGTACGACTGACTGAGATCAGGAGCAATTGTTCCGATTTCTCCTGATTTCGGGGACTTCTCCTGTTTTCGGCACGGCACGACACGGGCCGCACGGGCCGCGCGGCGCGGGTGGGCATGGCAGCACGGCACAAGCTCCGGCGCAAACTCAGACCGTGCCGTAGAGCCGATCTCCGGCGTCGCCGAGGCCGGGAACGATGAAGCGGTTCTCATCGAGCCCTTCATCGAGCGCCCCCAGGACGAGGGTGACATCCCTGTCGCCGACGATCTTCTCGATCGTCGCGACGCCCTCGGGGGTTCCGAGCAGACAGATGGCTGTGACATCCTGCGCGCCGCGCTGGAACAGGAACTCGATCGCCGCCCCCAGGGAGCCACCCGTGGCAAGCATCGGGTCGATGGCAAAGCACTGCCGGTCGCTGAGGTCATCGGGCAGGCGCTCGGTGTACGTCGTCGGCTCGAACGTCGTCTCGTCGCGAATCATTCCGAGAAAACCGACCTCGGCGGTGGGAAGGAGCTTGACGAGCCCCTCCAGCATTCCGAGCCCGGCGCGCAGAATCGGAACGACTATGGGCCGCGGCTCAGAGATCTTCACACCCATCGTCTTCTTGACCGGGGTGGTGATCTCCACGGGCGACACCTTCACGTTGCGCGTCGCCTCGTACGCGAGCAGGGTCACCAGCTCTTCGGTCAACTGCCGAAAGACAGGAGACGGGGTGCGCTTGTCGCGCAGCACCGTGAGCTTGTGAGTGATGAGCGGGTGGTCGGCGACGTGAACACGCATGATTACAGGGTAATGCGCAATAGGCTGAGAATATGCGCACGACAGCCAGCGAGGGGATGCGGCGTGCTCTCGAGCTCGCCGCGGAAGCCGCAGCGGCAGGTGAGGTTCCCGTCGGGGCCGTCGTGCTCGATCACGCTGGCCGGGTTGTCGGCGAAGGTCGAAACACGCGTGAAGAGAGCCACGATCCGACGGGGCACGCTGAAATCGTCGCGATGCGGCGGGCCGCGGCATCCGTCGGTTCCTGGAATCTCGAAACGCACACCCTCGTCGTCACGCTCGAACCATGCGTCATGTGCGCGGGAGCGATTCTGCAGGCGCGCCTCGACCGCGTCGTGTTCGGTGCGTGGGACGACAAGGCAGGGGCCGCCGGGTCCATGTACGACCTGTTGCGCGATCGTCGGCTGCCTTATCGAGCAGAGGTGATCGGGGGCGTCGAAGAGCAGGCGTCGACAGCGCTGCTGCGTGACTTCTTCGAGCGACGTCGCTAACACGGGCGGCCGCGGCGGGCCGAATTGCAGACCGAGAGCCCCCTGTGCCGCGTGTCAGCACCGCAACACACCGAGCGATGCCGTGTGCGTCCGGAATTCGGCACGCCCAGCCCGGCACACCCGGCGGTGCGACCCGACTCAGTCTTCGGACTTGAGGACGAACACGTCCGTGGGCGGCTCGGGATCCAGCGACGGACGGTAGATGTCGGGTTGGATGTAGACCGCGCGCACATTCGCGACGGTGTCGAGGATTCGCTGCTCGATCTGGCCGATGACGTCAGCGATGTCGCGCACGGTCTTCTCAGCGGGGAGTGCGACCTTCGCCAGGACGAGGAGCTCGTCGTCTTCGACGGTGTGCGTCTTCAGGCTGATGAGCTTCTCGACGTCGGCGCAGCCGAGAATGGCATCCATGATCGAGTCAAGGTCAGGTTTGCTGGCAGATCCGCTCATGACGCGATTCTAGTTCTGTTGCCTCAGATGCGCTTGAGACTCTTCGGCGCTGTCGGATGCCGCCCGTAGGATGGCGACATGGCTGAAACTCTTCCCTCCCTCGCGTTTCTCGGTGCCGGTTCGATGGGCGGTGCGATTCTGCACGGCGTCGTGAGCTCGGGCACACCTGTCGACGGCGGCATCACGGCCACCAATCGCACCGCTGACAAGGCAGCCACGCTCGCCGGTCTCGACGGTGTCACAGCGATCGCACTGGAAGAGCAACCGAACGGCAACCTCGACGCCGTGGCAGCGGCCCGCGTCATCCTGGTCGGGGTGAAGCCGCACATGGTTCCCGACCTGCTTCGCGAGATCGCCCCCGCGCTCCGCCCTGACGCCATCGTCGTGAGCCTCGCGGCCGGCGTCACCCTCGACACCTTCGCGAGCGTGCTCGGCAGTCAGGTCAGCACGATTCGGTCGATGCCGAACACGCCGTCCACGGTCGGTAAAGGCGTCACCGGTCTCGCTGCGGGCCCAGCCGCCTCGGCCGACGACTTGGCCATCGTGCGGCGACTGTTCGAGCTTGTCGGCGCGGTCATCGAGGTGCCCGAAGACCAGATCGACGCGCTGTCGACGATCTCGGGTTCTGGCCCGGCCTATGTGTACTTGCTTATCGAAGAGCTCACGAAGGCGGCGATCGGCAAGGGGTTTAGCGAGGCGGATGCCAGGCTCATGTCAGAGCAGACCTTCATCGGGGCGACGGCACTGTTGGCGGCATCTGATGACGAACCCGGCGAGCTTCGCCGCCGGGTCACGAGCCCGAAGGGCACCACAGAGCGTGCCGTCGCCGTCCTCCAGGACGCTCAGCTCGGCCGGGTGTTCGCCGAGGCGACGGATGCGGCGCTTGCGCGTGCGAAGGAATTGGCCGCAGGCTCCTGAAACACAAGGCTCATGGGCGGGTCCTGAAATGCCCGCTCCTGAACGTCCTGGCGCTCAGCGATCCAGCGCCGCGAATCGTTCGATGTCGTGGTTGGTGCCGGAGACGATGATGAGGTCGTGGTTGGTCACGACTGTGTCGGCTTCGGCGTAGCGGAACTCCTTGCCCGGGCTCTTCACGCCGACGACCGTCACCTTGTACTTCGAGCGCACGCCCGATTCGTTCAGCCCGACACCGCGGATGAGCTTGGGTGGATACATCTTGGCGAGCACGAAATCATCGTCGAAACGGATGAAGTCGAGCATCCGTCCGCTGACGAGGTGCGCGACGCGTTCGCCGGCCTCGCGCTCGGGGTAGATGACGTGGTTGGCGCCGACTCGGGCGAGGATCTTTCCATGCGATTGCGAGACGGCTTTGGCCCAGATCTGGGGAACTTTGAGATCGACGAGGTTTGCGGTGATCAGCACGGATGCCTCGATGAGCGACCCCACCGCGACCACGGCCACCTGGAAGTCCTGCGCGCCGATCTGACGCAGGGCGTCGATGTTGCGCGCATCGCCCTGCACGGTGTGGGTCACGCGATCAGACCACTTTTGCACGAGCTCGAGGTTCTCGTCCATCGCGAGCACTTCGCGATCGAGTCGATCGAGCTCGCCCGCGCACGCGGCGCCGAAGCGTCCGAGCCCGATCACGAGCACGGGGGCATCGCTCCGCAGGACTTCAACCAACGATCGGCCTTTCGACGGGCAGCGAGTATTGCTGCGAACGGGAGGTCGCGGCGACGGCCGCGGCGAGAGTCACTGTACCAATGCGCCCCATGAAAATGGTGGCGGCCATGACGTACGACGCCGAGTCGGGCAGCTCGGCGGTCAGACCCGTGCTCAGTCCCACCGTGCCGAACGCGCTGATGACGTCGAAGAGCACTTCGTCGACTGGCGCCTTGGTGATCTGGGCGATCACGATGGTCGAGACCGCTACGATCGTGGCGCCCCAGGCGACGACCGAGAGTGCGACGCGCTGCACATCGCTGGGGATGCGGCGGCCGAACGCTTCGACGGACTGGCGTCCGCGTGCCTCAGACCAGACCGCAATGGCGAGCACAGCCAGTGTGGTGACCTTGATGCCGCCGGCCGTTGACGCTGAGCCACCGCCGACGAACATCAGCATGGAACCGGCGACGAGAGAGGAGCCGTTCAGATTGCCGATATCGACGACGCTGAAGCCGCCCGAGCGTGTCATGGCAGACATGAAGAAGGCCTGAAACGTCGTGTCGACGGCATCCATCGACCCGAAGGTGAGCGGGTTGTTGTATTCCAGAACCAAGAACACGCCAGCGCCGGCGATGAACAGGAGGCCGGTGGTGATGAGGGTGAGCTTTGAATGCAGCGACCACCGCTTCACATGGAAGTGGTTCTTCAGCAACGTGTAGATCACGGGGAATCCGATGCTGCCGAGAATGACGCTCACCATGAGAACGCTCAGCACGAAATAGTCATCGGCGAACTCGACCACGCCTCCGGCGTTCGGGGTGAAACCGGTATTCGTGAACGACATCGCGGCGTAGTACGGCGCTTCCCACAGCGCCGCCAGCGGGGGGATCCCGGCCATCACGAGTCCGGGGTATAGCAACACAGCGACGGCGAGCTCGATGAACAGCAGTGACAGCGCCACGGTTCTCAGCAGCTGGCCGACCTCGCCCAGGCGCACCGTCTGGCCCTCGTTGATCGGGCCGCCGTGCGCGCGCATCGGGTTGCTGTCACCGGCGGCGAGCAGTTTGGCGCGAAGCCCGAGTTTCTTCGAGATCACCAGGCCCAGCACCGACGCGAGCGTCAGCACGCCCATCCCGCCGATGTTCACGCCGAGAAATATCAGCACGTGGCCGAACGGCGACCAGTGCGTTGCCATGTCGACTGTGGCGAGTCCGGTGACGCAGATCGTCGATACCGCGGTGAAGAGCGCATCGCTGAGGTGGGTGACAGCGCCAGACGCCGAGGCGATCGGGAGGGAGAACAGCGCCGTGAAGAGGAGGATCAGTCCGGTGAAGACGGTGATGGCGAAGCGCGACGGCGATGACGTCACGAGGCGACGGACGAAATGCCAGAGGTCGCGCACGCGCCCGCGCGGAGCACCCGATGCGCCGATGCTCGACATGTCGCCCCTCCCGGCTTCGTCTGCGAGGACCCTTCGTCTGCGAGGGCCCGCTGAGAACGTCTCAGTGAACCTTCGTCATGGTACTCCGCACGCGAGACGGCTACCCTGAACACATGACCGACATCTTCGACGTGATCGCAGACGGCACGAGGCGCGACATCCTCCAGCTGCTCTTGCAGCGGGCCACCGAGGGTGATGCGGGCACCAGCGTCTCGCAGATCGTCAGCGAACTGGGCATCAGCCAGCCCACGGTCTCCAAGCACCTCAAGGTCTTGCGCGATGCCGATCTCGTCAGCGTCCGCGAAGACGGTCAGCGCCGTTTTTACAGCATCGAGGTCGAGCCCCTGGGCGTCGTCGACGACTGGCTCGTACCGTTCCTCGTCGACGCCTTCGGCGATGATGCCCCTGATATCGACCTGACTTTCACCGCTTTGAACGAGAGCGCGGCGCACGCCGCCGGGGTCGCCGGCCGCGCCGCCGCGTCTGCGAAGCACGTCGTCACGACGGCGCTTCGCCGCCTGGGCGCCTGAGCGTCGAGAGCGGGCTCAGCGTCGGCCGGCTTTGCGCCCGAACAGCCACGCACCCCACAGCACGGCGACCACGAGGATGCCGATGCACCAGGCAAGGGCCCACCACAGCGACGCATCCAGCGGTGCTTCCATGAGCAGACCGCGAATCGCCTCGATGATCGGGGTGATCGGCTGGTGCGCGGCGACCGGCTGCAGCCAGGTCGGCATGCTCGCCACCGGCACGAAGGCGCTCGAGACATACGGCAGGAACAACAGCACGAACCCGTAGCCGTTCGCGGCCTCGGGTGATCCTGCTGCGAGCCCGATCGCGGCGAACAGGTACGTGATCGCCAGGATGTACAGCGCGATGACTCCTCCTGCCGCGATCCATTCGAGGAGGTTGGCCGTCGGACGAAAACCCACGAGCACACCGACGCCGATCACGATGGCGGTGGCGAACAGGTTGCGTATCTGGCTGGCGATGACGTGCCCGGTGAGCACCGCCCCGGCCCGTAACGGCATCGTCCGAAATCGGTCGATGATTCCGGTGCGCATGTCATTGGCGACGTACACGGCCGTTGACGATGCGCCGAATCCGGCACAGGTGAGGATGATGCCCGGCACGACGTAGTCGACGTAGGCGCCGGACGGATCGATCGCGCCGCCGAAAACCCACGTGAACATGAGCATGAGCATCACCGGCAGCATGATGGCCATCAGCAGCGATTCGCCATCGCGCAGGGAGTGTCGCAGGCTCCGCCCGATGAACACGAGCTCGGCTGTGACGCCGCGCAGGTGCGGACGAACGGACGGAGAGACGGATGCCGCGTCCGCGGCGAGAGCGAGAGTCATACGTGCTCCTTGGTGGTGGTGGCGTCGGTGGCGGTGATGGGGGAGGTGCGCCCGGTGATCGCGAGGAAGACGTCGTCGAGGCTGGGGCGGCGCAGGGTGACGACGCCATCGGCACCGTGCGCGGCGAGTTCGTCGAGAGCATGTCGTACACCGGCGACGGTGCCGTCGGTGGCTGCCTCATGAAGCAGTGTGCCGTCGGCGTCGTGCAGCTCGATCGTCTCGCCGCCGACGCGTGCCTTCAGTTCGGCCGCGGTGCCCTCGGCAGCGATGCGACCATCGTGCAGCACGGCGATGTGATCGGCGAGCACATCTGCTTCGTCGAGATACTGCGTCGTCAGGAACACGGTGGTGCCCGCTGCGGCGAGTGATCGGATGATGTCCCACAGATCGCGGCGACTTCGGGTGTCCAAGCCCGTGGTCGGTTCGTCGAGAAACAGCACTTCGGGGGTTACGACGAAGCTCAACGCCAGGTCGAGGCGGCGGCGCATACCGCCGGAGTACGTGCGCACATGGCGCGATGCCGCATCCGCGAGCCCGAAGCGATCGCACAGCTCGGCTGATCGGTGTCTGGCCTGGGCACTTGTCAGTCCGGAGAGCCGGCCGAACATGACGAGGTTCTCGGTGGCGCTCAGGGCGTCGTCGACGGCGGCTGACTGACCGGTGAGACTGATTCGCCTGCGCACCTCGTGGGGTGCGGCAGCGACATCGAATCCACCGACGTGGGCGCTGCCTCGGTCGGGGGCGACCAGGGTCGTGAGGATGTTGATCGTGGTGGTCTTGCCGGCACCGTTGGGACCGAGCAGAGCGAAGATCTCACCGCGCTGGACGGTGAGATCGAGCCCGTCGATCACAGTGTGGGGGCCGAAGCTCTTGTGCAGATCGCGGACGGCGATGGCAGGCGTTGGCATGGCTGCTCTTTCTGTGTAGGAGAGAAACTGTATATGGTGCATACATTGCGTGTATGAGAGTAACACACGGTTTACGCAATAAACAGAATTAGAGTGGAACGATGGTCGACATTGAACAGCCGGAGCCGGCGGAACTGCCGCGCGGAATAGCGCTCGCCTGGGGTGTGGCAGCCAATCCGCAGCGCGGTCCCAAGCGCGAGATGAGCATCGAGAAGATCGTCGAGGCGGCGATCGAGCTCGCCGACCTCGAGGGGATCGGGGCCGTGTCGATGGCGGCGGTCGCTGCCAAGCTCGGTTTCACGCCCATGTCGCTTTACCGGTACGTCAGTGCGAAAGACGACCTGCTGCTGTTGATGCAGGAAGAGGCGACCGGGCTCCCGCCCGAAGAACACCGAGAAAACAGCGGCTGGCGCACGAAGCTGCGCGCGCTCTTCGAGGCGCAGGCGCTGATCTTCGTCCGGCATCCATGGATACTCTCGTTGCCGATCACGGGGTCGCCCATCACGCCCAACAGCTCGGCGTGGCTCGACGCGGCCCTCGAAGCGCTGGCGGACACGCCGTTGGATGACCAGGAACAGCTGGCGGCTGCGCTCGCTGTCAGCGGTCACGCCCGGTGGTACGGGATGATTCTGGCCGGGTACGCCGAGCAGGCGCGTTCGACCGGGCTGTCTCCCGAGGCAGTGTCTGAGCGCGAGGCAGCTCTCTACGATCGCGTGATCACCGCGGAGGAGTTCCCACAGCTGCGCCGCGTTATCGACGCCGGGGTCTTCGCGGCCGATGACGACCCGTTCCGCTTTGCGCTGGCACGCACATTCGACGGCCTGGAGGCGTATATCGCCGGTCTCGATCGTGGAGATTCCCGGCAGGTCGAGTCAGCATGGCTGACGGATGCCACAACCAACGTCGCGGCAGATAAGCGCGTCAAAGAGGCGCAGAAGGCAGTCCGTGCCGCCGAAAAGGCGCTGCGAGATGCCCGCAAGCACGAGCGCCAGGTGCTGCGTGACGCGCACGAACGGGCCGCACGTCAACAGTAGATTCACAGCAGTCACATAGACCACTGTCGCCACGTGGGTTTACATGCGTTGCAGTTTCACCATAGAGTTATGCATCAGCAGAAAGGGGTAGTGGGGATGCCCGAGGTTCCAGAGGTCCGCTTCTTGACGGTCGCCGAAGTCGCAGAGATCATGCGCGTATCGAAGATGACCGTCTATCGGCTCGTGCACGCCGGGGACCTGCCAGCCATTCGGTTCGGCAGAAGCTACCGTGTGCCGGAGTCGGCCGTTGCTGACGCGCTGAACCGTCCTATCTCCGACGTCGGCTGACACACAGTCCGGTGCGTGCACTTTGCACTGGCTCTGATTTGCTAGACTGACCCGAGGCATTTTCCGTGCCGATATCCGGGTGTCCGACTTCTCGAGACGCTCAGCCACTGACTTAGTGAGGTTTCCGTGGGTTCTGTCATCAAGAAGCGCCGCAAGCGCATGGCGAAGAAGAAGCACCGCAAGCTGCTTCGTAAGACTCGTCACCAGCGCCGTAACAAGAAGTAAGCGGCCAGACACGAGCGCCCCCAGCCGGCTCCACGAGTCCTTCGACAGACTCAGGAACCGAGTCGAAGGGGGCGTTTTGTGTCGGTACCCAGGTTTCGAGGAGTTGTCATGAAATCCATCACCATCGCAGATCTCGTCGCCCGTGAGAACACACCGCTGATCGACGTGCGAGAGGCCCACGAGTATGCCGCCGGCCACGTTCCCGGCGCGGTCAACATCCCGATGTCCGAGATCGGAAACAGGCTCGACGAGTTGCCGGCTGAGGCTTTCGACGTCATCTGCCAGGCAGGCGGCCGGTCCGGTCGAGTTGTCGAAGCGCTCACCGCCCGCGGCTATGACGCGACCAATGTCGACGGCGGAACGGGCGAGTGGATCGCCGCCGGCCACGCCGTAGAGGCTCCTTCCGAGTGACCACCATCACGGTCATCGGACGCCACGGCTGTCACCTGTGCCCGACTGCGCTCGAGATCGTCGAGACCGTTGTGGCAGAGTTGCCCGACGATATCGGAGATGACATCGAGATCGTCGAGAAATCGATCGACGACGATGCCGCGCTCTACGATCTGTGGTGGGAGAAGATCCCTGTCGTCCTCATCGACGACGAGTTCCATGCGCAGTGGCGGGTGTCACCTGACCGACTGCGCCAGAGATTGGAGTCTGCATGATCCGCCACGTCGTCACCTGGAAACTCGCCAGCGACAATTCCAGTGAGCGCGCCGAGCAGGCCGCTGAGGTCGCGCGTCGTCTGAATGCACTCGAAGGCGTCGTGCCGCAGATTCTCACGATCTCAGCCGGAGCGAACACGCTCTATCCCGACGCGAACTGGGACGTCACCCTCGTCGCCGACTTCGCCTCGGCCGAAGCGCTCGAGCAGTACGCGGTGCATCCTGCTCACCAGGAAGTAGGCGTCTACATTCGCTCTGTCGTGGCCTCGCGCGTCGCGGTGGACTTCGAGATCTGATCCCACGACAGACGGCGCCCAGCACTCAGTTCTGCGCAATTCGGCAGGAGTGCAACCCAAACGTAATGTTCTAGACAAGCGTTCACCCGCTGCATCATGTCAAGATGATCTGCATACCCGTCCGTGGGCGTACTGCCCCTGTCGCATTGGAGCGGTCATGACCCGTCGTCGTAACGTCATCTTCGGTATCGCACTCGCAGCGAGCGCCACGCTCGCGCTTGCTGGCTGCGCCGGTGGAACAGATGGCGGCGATGACACGGTGCCCGAATCGGGCGGCGTCGATTACGGCCTGGTGAGCGAGGGCACGCTCACCATGTGTTCTGACATCCCCTACGCGCCGTTCGAGTTCGAAGACCCCTCGGCAGAGACCGGCTACACCGGGTTCGACGTTGATCTGCTGGCCGCGATCGCCGAGAAGCTCGACCTCACCCTTGCCGTGCAAGACGTCAGCTTCGAGGCGTTGACCTCGGGAACCGTGCTGCTCACGGGCGACTGCGACCTGGGTGCCTCAGCGATGACCATCACCGACGAGCGCAAGGCAAACCTCGACTTCTCCGAGCCCTACTACGACTCGCTGCAGTCGCTACTGGTGCGCGCCGACTCCGGTATCGAGTCGATTGACGACCTCGCCGGCAAGACCGTCGGCGTCCAGCAGGGCACCACCGGCGAGACGTACACGAGCGAGAACGCTCCCGACGACACCGAGATCATCCGCTACCCCTCAGACGGCGAGCTGTGGCCGGCGATGCAGGCCGGGCAGATCGATGCCATCCTGCAGGATCAGCCGGTGAACATCGAGCACGAGCGCGCGGATGAGACCTACACGATCGTCGAGGAGTACAACACCGACGAACAGTACGGGTTCGCCTTCGCCAAGGGCGAGAAGGCTGAGCTGATCGATGCCGTCAACACCGCACTGCAGGAGCTCCGCGACGACGGAACCTACCAGGAGATCTACGACACGTACTTCGCCGCCAACTGATCCACGCTGACGGGCATCAACGACGATGGCGATGAAGCGCAGGACTCGGCAACGGCTGTACCGGTTGGTGATGTACGCGATCTTCGTCGCGCTCGTCATCTGGGCGGTGGTCGCCACCGATTGGGGACGGTTCGCCAGGCAGTTCCTCGATCCGGAGGTCGCGCTCAAGCTCTTCCCCGACATCATCGTCACAGCACTGGCGAACACCCTGTGGTTCACGCTGGTCGGCTTCGTGGGCGGTGCGCTGCTGGGCATCCTCTTCGCGATGATGAAGATGTCGAGCATCCTGCCGTACCGCTGGTTCGCAACCGCCTGGATCGAGCTGTTCCGCGGGCTCCCGGCGCTGCTCACGATCTTCGCGGTGGCGTTCATGCTGCCGATCGGACTGGGGATCAAGATTCCCGGTGGCCCCGCGGCATCCGGTCTGGTCGGCTTGATCCTCGTTTCATCCGCGTATATGGCAGAGGTGATCCGCGCCGGAATCCAGGCGGTGCCGAAGGGACAGATCGAAGCGTCCAGGTCTCTCGGCATGTCGCCGATGAAGACGATGTTCTGGGTGGTGCTTCCGCAGGGGTTCCGCATCATCATCCCGCCGCTGACCAACGAGTTCGTGCTGCTGTTGAAAGACACCTCGCTGGTGTTCATCGCCGGGTCCACCCTGATGACGCGAGAGCTGACGACCTTCGCGCGTGACCTCGCGAACCAGAACGCGAACGGCACGCCCCTGGTCATGGCCGCGCTGCTGTACCTGGTGGTCACGATCCCCCTCACGCGCCTGGCGGCGTGGCTCGAGAGACGAATGGCGAGAGAACGATGAGCACCGACCTAATCGACATTCACGCACCGGCGATCGAGGTGCGCGGCCTCGTCAAGAGCTTCGGCGACAACGAGGTGCTCAAAGGCATCGACCTGACCGTCACCGCGGGCGAAGTCGTGTGTGTCATCGGCCCGTCCGGTTCGGGTAAGTCCACGCTGCTGCGCTCGGTGAACCTGTTGGAAGAGCCCACCGACGGAAAGATCTTCATCGAGGGCATCGACATCACCGATCCCGACGTCGACATCGACCGGGTGCGCACCCGCATCGGGATGGTCTTTCAGGGGTTCAACCTGTTCCCGCACATGAGCGTGCTCGAGAACCTCACCATGGCGCAGCGACGCGTTCTCAAGCGCTCGAAGGCAGAGTCCGAAAGGATCGCGCATGCGATGCTCGGCCGGGTCGGCCTCTCCGAGAAGTCGGATGCCTACCCAGGGCACCTCTCGGGCGGTCAGCAGCAGCGCGTGGCGATCGCGCGGGCGCTGTGCATGAACCCCGACATGATGCTGTTCGACGAGCCGACCTCGGCCCTCGACCCTGAACTGGTCGGTGAGGTGCTGCAGGTGATGCGCTCGCTCGCCGACGAGGGCATGACGATGCTCGTGGTCACCCACGAGATGGGCTTCGCCCGCGAGGTCGCCGATCGCGCCATCTTCATGGACGGCGGAGTCATCGTCGAAGAGGGCGACCCGAACGACGTGCTCACCAACCCTCAGCATTCGCGCACGCAGGACTTCCTCTCACGCGTGCTGTAGCCGCCGCATCCGCTGGCGGTCGCGTTGAACGCCTGACGGGCGGCGTCGTGCATTGCGCGTGCTCGCAGGGAGGATAATGAAGGGGTGGAAATCGGTGAGCTGCTCGGGCTCGAACAGCTCACCTGGGGAATGCTGCTCTTCGTCGTCCTTGCGGCGTTCGCAGCCGGATGGATTGACGCCGTCGTCGGCGGTGGAGGGCTGCTGCAATTGCCGGCGCTGCTGCTGATTCCCGGCATCGCCCCGGTGCAGGCGCTTGCGACGAACAAGCTCGCTTCGGTGTTCGGCACGGTCACCAGCAGCGTCACCTACTACCGCCGAGCGAAACCCGACATCCGTACGGCTCTGCCCATGGCGGCGATAGCGCTCGTCGGATCGTTCGGCGGTGCGGCCGTCGCCACCGTGCTGCCGCCTGCTGCGTTCAAACCGATCATCGTCGTCGCGCTTCTCCTCGTCGCGGTCTTCACCGCGTTCAAACCCGAGATGGGGGCAGCGACCAGACTTCGCTTCGCCGGCCGCCGACATCACATGACAGCCGGTGCTGCGGGCCTTGTGATCGGGTTCTACGACGGCATGATCGGCCCGGGCACCGGGACGTTTCTCGTGATCGTCCTGGTCGCGCTGATGGGGTACGACTTTCTGCAGTCGAGCGCCAAAGCCAAGATCGTCAACCTCGCCACGAACATCGGCGCACTGCTGTTGTTCATCCCGCACGGATCGGTGCTCTGGGCCCTCGGCGGAATTCTCGCGGTGGCGAATGTCGCGGGCAGCTACCTGGGTTCGCGCATGGCGGTCGCGCGGGGCGCGAAGTTCATCCGCGTCGTGTTCCTCGTGGTGGTCGTGGCGCTGATTGCCAAGCTTGGCTACGACGTCTGGAACGAGAACATCGCGCCGGGGGTCGCGCTGTTGTAGCAGTGACGGTCGAAGCAGCCGGCTCGCCGAGCCTGTCGAAGCGTCCGGCTGCGACCCTTCGACAGGCTCAGGGGTCGACCTCGGCGGCGGCGTCGTCCGGGACGAAGTCGACGCCGGCCTCGGCGCGCTGCGCATCGGTGATCGGCGCGGGGGCGCTGGTCAGCGGGTCGAAACCGTTGCCGGTCTTCGGGAACGCGATGACCTCGCGGATCGACTCGGTCTTCGTGAGGTGCTGCATCACGCGGTCCATGCCCAGTGCGATCCCGCCGTGCGGCGGAGCGCCGAACGTGAACGCATCCAGCAAGAATCCGAACTGTTCCTGGGCGACCTCGTCCGAGATGCCCATGACCTCGAACACGCGCTTCTGCACGTCTTCGCGGTGGATGCGGATCGAACCGCCGCCGAGCTCCGAGCCGTTGCAAACGATGTCATACGCGTAGGCGAGTGCCGAGCCGGGATCGGTGTCGAAGGTGTCCTCGAACTCCGGCTTCGGGCCGGTGAATGCGTGGTGCACGGCGGTCCAGGCGCCCGCCCCGAGGGCGACGTCACCGGATGCCACGGCATCCGCTGCAGGCTCGAACATCGGGGCGTCGACCACCCATGTGAACGCGAACGTGTCCGGGTCGAGCAGGCCGAGCCGGCGTCCGACCTCGACGCGCGCGGCACCGAGCAGCGCCCGCGAGTCTTTGGTCGCGCCGGCGGCAAAGAATACGCAGTCACCGGGCTCGGCGCCGGTCAGTTCAGCGAGGCCGGCCTGCTCTTTCTCCGATAGGTTCTTGGCGACCGGGCCGCCGAGCGTGCCGTCCTCGTTGAAGAGGACGTACGCGAGACCGCGGGCACCGCGCTGCTTGGCCCAGTCCTGCCAGGCATCCAGCTGCTTGCGAGGTTGCGAAGCGCCGCCCGGCATTCGCACCGCACCGACGTACTCGGCCTGGAACACGCGGAAGGTCGTCTCCGAGAAGTACTCGGTCGCCTCGACGAGCTCGAGCCCGAAGCGCAGATCGGGCTTGTCGGAGCCGTACTTCGCCATTGCCTCGGCGTAGGTGATGCGCGGCAGCGGGGTCTGCACGTCGACGTCGATGGTCTTCCACATCGCCGTCAAGACGCTTTCCATCATCTCGATGACGTCTTCCTGATCGACGAAGCTCATCTCGATGTCGAGCTGGGTGAACTCGGGCTGCCGGTCGGCGCGGAAGTCTTCATCGCGGTAGGAGCGGGCCATCTGGTAATACTTCTCGATGCCGCCGACCATGAGCAGCTGCTTGAACAGCTGCGGGCTCTGGGGCAGGGCATACCAGCTGCCAGGGTGAAGACGCGCGGGTACGACGAAGTCGCGGGCGCCCTCGGGAGTCGATTTGGTGAGCGTCGGAGTCTCCACCTCGACGAATTCACGCGCATCGAGCACGTCGCGCACCGCCTTGTAGACCTTCGAGCGAAGTCGAAGAGCGGATGCCGCGGCAGGGCGCCGCAGGTCGAGGTAGCGGTACTTGAACCGCACATCCTCACCGATCGTGTCGCCGTCGCCGAGGCCCGTGGAAACCTGGAACGGCAAAGGAGCGGACTCGTTCAGCACCTCCACCTCGGTCGCGATGACCTCGATGTCGCCGGTGGGCAGGTTCGGGTTCTCGTTGCCGTCGGGACGGCGAGAGACCTCGCCGGTGATCTTCAGCACGAATTCGCTGCGCAGCGGATGCGCGGTCTCTTCGTCGCGGATGACGACCTGGGCGATGCCGGACTGATCGCGCAGATCGATGAACGCGACCCCGCCGTGATCACGACGACGATCGACCCAGCCGGTGAGGGTGACGGTCTGACCGATGTGTTCGGCTCTGATGGAGCCGGTCGTGTGGGTGCGAAGCATCCCCCCATTCTACGGGGCTGCACACTGCCACCCCGACCCGTGTCAAGCGCCCCTCTAGACTCGGGGGCATGGATCTCAACGACTACGCCGCGCAGGTGTTCTCCGGTACCGGCGGCATCCTCATTCTCGTGCTCTACGTCCTCTACGCCGTGGCGCTGTGGAAAGTCTTCTCGAAGGCCGGATATCCCGGCATCCTCGCGCTGATCCCCATCGTGAACATCATCTTCCTGGTGAAGATCGCCGGTATGTCGGGATGGTTCGTGCTGCTGTATCTCATTCCGATCGTGAACATCGTCTTCGCGATCGTCGTCGCCGTGAAACAGGGCGCGAACTTCGGCAAGGGCGGCGCTTTCTCGTTCTTCCTGCTGTGGTTGATTCCTATCATCGGCAATCTCATCATCGGATTCGGCTCGTCGACGTACCGGCAGGTCTGACGTGCCGGCCGAGCGGCTTCACCTCGTTCGACACGGCGAAGTGCACAACCCCGAGCGGGTTCTGTATGGGCGGCTGCCGCACTACCGATTGAGCGACGAGGGCCGGCGGATGGCGCGCTCCGCAGCCGAGCACATCGCAGGACTCGGGCGACGGGTGAGCTCGCTGCGCTCATCACCGTTGCAACGCGCGCAGGAATCGGCGGAGCCGTTCACCGAACTTTTCGGACTCGAACCGGTCATCGACGAGCGCGTCATCGAGCCGACGAACGTGTTCGAGGGAAAACAGATGAGCCGGGCTCTTCGCGACCCCCGCAACTGGTGGCATCTGCGCAGGCCGTCCGTACCCAGCTGGGGCGAGCCCTATCGAGAGATCGCCGCACGGGTGGAAGACGCCATGAACGCAGCCTGGCACGAGACCGACAGCGGTGACATCGTGATCGTGTCGCACCAGGCACCGATCTGGATCACGCACCTCCATGTCGCCGGGCTACGCCTGCAACACGACCCGCGCACGCGCCGCTGCGCGTTGTCGAGCGTCACCACATTCGAACGGGTTGGAGATGTGTGGCGCGAAGTCGACTACGCCGAGCCCGCGGCGGCGGGAATCGACCTCGGCGCCGTTTAGCCGCGGCATCCGGCGTCGACTCAAGCGGGTAGCCGGTTGCGGGCCTTCGAAGGGGCGCGCGACCACGCGAAAGGGCAATCCGACACGGTGTGCGGGCTGCGCACCGTGCTGAGATGCCCTTTCGGCAGCGAGCGGGGCTCGTTCAATGGTTCGCTGAGGCGGACGAACCTTCCAGATCTCCCATAGAATTCCCGGCGTAAACTGAGAATGTGCTCCGTTCCCGCTTGTTGCCTACAGTCGCGCTCGCCGCGGTGTTCGGCCTCGCTCTGACCGCGTGCGCACCTGACCCGGTAGCCCAGCAGTATCTCGAAGGGGACGACAAGGGATACATCTCAGCCAGCGGCGCCGTCGTCGAGATCGCGCCGGAAGATCGCGGTGACCCGGTCGAGTTCGCCGGTGTCACCGAAGACGGCGAGGAGTTCTCCAGCGCCGACATCGCCGGTGATGTCACGGTGGTCAACTTCTGGTACGCCGCCTGCGCGCCGTGCCGCGTCGAAGCCGAAGACCTCGAGAACGTCTGGCAGGAGTACTCCGACGAGGGCGTCTCGTTCGTCGGCATCAACATCTACGACCAGGCAGACACCGCTAAAGCGTTCGCCGAGACCTACGGGGTGACCTACCCGAGCCTGATCGACGTCGACAGCGGTGAGGCCAAGCTGGCGTTCGCCAAAGACGCGCCGATTCAGGGAACCCCCTCCACACTGGTCCTCGACAAACAGGGGCGCGTCGCCGCACGCATCGTCGGGCCGCTTGATGGCCCGTCCATTCTTTCCACGCTCGTGGGGGACGCGCTCGCGGAGAGCGTGTGAACACCCCGGAGCTGATCAACTCGGGAGCACTCTGGCTCGCGATCCCGGTCGCCATGCTCGCCGGACTCGTGTCCTTTCTCTCGCCGTGTGTGCTGCCGCTCGTGCCGGGATACCTCGGGTTCCTGGGCGGCGCGGTGGCGCCGCGACGCGGTGGCGACAGCGCCGCGGGTGAGCGGAGCGCCGGCGGCGTGGCGCGCGGACGACTGGTTCTCGGCGTGCTGCTGTTCATCCTCGGGTTCGCCATCGTGTTCGTCGCGACGACGGCGCTCAGCGGCACGGTCGGCATCTTCCTGCTTCGCTGGGGTGACATCATCACGCGCATCCTCGGCGTGGTCATCATCCTCATGGGCCTGGTGTTCCTGGGCCTGTTCGGCTTCGCGCAGCGCGAGCTGCGCTTCCACGTCGACGCCAAGACCGGCCTGATCGGCGCTCCGCTGCTCGGCATCGCGCTCGGCATCGGCTGGGCGCCGTGCCTCGGCCCGACGCTCACCGCGATCATGGCTCTGTCGATCAACGTCGGTGATCCGGTGCGCGCCGGATTCCTCGGTCTTGCGTACAGCCTCGGCCTCGGCATCCCATTCCTGCTCGTGGCCCTCGGATTCGGCTGGGCGACCAAAGCGATCGGGTTCCTGCGCCGCCACATCCGCATCGTCAACATCATCGGCGGCGCACTGCTCATCGTGCTCGGCATCCTGATGCTCACCGGCTTGTGGACCGACATCATGTCTCGCCTGGGGGCGGTGATGGGCAGTGTCATCCTCCCGGTCTGATTCCTCCTCGACCGATAAGGAAGCTGTGAAACCCGACGCGTCCGACCCGCTCCGTCCGTCAGACCACGTCGACGGCGACGCCGGTGCGATCGCCCAGCCGCGCCTCGGCTTCGTCGGCTGGCTGCGGTGGGGATGGCGCCAGCTCACCTCGATGCGCACGGCCATCATCCTGCTGCTGGTGCTGGCGATCGCCGCGATTCCCGGGTCGATCTTCCCGCAGCGGATGGCCGACCCGAATGGCGTCACGCAGTGGGAACGGAACAACCCTGATCTGTTCCCGATTCTCGACGCGCTCGACCTGTTCGACGTTTATCTGTCGCCGTGGTTCTCTGCCATCTACCTGCTGCTTTTCACATCGCTGGTCGGATGCGTTATCCCGCGCATCAAACACCATGTCAAGGCCCTGCGAGCGAAGCCCCCACGCACGCCCGCGCGTCTGAGCCGACTCGAAGATCACCGTGAGGCGGTGCGTACCATCGACGAAGCGGATGCCGAGGCCGAGGCATCCCGCACCATCGACGTCGCCCACAAACAGCTGGGGGCACTCGGATACCGCGTGCAGCGCTACGACGCCAACGGCCGCTCGGGCCGCACCTACTCGGTGTCAGCGGAGCGCGGATACTGGCGCGAGACCGGAAACCTGCTGTTTCACCTCGCCCTGGTCGGCGTGCTCATCACCGTCGGCGTCGGCGGCAGCTTCGCCTACACCGGCCAGCGTGTCGTCGTCGAGGGGCAGACCTTCGTCAACACGCTGCTGGATTACGAGTCGATGAACCGCGGACGCTTCGTCAGCGATGACGCGCTCAGCCCCTATGCGATGACGCTCGACTCCTTCGACGTGACCTACCAGGAATACGGTTCCGCAGCTTCCGGCCAGGCTGGCGACTTCTCCGCCAACGTGACGGTGCGCGAGAACGGCGAGACCCGTGAAGGCTCTGTGCGTGTGAACCACCCGTTGCCGATCGCCGGCGACAAGATCTATCTGCTCGGCAACGGCTACGCCCCCACTATCACCGTGCGAAACGCGGACGGCGATGTCGTCTACAGCAACTCGGTGCCGTTCCTCCCGCAGGACAACAACCTGACCTCGCTCGGCGTGATCAAGGTCACCGACGGGATGCCCGAGCAACTCGGCATCGCCGCATTCTTCTACCCGACCGCGGCGAAACTCGAAACGGGCGCATACGCGTCTGCGTATGGCGACCTCGCAGCTCCCCTGCTCACCCTCGACGTCTACGAAGGCGACCTCGGTATCGACGACGGCACGCCCCGATCGGTCTACGTGCTCGATACAGAAGAGCTCACCAAACTCACCGGCCGCACCACCGACGTCGAATCGATCGAGCTGCAGCCGGGTGAGACCGCCGACCTGCCCGGCGGACGCGGCACCATCACGTTCGAAGACGAGTCGCCGGCGGCAGCGACCGACTACTCCGAGTCCGTGAAGCGATTCGTCTCCCTGCAGATCCATCACGACGAGTCGGCTGTGTGGGTGCTGGTGTTCGCGCTGCTCGCTCTCGCGGGTCTCATGCTCGCCCTGTTCGTGCCCCGGCGCCGCATGTGGGTCAAAGCGGTCGTAGCCGGGGGAGAGGTACGGCTCGAGTACGCCGGACTCGCCCGCGGGGAAGACCCCACTCTCGCCGCCGCCGTCGATGACCTCGCCACTGGGCACGCGCGCCTGCTCGATGCTCCTCCCTCTCCGCAGCCCCGAAAGTAGAATGAGCTCATGCCCGACCTCGACTCTCTCTCGATCCTGTTCATCTGGACGGCGATCGCGATCTACGCCGCCGCCTTCATCGCTTACGCGTTTGACCTGGCGCGCCGCTCCGAGGTCACGTCGGATGCGCGGCTCATACGAGAGAAAGAACTCGTCGGCGCTGGCGCCCCAGCGGTGCGTAGCGATGAGCCGCCGGCCGGGGCCGCGGCATCCGAAAAGGAATCGAAACCGCGCTACGTGATGGCGCGTATCGGCACGACGCTGACGGTGCTCGCGTTCCTGTTCCATGTCGGGGCGACCGTGCTGCGCGGGATCGCGGCAGAACGCGTGCCGTGGGCAAACCTCTACGAGTTCGCCATGACCGGCACGGTGCTGATCGTGCTCGTCTACCTGGTTGTGATCACCCGCATCGACCTGCGCTACCTGGGCACATTCATCACCGGGCTCGTGATCGTGCTGATGGGCGCGGCGGCTGTGAGCTTCTATGTTGACGTCGTGCCGCTGATGGATCCGCTCAAGAGCGTCTGGCTCGTCATCCACGTGTTCGTCGCATCGCTGGCCACGGCGTTCTTCGCTCTCGCCGGTGCGCTCTCGGTGCTGCAGCTGATGCAGAGCCGGCGCGAGCGCCGCATCGCCGAGCAGGCTGAGAAGCCCGGTCCGCGTTTCCTCGGCACACTTCTCGGAGCCGATCGGCTCGAAGGCACGGCGTTCCGCTTCGCGATCATCGGCTTCATCTTCTGGACTTTCACGCTCATCGCCGGGTCCATCTGGGCTCAGGATGCCTGGGGGCGCTACTGGGGCTTCGACGTCAAAGAAACCTGGACGTTCATCGTCTGGGTGCTCTATGCCGGATACATCCACGCCCGCGCGACCCGCGGTTGGCGCGGCAACCCGTCGGCCTGGCTGTCGATCGTCGGCTTCAGCGCGGTGATCTTCAACTTCACGATCGTGAACGTGTTCTTCAAGGGGCTGCACGCGTACAGCGGGCTGAGCTGAGCTGAGCTGAGCCGTTCTCTTACGCGAGCCCACGATCCGGATCGGCGTGAGGGAGAGTTCGCTGGGTCGATTGCCTTACGCGCAATCGCACGTCAGGCGCTGGCATCGTTCCGCCCGGCTGACCCGCAAGCACGTCCATGAGCAGTTCAACAGCGGATTGTGCGAGCCCGGGTAAGTTCAGATCGAGTGCGGTGATGGGCGGATCGGAGGCGGCGGCGCGGCGCCCGTCGTAGTTGGTGGCTACGAGAACGTCGTCCGGCACAGCGCGCCCGCGTTCCGTCAGCGCACGGATCGCGCCTACGGCGAATGCATCGAGCGGCGCGTAAACGGCATCGAGATCCGGGAACCGGTCCAGAGCGTCGAGGGTCGCTCGGCGGCCAGCATCTTCGCCCCCAGCGGTGGGCGCGGTGAACGTGACGACATCGTCCGCCGAACCTGTCGGCTGGCCCGCCAGGTACATCTCGACCGCCCGCGCTGTCGTGTGTCGCTCGCTACTCAGCAGCGCTCCGATACGGCGAGCACCTTGCGATCGAAGATGTTGTACGACGAGCGATGCGCCGCCGTCGTGGCGATCAACGACGCCGTCGACGATTCCCTTCCCCGGGTCGCCTACTGCGACGACGCGCACTCCGCGCTGCACCAGGTCTGTGCATATGCTGTCGTGTTCGAGAGGGTCGACGACGATCGCGCCGTCGATGTCGAGCGTGGCCAAGTGGTCGGGGTCCTCGACGGGGGGCACAAGGACGAGGGAGTATCCGTGGTCGATGCACGCATGTGCGATCGGCAGCGCCAGTTCGAGGAAGAAGTCCAGTCGTGCCGCCTCGCCGACGATCGACGGCGGTAGCGCAGTGACGAGTGCGATTGTGTGGGAACTCCCTCCTCGCAGTCTTTGGGCACGAACGCTGGGTCGATAGCCGAGATCAGCCGCGATAGCTTTTATGCGTTTGCGAGTTCGAGGGTCTACGCGTCCCTTGTCGCGGAGGGCGTGCGACACAGTTCCCTGGGCGACTCCCGCTGCAGCTGCGACGTCGGCGATCGTCACTCGCTTCGGGCGTTCAACCATACGCGTCTCCCTCATTCTCTGGCGTGCCCGAACGATCGAACTCTACACAAACGACGGATCGAGCGGGCTGCCTGCAAACTTTCGCGTTTAGGTTGCAGTTCCTCGAAACGTCCTCTACGTTGGTGCAAAATCGATTTTACACCGACAAGGCGATGGCGCATGTTTCTGATTGACACTGACCCGGGTCTGGACGATGCTCATGCCATCGCGATGGCCGCTCATCGAATCCCCGCAGACGAACTCGTGATTACGACGAGCTTCGGCAATGTAGACCTCGAGACCACGACCGAGAACGCCCGTTGGCTGCTCGGCACGATGTCACCGG
Source organism: Microbacterium sp. (assembly GCF_029263575.1). Classification (GTDB taxonomy): domain Bacteria; phylum Actinomycetota; class Actinomycetes; order Actinomycetales; family Microbacteriaceae; genus Microbacterium. The sequence goes on along the minus strand of NZ_JAJUFV010000005.1, from coordinate 22,092 downwards.
ATGCCCCGATCTACCGCGGATGCGCCGGACCGCTGCTCGGGGCTCGCGAAGCTGCGACGCACATCCACGGTGAGGACGGGTTGGGCGGCTGTCCGCGAGACGGTGGTCCGCTCAGCCCGGTCTCGGAGGGTCACGCGGCGGTGAAGATCGTGGAATTTGCGCGTGAATTCGGCAGTGACTTGACTATCGTGGCACTCGGACCGTTGACCAATCTCGCGGTGGCACGGCAACTGGAGCCTGACCTGGATTCTATGGTCGGTCGTGTCGTGGTCATGGGCGGCAGTCCGGCAGGCTTCGGCAACGCATCCGTCAACGCCGAGTTCAACTTCTTCGCAGACCCTGCCGCCGCCGAAATCGTCCTCGGTGCGTTCTCGAACCTCTCTCTGATCACGTGGGACGTGTGCCTGCAGAACCGTTTCAGTGAATCAGAGATGCGCGACTTCTGGCGGGGCGATTCGGCGACTTCCGCACAACTGCGACTGATCATGGAACACCGGCTGCGCACTGACTCCGACTATGCCGCGAGTGTGGACTACGGACGTGCGGACCCCCTTGCCATGGCTGTCGCGCTCGACCCCGATTGTGTGACGCGCGCCGAAACCCACCCGATCACTGTCGGCTATGACAACGGCGTCGCCCACGGTGCGTCGATCGTCGACTGGGCCGACACTCTGACCAGCAGAAGATCGATAACCCTTCCCCTCGAATTCGACCGGCCCGCTCTGCTTGATCTCATGACCGTCTGAAGACACCGCGGAATCTCCGCATCGACCACGCATCAACTTCAAAGGAGCAGTTATGAAAATCAATTCCTCTCTCACACGCTCGATCGCTGTGCTCGGCGCCGCAGCGGTCACGATCGGTCTCTCGTCGTGTGCAGCCGAGACCCCCGCCGGCAGCGACGAGCTGGTCGAGGCGTCGTTCCAGCTCGGCTGGCTGCCGAACGTCGAGTCGATGCCCATGCTCGTCGCTGACGAGAAGGGCTATTACGAAGAGGAAGGGGTCGATCTCACTATCGAGCCCGGTGGCCCCCAAGTCGTCGCCGATGCCCAGATCGTCAGCGGCAACGTGCTGATGGGGGCACTCACGAGCGAATCGCTCGCCAACGCCGTCGAGGCGGGTGCTCCGCTCGTCGCCGTCGGCGCCATCTATCAGACGTCTCCCTCGGCGGTGGTCGTTCTCGCAGACAGCGGCATCACCGAGCCGAAGGACCTCGAAGGCAAGCGCCTCGGTGTCTACGAGACCGATGCTCGCACCTACGGTCCGTTCTTCGCGCTGACCGGTGTGGACTACGACAAGGTCAACATGGTCACCGGTGCGACAGACCCGGCTTCGCTCGTCTCCGGTGAGGTCGACGCCATCACGGGCGCTGTCGCCAACCAGCCTGTCGCCATCCGTGCGCAGGGCATCGAGGTGAACGAGATCCGTCTCGGCGACTACGGCTTCAACCGCTGGAGCAACCTGCTGGTCGTGCGTGAGGATTCCCTTGAGGACGAGAGCAAGCGCGCGGCCATCGCCGGCATGCTCAAGGCTACCCAGCGCGGTCTCGCGGATGCCGTCGCCGATCCGGCCGGCGCCGCACAGGTCGTCGTCGACGTCTTCGGCGAGCAGCTCGGCCTCGAGCTGGAGAGTCAGACCGCCAGCGCCGAGGTCTGGGCTGAACTCGCCTCCGCGTCCACGCAGGAAGCCGGTCTGCTCGTGGTGACCGACGAGGGAGTCCAGTCGCAGCAGGACTTCTTCGACGCCATCGGCCTCGACGTCCAAGCGGCCGATCTCTTCGACGTCGACTTCAGCGTCGACACACTCGACGCGAACTGACGGAACGGAGACGGGACAATGGCTCCGAAGACCGGGCTCGCCACCGAGAACATCGACAAGACCTTCCAGGTGAAGGGTGGTGAGGTGAAGGCGCTGTCGGATGTGACACTCTCGACAGAGGTCGGATCGTTCGTGGCGCTCATCGGCCCCTCGGGATGCGGCAAGTCGACACTGCTGCGGATGTTCGCCGGACTCGATTCGCCCTCATCCGGCCAGATCAGCGTGCTGGGATCCACCCCTGCCGAGGTGCAGGCGCAACATCGCATCGGTGTGGCCTTCCAGGATTCCGCGCTCCTGCCGTGGCGCAGCGTTGAATCGAACATCGCCCTGCCGCTGCAGGTGGCGGGTCGTCGTGTCGATAAGAAGGCCATCGGCGACCTCATCGCCCTCACTGGGCTGAAGGGCTTCGAGAAGGCGCGACCGTCGCAGCTGTCCGGCGGCATGCGTCAGCGCGTCGCGATCGCGAGATCGCTCGTCCTGGAGCCTGAAGTGCTCCTGCTCGACGAGCCTTTCGGCGCGCTCGATGACATGACGCGTCAGCGGATGAACATCGAACTGCAGCGCATCTGGACGGAGCGTCCGACGACGACGCTTCTCGTGACCCACTCGCTCGATGAGGCGGTGTTCCTGAGCGACAAGGTGTTCGTCATGGCTGCGCGCCCCGGACGCATCGACACCGTCGTCGACATCGATATCGAGCGCCCCCGTCTGCCCGCTGTGCAGCAGAGCCCGCAGTTCCACGCACTAGCCGGCGAGTTGTCTAACCGGTTGTTCGCGATCAAGTCCGCTGAGCAGACCGTGGCCGACGCATCATGAGCACGACCGCCACACGCACCGTCGAGGCGCAGCCGTCGCCGAAGAAGGGGATGAGTCTGCTGAAGAGCGTGCGCACACCGGCGCTCGTCGCAGTCATCGTCGTCGCTGCCTGGACGGCAGTCGCGTTCGCGTTCGAAGGTCGATACGTGCTGCCGTACCCCCGGACGCTCGTCCAGCAGGTCATCACGGATTGGGGGCTGCTCTGGGCCAATGCTGCCGTGAGCCTCGATATCGCGGTGAAGGGGTTCGTCGTCGGGGTGCTGGTGATTCTGCCCCTTGCAGTGCTCTGCATCGCGATCCCCTCGATCGAGGCAATCGTGATCAAGGTGGCGATCGTCGTTCACGTCATCCCGTTCATCGCCATCGCACCGGTGCTGGTCGTTTCGCTCAAGGGCGAGGCCTTCGGCATCACCATCACAGCGTTGCAGGTGTATTTCGCGCTGCTCATCGGCATCCTCCTGGGGCTGCGTTCGGCCGATAAGTCAGCGATGGACGTCGTGACGGCCAGTGGTGGCGGCACCTGGAGCAGACTTCGCTACGTCCGCTTCGCATCGGCCGCCCCCAGCCTTGTCGCAGGGCTTCAGATCGCGGTTCCCGCGGCGCTGCTGGGTTCGCTCATCAGTGAGTTCTTCGGTGCGTCCGAGGGCCTCGGCGCGATCCTGGTGAACGCTCAGGAGCAGCTGCTCATCGACCGCACGTGGGCCATCGCCGTGTTCATCGGACTGCTCGCATCGGCGGGCTACGGGGCCATCACGCTCATCGCACGTGTGGCGATGCCGTGGGCCGGTCGTGGGGCGTCGGTCGGCACGACCGTCGCGGGCACCGAGGCGCAGAACCTCAGTCACACGCAGGCGATCCTCGGCTCCCTCGTGTCGGCCGTCGTGCTGCTCGGATTCTGGCAGATGCTGCGCACGGTGTTCCAGCTGGACGCGTACTTCACCAAGTCGCCGTGGGAGATCGTGCAGTTCCTCTTCGAGAGCAACCCTGTGACGGGTGCCCCCGCGTCGGTTTTCTGGGGACAGTTCGGAACCGCGCTCGTCGAGACAGCGATCGATGCCAGCGTCGGATTCGTCGTCGGCACGCTCATCGCCGTCATCGCGGCGGTCATCATGGTGGCGTTCGAGGGGCTCGGCAGAGCGGTGATGCCTCTGGCGATCATGCTCCGTTCGGTTCCGCTGATCGCGCTCACGCCGGTGATCGTCCTCGTCTTCGGCCGCGACCTGCTCGGTGTGACTGTCGTGGTGACACTGGTGGTCTTCTTCCCCACGCTCGTCACCGTGATGATGGGACTGCGAGCCACTCCCGAGGGAGCGATCGACGTCATCCGCGCGTCGGGCGGGTCCGCCGTCTCCGCTGCTCGGCGTGTGCGCATTCTCTACGCGATCCCGTCGATCACGGCATCCACTCGCATCGCCATTCCCGCAGCTATCACGGGCGCGACTCTGGCTGAGTGGCTGGCAACGGGCAAGGGTCTCGGCAACCTGCTGATCATGGCTGCGGTCAACGCCGACTACTTCACCCTGTGGGCAGCGGGTGTGGTGCTGGTCGTCATCGTGCTGGTGGTCTACGGCCTCATCGGCTGGATCGACCGCATGGTGCTCCGGCGGCTCGGCATGGCCGACTAAGCAGATTTCTTCTTCGATGACACAAGCACAAGGGACGCTCATGACACCTCAGACAGCAGAGACCATCATCCAGAACGCGTACGTCGTCACCTTCGACGGCGCAGGCCGCATCATCGCCGACGGCGCCATCGTCATCAACGGGGGCGAGATCGTCGCCATCGGCGATACATCCGACATCACCCGCGAGTGGACGACCGACAACCGGGTGTTCGCCGGCGGGAAGATCGCCATTCCGGGCCTGATCGATGCGCACATGCACTCGGCCCAGACCATGATGCGTGGGCTCATAACCTCACTGGCTCAGGTGGGCAATCTGCGGGTGCCGACATGGCGCGAGTATTATGTGCCGTTCGAGGCCGCGCTCCGCGCGGAAGACGTCGAGCTCTCGGGAGAGCTGGCCTACACCTCGATGCTCCGTAGCGGCACCACGACCTTCTTCGAGGCCGGTGGACCTCATCCCGAGCGCATGGCGGCGGCGGCGCTGTCGACCGGCATCCGCGGCTCTGTCTCGCTTTCGACGATGGACGGTGGCTCGCGGATTCCGGATTCGATGCTGATGACCCGGGATGAAGCGGTGGAGGCGAACGTCCGCGTCGTCGAGAGCCTCGCCTCCGGCCCGGGGGCGTCGCCGCGAGTCACCGGCGGGATGTCCCTGCGGCAGATCATCACCTGTTCTCCGGGGCTGGTCGTCGACATTCATCGTGAGGCCCGCAAGCGCAACGTGAAGGTTCACACGCACTTGGTGGAGGGCACGTATGAGATCGATCATTCTCTGGAGCAGTTCGGACTCCGACCCGTCGACTACCTCATCGACCTTGGCGTGTTCGATGAGACGCTGCACTGTGCGCACTCGGTGTTCTTGAACGACGCCGACATCGGGCAGTTCGCCTCTCGCGGAACGAGTGCGTGCCACTGCGCCAAGGGAAACTACGCGATCGGGCATCCGCCCGCGCTTGAGATGTGGCGCCGAGGAGTCTCCATCGGCTTGGGAACCGATGGCGTGGGCTCTTTCGGCACGTTGGACATGTTCCGCGTTGCGATGTTGACTCGCATCGGTCAGCAGCTCGTGCACGGAACTCCCGTGCATAACCGCAACGATGTCCGGGCGGCCGAGCCGCTGCAGATGGCGGTCAACGGCGGTGCCAGGGCGATGGGCCTGGAGAAGCAGATCGGCAGCCTTGAGGTGGGCAAGCGCGCTGACATCGTGCTGGTCGCGACCGACAGCGCGGATGCCGCGGGCTACAGCACGGCAGAGGCGTTCCTGTATGACTGCGCCAATGGCAGTGATGTGCACACTGTCATCGTGGACGGCGAAGTGGTGGTCTCTGACCGCGAGGTTCTCACCGCCGACGTCGAGACGATCGCGCGCCGAGCCGCCGAGCGTCAGAAGGAACTCACCGCGGTGATCGCCTGATCTGAAGAATCTCATCGAGATGGAGACGGAACCAATGCTCAAAGTTTATCTGGCTGGGCCGGAAGTCTTTCTTCCCGGCGGCCGTGAGCTGATTGATCGTAAGAGGGAAGCGCTCGCTGAGTTCGGTTTCGCGCCGACGCGTCGGCACGCTGATTTCATGGAACGCGATGAGAAAGATCCACGGGCGTTCGGCGAGGAGATTAGCCGGCTCAACGAAGAGCTGATGGACGATGCCGATCTTTGCATCGCCAACCTCACCCCCTTCCGCGGTATCAGTGCTGATGTCGGGACGGTGTTCGAGCTCGGCTACATGATCGCGCAGGGAAAGCCTGCCTACGGCTTCACCAACGACCCGCGTGATTACAGCGTCCGGGCGACCGACTATTTTGGTTCGGCCACTATCGAATCGGGCCGGTTGGTGTCACCCGACGGTGAGATGATCGAACAGCACGGCATGGCCGACAATCTGATGATCGACGGAGGAATCTCTCACCGGGGCTGGTCATTGCAGCGTGCGCAGACCACGCCCGAGACGATGTGGACAGACCTCAGCGCGTTTCGACGAGTCCTAACTATCGCGCGCGATCAGCTTCACAATAGGGAGCACCATGACGACGCACAGTGACGACCTCACAGATCACAGCGGTGCTGGCGTGGTCGTGGTGGGAAGCATCACCGCCGACGTCACGACGTTCTCACAGCGACTGCCGGCGCGTGGAGAGACCGTTCTCGGTGACGACCTCACGCTGGTGCTCGGCGGAAAAGGCGCCAATCAGGCCGTGGCTTCATCTCTCGCGGGCGCGCGCACGTACTTGATCGGATGCGTCGGCACTGATCCGTTCCGGGACCTCGTCGTGTCTGCGTTGGATGGGTACGGCGTTGATATCTCTCACGTTCGTGAATTCGAGGGAGCCACAGGGGTGGCGCATATCCGTGTTGATGCATCTGGCGAGAACGACATCGTGATGGTGCCGCTCGCCAACAGTCGACTCGACGCCCAGCACGTTGATGAAGCGTTCTCGGTGCTGTCGTCACAGGTATCCGTTCTGCTCACACAGCTGGAGGTTCCGTCGGAAACCGCATACAGCGCGGTTTCGGCTGGCAAGGCAGCCGGGATGACTGTGGTGCTCGACCCAGCACCGGTGGTCGAACTCGATCCGCAGATTTGGCGATCGATCGATATCGTGACGCCGAACGAGACAGAAGCTTCGCTGTTGACGGGGATTCCGGTCACCGACCTCGACAGTGCTATCCGGGCCGGGCAGTGGTTCTGTGCACGTGGGACGAACAACGCTCTCATCACAATGGCCTCTACCGGTGCTGTGCTGGTCAACGCGCAAGGAGCCACACAGTTTGAGCCGTTCGCTGTGCAGAGCGTCGATACCACGGCGGCCGGCGACGCCTTTGCCGGGTACCTGGCTGCGGGACTGGCGGAAGGCTTCGAGCTTTCGGACGCGATCACGCGTGGCATGGCTGCGGGCGCGTTGGCCGTCACGAAACGGGGAGCCTCGCCCAGTCTGCCGCAGCGGGCGAGCGTCGATGCGCTGGTCGCACACGCAGACAGCGACCTGAGCTGAATCGGCGGGCGCCGGTGGACGGGCACACCTCCGGATTGCGCGTGCTCCCCTGAGGGCGACGGTCTCGGCGTGCTCGACACTGCCCGAGTACCAGACGAGTTCGGCCTCGGTGATGCGGCAAACAGGCGGTTCGGCCAGGTCGCGGTGTACGGTGCGCGCGAGAGCAGCCCAGTCATCGGGTGCCAGAGTTTTGCCGTAGACGACAGAGAGGTGGAAGGCAGAGGCGGACGCCGGACGCGACACCGGCGCGCGAGCGGATGCTACGTGGCAGCCAGCACCGCCTTGGCTGACGTGCTACGCCTCAGCGTCACCACGAGTGTGGTCGCGACCAACGACAGCACCGCCCACACGATCAGTCCGGCGATCGCGCCGCCGCTCGCGGCGATGAGCCCGGTGAACGCCGGGGCGGTTGGCAGCGCCGCACCGATCGACGCGAGCCATCCGGGCACCGTCGAGATGAGCCCGGTGGCGACCGCGACGACGCCGATGAGGGCGCTGACCCAGCGGCCGATGCCGCCGAGCAGTGCGACGAGCGCCTGATTCACGGCGGCGAAGGCGACTCCGGCGACGACGGCGGTACCGGCGAAGGCCCACCACGTCGCGGCGTCGTACGAGGCCACGAACTGCACGATCAGCGCCACCAGCACGCCCTGCGCGGCACCGATGGCCGCGGCGGGGACGAAAGCGCGCAGCGCCAGGGCGGCAGATGAACGACGCGAGGTCAGCGTGCGCTCGGGGTGGGAGCGCATGACGAGGAATGAGGCGAGTCCGCCGAACCACAGCACAACGGCGGCGAGCAGCGGAATCGCGGTCGGGCCGAAGATCGTGTTCGCCGCGGTGCCGCTCGTCACCGGATCGGCGACGACCGAGGCGATGGAACTCGACTCCTGGTCGTCGAACGACGGCAGCGACTCGGTCGCTGTCGTGAGACCGTCGGCGAGGTCGTTCGTTCCGGTGGCCAGCTCGTCCATGCCGTCCGCGAGCTCGGTTGCACCGTCGGCGAGTGAGGTGGCGCCGGTGCTCAGCGAGATCGCCCCGTTGCCGAGCTCTGAGGCCCCGGATGCCGACTGGTCGACGCCGTCAGCGAGCTGGGTGAGCCCGGCGGCGAGGGCCTGCGCGCCGTTTCCTGCCTCGCGCAGTTGGGACGCCAGAGCACTCGGCAGGGCGCCCACGCCCGTCGAGATGTTGGCGGCGTAGCCGTTGGCCGTTCCGGCGGAGACTGCCGCTACTCCGGCGGCTTCGGCGTTGCCACCGATTGCGGCTGCATCCGTTCCGACGGCCTGTGCGGTTGACGCAAGGCGAGCGCAGAATTCCGCGCCCGCGCCGGTTTCGTAGCATTCGGCTGCGAGGTCACCGAGTGTGGCGGCATTGCCGCCGAGGGACTGCGCATTCGCGCCGAGGTTCTGCGCCAGCGCGGCTGTCTGGTCGGCTGCCGTCTTCGCGTAGCCTGCACCTGTCGACGCGGCGCCGGCGAGCTGATTCAGATCACTGTCCGGGGCTTCGAGCGTAGCCGCGCCGTCGGTGAGCCCCGTGCCGAGATCGCTCGCACCCGTGGCGACATCGCGTGTGTTGGTTGCGATCGTACCGAGTCCGGTGGCGAGCTCGCCCGCGCCGGATCCGAGCTGCGTGGCGCCGTCGGCCAGCTGTGCCGCGCCGTCGGGCAGCTCAGCGGCGCCGTCGGCAGCGGTGCGCGCACCGTCAGCGAGCTCGTGCGCTCCCGTTGCTGCTTCGCCGATCTGATCGCCGATCGTGGTGAAGCCGACCAGGATGTTCTCGGTGGTCGCCTCAGACAGCATCGTGCCCATGGTCGAGGTCGCCACGGTCGCGATCTGACCGGTGATGAGGTCGTCGGCGATGAGGCCGTCGTCGGGGGTGGTGACTTCGATCGTCGCCTTCTCGGGTGTTCCGCCGCCGTCCGAGATCGCCTGGCCCGACGAGGTCGCCGCAGCCGAGAATTCCTCGGGAATCGTGATGACCGCCTGGTACCGACCTTCGGCGAGGCCGTCGGCGGCGTCGTCCTCATTCGAGATCACCCACGTGAGGTTGGAGTCGAGCTCGTCCGAGCCCTCCACGAGACCCGAGGCGAGCTGGCGGCCCAGCGGCGTGTACTGGTCGTCGATCGTGACGGGTTCATCAAGGTTCACGATGGCCGCGGTCATCGAGTCCAGCCGCTCGGTCGGGTTCTGCAGGGCTGCGACGAGCACGCCGCCGACCAGGGCCGGAAGCAGCAGGACGCCGAGGAGCGTCAGCCAGGTGATGGGCCGCCGAGAGCGAGCCCGTTCGATGGAGAGGGTCATGCGTTCACCTCAGTCGTGTCGGAGTGCGTGGCGCGCGCTGTGTCAGCGGCGAGATCGAGGATTTCGGCGTCGGGCCACGCTGCCTCGGCCAGGATCGCCTGCGCCAGGTGGGGATCGGAGGCCGTGGCGAACACGGCGAGCGTGCGAGAGGATGCGGCATCCTGCAGCATCGCCGTCGCCTGATCGCGCTGGCCACCGGTGAAGCGGTCGATGCCGTCGATCACGACGAGCTCGGAGTGCCCGCGCAGAGCCTCTTGCAGATCGCCGAGTGCGGCGTCGGCGTCGGTCACGAGCACGCAACCGACGTGGCGACGCACCCACGCGGCTCGCCCGGGAAGCAGATGCCCGATGACGCGCAGGTTTCCGGCATCCGACGTCAGGCGCCCGGCGACCGCCAGAGCGAGCACGCGATGCGCGCGGGAGTCGTCACCGGTCGCGATCAGCGCCGAGCCGCCGGCGACGCGCAGCGAGACGCCGTCGAGAACCGGGGCATCCGCCGTGAGCACGAGATCGTCGGCGGCCACGACCGAGTCATCTCCTGGCCACGCCTCGAGATCACGCTCGCGTTCGACGGCCTCGCCTTCGATGTCGACCGAGGGCAGGATCTTCTCCAGCCACCGGGGGATCTCCCAGGCGCGCTCGCCGAGGATCGCCATGAGCGCGGGGATGAGCGTCATGCGCACGAGGAACGCGTCGATCGCGATACCAGCGGCCAAGCCCAGTGCGATCGGCTTGAGCGAGGAATCTCCCTCGGGCACGAATGCGACGAACACGGCGAACATGATCAGACCCGCCGCCGTGACGACCTTGGCCGAACCCGTGAAGCCGGAGCGAACCGCCTCTTGGGCGAGCCTGCGGCGCTCCGGCCGCGTCGGTTCGATGCCGGGAGCTTTCGACTGACGCAGGGCACGGAGCGCGTGCACGTAGTCTTCACGCATGCGCGAGACGAGGAAGACCTGGTAGTCCATCGCCAGGCCGAACAGCACGCCCATGAGGATGATCGGCATGAAGCTGATGATCGGGCCGACCTTCGCCACGTGCAGAGCTTCGGCGAGCCAGCCCCACTCGAACACCGCCGCGACGATGCCGAACCCGGCGATGATCGACAGCAGATATCCCAGCGCCGCAGTGATCGGCACCCAGAGCGACCGGAACACGATCGTCAGCAGAATGAGTGACAGGCCGATCACGAAGACTCCGAACGGCAGCAACGCCCCGCCCAGCTGGTCGGAGATATCGATGGCGACGGCGGTGAAGCCGGTGATCTTCACATCGATGCCGAATTCGTCGAGCCATTCCCCGTGGTGCGAGCGAAGCTCGCGGACGAGGTCGCTGGTGGCGGGGTCATCCGGCGCCGTCTCGGGAATAACCTGCACGATGCCGGTGTCGGCTGTCTCGTTGGGGGTGGCCAGGGCGACCTCTTTGACCCCGTCGATCTCGGCGACGGCATCACCGAGGTCTTCCATCAGTACCAGCGGATCGGTCGACGTCACGATCGTGCCGGTCAGGATGAGGGGGCCGTTGAACCCGGCGCCGAACTCCTCAGCGACCAGGTCGTAGCTCTGGCGCGCCTCGTTGTCTTTCGGGAGCACTCCCGCGTTCGGCAGCGCCAGGTTGAGGCTGAGGGCCGGAATGGCGACGACGCCGAGCCCGATCACGACGGCGATGGAGGTGAGAATCGGATGCTTGGTCACACCGCCGACCCAGCGTGAGCTGAACCCGCGGCGCGGGCTCGCGCCCTTCTTCGGCTGCTTGCGCTTCTTGGGACGGCCGACGACGCGTCCCTTGACGAAGCCGAGAACGGCGGGGGTGAGCGTCACGGCGATGGCCACCGCGATGGCGACGGCGACCGAGGCTGCAATACCCATCGTGGTGAGAAACGGGATGCCGGCGAAGCTGAGGCCGATCAGGGCGATGAGCACGGTGATGCCGGCGAAGACGACGGCCGAACCGGCCGTTCCGACGGCTCGGGCGGCTGACTCCTCGGGGTCGACACCGTCGCGCACCTGATCTTGGTGGCGAGCCATGATGAACAGCGCGTAGTCGATGCCGACGGCGAGGCCGAGCATGAGGGCAAGCAGGGGAGTCGTCGAGGAAACCGTGGCGAATGCCGTGGCTGCGAAGATGCCGGCCATCGAGATGCCGACTCCGAGCACGGCGGTCAGCAGCGGAAGACCTGCGACCACGAACGAGCGGAACGTCACGACCAGCACGAGAAGAGCGATGATGAGCCCGATCGCCTCAGTGATCGTCACGCCGGGAATGGAGATGGCGAACAGGTCGCCGCCGAGCTTCAGCTGTGAGCCCTCCGGCAGCTCTTCGCGCAGATCATCGACCATGGCGGTGAGCTCGTCCTTGGTCTCGTCGGAGACACCGGTGCTCTGCCCGTCGAACTGCAATTGCACGATGGCGGCGGATGCGCCGTCATTGACCATTCCCTCGACCATCTCGTCGTACGGCGAGGTGACAGCGAGCACACCCTCGAGGTCTTCGATCTCGCCGACGGAATCCTCGATCGACTCACGGTAGTCGTCGTCGGTGACCCGGGAGCCGTCCTCGGCGACCACGATGAACTGTGCATTCGTGCCGCTGACCTGGGGGAACGAACGGGAGAGCTGCTCGAGGCCGTCTTGCGACTCGGTGCCGGGAATCGAGAACGAGTCATCCGTGCCGCTGCTCAGCACGAGCGCTCCGCCGCCGGCGACGCCCAGCACGAGCAGCCAGGCGACGAGCACGCGCCACGGGTGCGCGAATGACCAGCGTCCGAGCGACGACAGGAGTGTGGACACAGACTTCCTCCGAGTGCGGCTGGGGATTTGGATACAGAGATGTATCCGATACGCACGTGTATCCTACGAGGAAAACGGTAGGCGAAACTGTGTGCTGGGTGTGAAGTGCGGCCCTTCGCTCGTTGAGCCTGTCGAAGGGGCGAAGAGCTCACCGGACCGGCAGAATAGGGACACTATGACGACTCCTGTGACGAGGCGACGCGAGAACACGCGGGCGCGCCTGCTGGATGCGGCGGCCGAGATCTTCGCCGAGATCGGCCTGGAGGGCGCTAGTGTCGAGGCGATCTGCGAACGTGCTGGTTTCACGCGCGGGGCGTTCTATTCGAACTTCGACTCCAAAGACGAGCTGTTCCTGCAGTTGTCTGCCGCCGTCGCCGAGCGGCGCCTGGCGACCGTGGGGGCGCGTATCGCCGAGTTCGTCGAGACCGGCGTGCTCACCGACGCTGCAGACCCGATCGACCTCGTTCAGCGCGTGATGGAATCCGGGGAAGACGATCGTCTCAGCGTGCTGCTGATGAGCGAGATCCGCATCCGGGCTCTACGCGACGTCGAGTTCGGTGTGGCCTATGTCGCGCAGGAAGAGGCCCTTATGGCCAGCATCGAAGGCATCATCCAGGGCATCGTCGACTCTGGGCTGTTCGCGCTTCGTGTGGATGTGGCCGTTGCCGCACAGATGCTGATCATGCAGTGGGAAGGGTGCATGGGGCGTGGCGTCATCGCGGGCCTCGACGGTGAAGAGCTGCATCGAACCGGGGCGGAGGCTCTCGCCCAGATCGTCGAGCTGATCATCGCCCCCGCCGGCGCCTGAGCGGTTGTTGCGCGAAGCGCGCTTCTCAGCCAGCGGACGCTGCAAGCACGGCGTGACAGCGAGCAAGGCGCTCGAGCCACCATTCGCGTCGATCAGCGGATGCTGCGCGCTTGTCGAGTCGGTCGGCATGCGGGACCACACGGCCGACGGGAATCGTGCCGTCAGCCGGTGAGAGATCGGCGAGGTCCTGGGCGAACAGCGCGCTTGTGCCCAGGCCGCAGTCATAGTCGAGCTGGGGGAGCGCGGCGGCCAGAGCGGCGCCCTGGCTGAGGCCGATGGCGGTGTCGAGGGCGCTGGATACGATGGCAGGCAACCCGGCCTCGGCGACGATGTCGAGAGCGCGAGCGATGCCGCCGAGCGGCTGGGCCTTGATGACGACGAGGTCGGCGGCGCCCGCGCGTGCGACGGCGAGCGGGTCGGATGCCCTGCGCACGCTCTCATCGGCGGCGATCGGAATGCCCATGTGCTTCACGCGCGTGCGCAACTCGGCGAGTTCTTCGATGCTCGCGCACGGCTGCTCGGCGTACTCGAGGTCGAACTCGGCGAGGGCGTGCAATGCTCGCTCGGCCTCATCGACGTTCCAGGCGGCGTTGGCGTCGACGCGGATGCGTCCTTCCGGCCCGAGTTCCTCACGTGCCGCACGGACGCGGGCCACGTCATCCGCCAGCTGGCGGCCCGGCGCTGCGACCTTCACCTTGGCGGTGCGGCATCCGGGAAACTGCGCGAGAACGCTCGCCACGTGACTCGCTTCGACGGCCGGGACCGTTGCGTTGACCCGAATCCGGTCGCGTCGTGCGGCTGGTCGCGGGTTCCAGGCGAAGTCGATCGCCGCTGCGAGCCAGACGGATGCCTCGGCATCCGCATATTCGGTGAAGGGCGAGAACTCGGCCCACCCTTCGGGGCCCTCGAACAGCACCGCCTCGCGCACCGTGACTCCGCGAAACCGCGTCGTCATCGGCAGTGCGACGACGCGGGCGGTGGCGAGCAGATCTTCCAGCGCGGGGAGCATGCTCCCATCATGCCCCCTTCCCGGCCGAGCTTCCGGGGCGGCCCGGGTTTCGAGGACACCTGTCGGCTCAGATCACGGATGTCTGCTCGTATCGAGGTTTTCGACCGACATCTGTGATCTGAACAGACAAGTGTCCGACGCGACCTGCCGTGCACCAATGTGTCGTTGACAATAGTGTGTGACACACAGTAGTGTTGCGGACATGGATGAGGTATTCGACACACACCTGCAGGAGCTGCGGCGCGGCACCGTCGTGCTCGCGTGTCTGCAACTGCTGCGGACACCCGGTTACGGCTATGGCCTGCTCGAAGATCTCCAGCGTCACGGCTTCGCCACCGATGCGAACACGCTGTACCCGCTGCTTCGTCGACTCGAGAAGCAGGAGTACCTCACGAGCGAGTGGAACACCGACGAGGCCCGGCCGCGCAAGTTCTATCGCACCTCCGAGGCCGGTACTCGCCTCGCCGACACCCTCACGACCGAGTGGCTCGCGCTCACCGAAGCGATCGCCACCCTCACGACCACGCCTGAACAGGAGAGCTGATCATGACTGCCGTACTCACCGAGCGCTACATCGGCGCCGTCACGAAATCTCTCGACCCGTCGGCGCAAGACGACGTGCGCGTCGAGCTCGAAGCATCCATCGCCGACGCCATCGAAGCGCGCACCGACCAGGGCGAGGATCAGGCGGATGCCGAGCGCACCGTGCTGACAGAGCTCGGTGACCCCGCGATCCTCGCGGCCGGCTACGCCGACCGCCCGCTGCACCTCATCGGGCCGAAGTACTTCCTCACGTGGTGGCGACTGCTGAAGCTGCTGCTGTGGATCGTTCCGGTCACGGTGGCGGCCGTGGTGGCGGTGGGCTTGGTGATCTCGGACGCTCCGGTGGGCGAGATCATCGGCCAGACGATCGCCATCACCCTCTCGGTCATCGTGCACCTGTGCTTCTGGACGACGCTGGTGTTCTTCGTGCTCGAACGCACCGGCGCCGACACCGGAGTGAGATGGTCGGTCGACTCGCTGCCCGAGGTGCGCGAAGACGGTGCGAGCCGCAGCGATCTCATCGCCTCGGTGGTGTTCCTCGCGATCGCCGTCGGCGCTCTGCTGTGGGATCGCTTCGTCGGATTCGTCTTCGTGGCCACCGGAGAGGTCGATGTCACCGAGGGCCTGGGCGGGCAGACGACAGCGCTGCCGATCCTTGCCCCCGGGCTGTGGCCGTGGTGGATCACGGCCGCGCTGATTCTCATCGCGCTCGAGGCGGCACTGGCAGTCGCGGTCTATGCCGGCCGGGGGTGGCGACCGAGTCTCGCTGTCTTGAACACCGTGCTCGCCGTCGTGTTCGCCGCTGGCGCGGTTTACCTGCTGGTCACCGGTCAGCTGATCAACCCCGAATTCCTTGCCTTCATCGTCGACGCCGGCGGAGACGGGTTCGCCGCGGGCGATGCGGAAGCGGCAGGTGAGGGCGGCATCTTCCGCATCCTCGCGGTGCTCACCGGTGCGTTCATCGTCGGCATCGCCGTCTGGGACACCGTCGACGGGTGGCTGAAGACGCGGCGCGCGCAGCTGGCGGCATAGGCTGTGAGCATGGTTTCCGAACTCTTCGATCCCGCGGAATGGGTGCTCGCACCGGGTGCTGAAAACTACACAGACATCACTGCGCACGTCACGCATGACGGTGGTGTCGCGCGCATCGCGTTCGACCGGCCAGAGGTGCGCAACGCGTTCCGCCCGCACACGGTGGACGAGCTGTACCGGGCGCTCGACATCGCTCGGCAAGATCCGAAGATCGGCGCCGTGCTGCTCACTGGAAACGGGCCCAGTGCAAAAGACGGCGGGTGGGCGTTCTGCTCAGGCGGTGACCAGCGGATTCGCGGCCGGGACGGGTACAAGTATGCTTCGACCGCTGATCCTGTCGAACCGTCAGCAACCGAAGGCCCAGCGGCCTCTGCCGCGTTGGGTCGCTTGCACATCCTCGAGGTGCAGCGGCTGATTCGCTTCATGCCGAAGGTCGTCATCGCGGTGATCCCGGGTTGGGCCGCTGGCGGCGGGCACTCGCTGCACATCGTGTGCGATCTCAGTGTCGCCAGTGCCGAGCACGGGCGTTTCAAGCAGACGGATGCCGATGTCGGCAGTTTCGACGCTGGATACGGTTCGGCGTACATGGCCCGCCAGACGGGCCAGAAGATCGCCCGCGAGGTGTTCTTCCTGGCTGAGGAATACTCCGCACAGCGCGCCTACGAGATGGGAAGCGTGAACCGGGTCGTGCCGCACACGGAGCTTGAACGCGAGGCGTTGCGCATGGCGCGCACGGTGCTGACGAAGTCGCCCACGGCAATCCGCATGCTGAAGTTCGCCTTCAATGCCGTCGACGACGGGATGGTCGGGCAGCAGGTGTTCGCCGGTGAGGCGACGCGTCTCGCGTACGGCACCGACGAGGCCGTCGAGGGCAGAGATTCGTTCCTTGAGAAGCGCGATCCCGACTGGTCGTCATTCCCCTGGCACTTCTGAGGACGCTGCCATGACTTTCGAATCGCGGAAATTTCTGCAATACGGGGGCGGGAGGAGCAAATTGCGCGATTCGTGCGGGGGGGTAGACATCGACGCGGTGCGGGCGGCCCTCGACGGCGACACCGTGCTCGGGCTGGGAATGCTGGGAGGCGGGCAGACGGATGCCGTACCCGAGGGGACGGCCGCTGTCATCGCGACGTCGGGGTCGAGTGGCATCCCGAAGCGGGTCGTGCTCAGCTGTGAGGCGCTGCGAGCCAGCGCCGAGGCCACTGCTGAGCGCATCGGCAGCGGTCGGTGGCTGCTGGCCCTGCCCGCGGGCTACGTGGCGGGGCTTCAGGTTCTCGTCCGCTCCATCGTCGCCGGCACCGAGCCGGTCGTGCTGGCGAACGGATTCTCCACGCGCGCATTCACTGAGGCGACGCTGTCGATGCTGCGTCCGATGTCAGGGTCGGGCGAGATCGAGCGGCTGTTCACATCGGTTGTGCCGGCCCAGCTCGCGACGCTCATCGATGCTGCAGACGACGCGTCCGTGCGTGCGGCGCTTCAGGCTTATTCGGCGATTCTGGTCGGCGGTCAGGCGCTGCCCGAACCTCTCCGTGAGGCCGCGGCCGCGCTCGGCGTGCGGCTCGTGCGCACTTATGGTTCATCAGAGACGAGCGGTGGATGCGTGTACGACGGTGTTCCGCTGGAAAACGTCGCCGTGCGTGCTGTCGACGGTGAGCTGTGGATCGCCGGCCCCATGCTCGCCGACGGATACCTCGGCGACACGCAGCTCACCGAGCGCATATTCGTGCGCGATGAGCACGGCGTCCGCTGGTATCGCACCGGCGACCTCGGCATCGTCGACGACGACGGCGTCGTGCGCGTGCACGGCAGAGCCGACAACGTGATCGTCTCGGGCGGCATCAACGTTTCCCTCGACCGGGTCGAACGGATCGTCCGTTCGATCCCCGGTCTCACCGCTGCCGTCGTCGTGGGTGTCGAGGACGCGCGCTGGGGCGAAGCATCCGTCATCGTCGCTCCGCGCGGGGAGAGCCTTCGACGCAGCGAAGCCGACCAGCTCGAGAGCGCACGCGAGGCCGTCGCGACCGAGCTCGGAAAGCCCGCACGTCCCGCGCGACTGATCATCGTCGACGAGCTCGCCACCCTGACCTCCGGCAAGCCCGACCGCGAAGCGATCCGCCGCAGCGTCGCGCAGCTGCGCTGAAGGAACCCACATCGAATACATCGCCAGGCGGATGCTCCGGCACGAGCGTTCGCGTAGCGTGAGAGGGTGATCCGACCGCTGTCTCGCACCGCGATCGTGCTCGATATCGTCGGCGCGGTCGTGCTGTTCGCCGTGTTCGCACCGCTGTCGCTGATGGTCTATGCGCCGGGCAGCCTGAGCTTCTTGGTCTCGGAGCCCGTCGGGATCATCGCCGTGCTCGCCGCTGCCGTGCTTCAGTGCGGCGCGGTCGCCATCGCTCGGCTTTCGCCGGGCATCGCGCTCGCCGTGGCCTGGGCCGGTGCGCTGGTGCAGATGTCGGCCGGGCTCACACCGTTGCCGATCAACGTTGCGATCCTGGGCGTGCTGTACGCCACGGCCGCGTGGGGCTCGCGACGCGTGATGGTGGCCGGGCTCGTGTCTGCGGGAATCGGCGCCGTGGTCGCGAGCGCTTACATCACCTACGCGAACATCACCCAGGTGACTGATCCGCTTCAATCCTTCGGGGTTCTCGCGCTGCTGGTGGTCTCATCGGTCCTGGCGTTGGGATCCGCCTGGCTGTGCGGCTTTCTCTGGCGCCTGGTGCTGCGCTCGCGGCGCATCCGACAGGCGCAGCAGCGGGCAGAGCAGCAGGCCATCGAAGAGCAGGAGCGCGTGCGCATCGCCCGTGACATGCATGATGTGGTCGCCCACTCGCTGGCCGTGGTGATCGCGCAGGCAGATGGTGCGCGCTACGCCGCCGCCGCCGACCCGGACGCCGCGACCACCGCCCTCACGACCATCTCGCAGACCGCACGCGGTGCGCTCTCTGACGTGCGGATGCTGCTCACGCAGCTGCGCCACCGCCAGGGCGATGGCCCGCAGCCGACACTCGCCGACCTCGAGGCGCTGTTCGCACAGGTGCGCCAGGCCGGCATCGAGCCGCGCGTCACTGTCGACCCGATGCCACCGGGCGAGCCGCCGACAGCCACGCAGCTCGCGGTCTACCGCATCCTGCAGGAGGCATTGACGAACGTCATCCGTCACGGATCCGGGAGCGCCGTCGATGTGAGCCTCGCGTGGCGGGCCGATCATGTCGCCATCCGCATTGCCAACGCCGTCGGCGCGGCCGGTGGAAACACGGGCGGCGGCCACGGCATCATGGGTATGCACGAGCGAGCGCAGCTGGCCGGGGGCACCCTGACGGCACGGCGCGAAGGAGACGCCTTCGTCGTGGCCGCGACGCTGCCCATCGGCGCCGGGCAACTCTCCGCTGACACGATCCAAGGGACGAGATCATGATCCGTGTGGTGCTCGTCGATGACCAGGCACTATTTCGCGCCGGCATCCGCATGCTCGTCGACTCGCAGCCCGATCTCGAGATCGTCGGTGAGGCCGGCGATGGGCAGGAAGGACTCGCCGTCATCGCCCAGACGAAGCCCGATGTCGTCTTGATGGACATCCGGATGCCGGTCATGGACGGCATCACAGCGACCGGGCGTCTGCTCACTCAACCGGACGCGCCGAAGGTCGTCATGCTCACCACCTTCGACCTCGATGAGGCTGCCGCACGCGCGATCCGGGAGGGCGCGAGCGGATTCCTGTTGAAAGACGCCGATCCGGAGTTTCTGCTCGCCGCGATCCGCACGGTGTACGCCGGATCGAGCGTGATCGCGGCGTCCGCCACCCGCGAGCTGTTCGCGCGCTTCACCGAACAGACCCAACCGGTGCCCGATGCCTTCGCATCGCTGACCGACCGCGAGCAGGAGATCTTCGCACTCGCCGCGCGCGGCCTCTCGAACTCTGAGATCGCTGCCCGTGAGTACCTCAGCGAGGCGACCGTGAAGACGCACATCAGCCGCATTCTGTCGAAGCTGTCGCTGCGCGACCGCGTTCAGCTGGTGGTCTTCGCTTTCGAGCACGACCTGGCCTGACGCGCCGGCCAGCCGCGCCCCGCCCCGCCCCGCCCCGCGGCATGAGACGGCATTGTGCGGACGAGACCGCGCGGAATCCGGCGCAGCTCGTCCGCACAATGCAGTCTCGCGGGCCGGAGGATCATCCTGCGGATGTACGTGGATGCTACGCGCGGGCGATGTGGCGAGGCATCCGTTGTTCATACCGTCATAGGTATGGAAATCACCACCAGCGATCTGGGGCTCGCAGCGCGAGTGCAGCATCTGACGAAATCGTACGGTTCAGGCGATGCTGCCGTACACGCTCTCGACGACATCAGCGTCGGCATCCGTCGCGGACAATTCACCGCGATCATGGGGCCGTCCGGGTCGGGTAAGTCCACACTCATGCACATCATGGCTGGCCTCGACGCGCCGACCACCGGGCGCGCCTGGATCGGCGACACGGAGATCACGGGCCTCGACGACCTGGACCTGACGATTCTGCGCCGCCGGCGCGTGGGCTTCATCTTCCAGTCGTTCAACCTCGTGCCCACGCTGGACGCGCTCGGCAACATCATGCTGCCGTTCGAACTGGACGGGCGCCGGCCGAGCGCGATCGAACGGGCACGAATCAACGGTCTCATCGAGCGGCTCGGCCTCGCTGCGCGGCTCGATCATCGTCCGCACCAGCTCTCGGGCGGCCAGCAGCAGCGCGTGGCGATCGCGCGAGCCCTCGCCACCGCCCCCGACCTGGTCTTCGCCGATGAGCCGACGGGGAACCTCGACTCTCGCTCTGGCCGGGAGGTGCTGCAACTGCTCTCCGACGCCAGCCGTGAGCACGGCCAGTCGATCGCCATGGTCACCCACGACGCTATCGCCGCCAGCCATGCCGACCGGGTTCTCTACCTGGGGGACGGACGCATCGTCGCCGACCACCCCGGTCAGAGCGCTGAGCAGATCGCCGCATACATGCTCGCAGCGGAGGTGTCGGCATGAGCGCCGTCGCGACACTCGTACCCGAGACGACTGCCACCGGGCCGCGGCTCACGTGGCTGCGGGAGCGGGGGATGGGCGCGAGCATTCTCGTGGCGATCCTGTCCTCGGCGTTCGGTGTGGTGCTCGTCGAAGCGACCGGATACATCGGCGTCATGCTGCAGTCGGACCCGTACATCGGCGACAGTGGAATGCTGGCGGCCGTCGTCTCCATCCTCACGGTGCTGCTGGTGGGCGTGGCGCTGTATGTCGCGGCGATCGTCACGGCGAACACTTTCTCGACCATCATCGCCGGGCGCACCCGGCGCATCGCTCTCGTGCGACTCATCGGCGCGAGCGCGCGCTCGCAGCGTGTCGAGGTCGCCCGGCAGGGACTCATCGTGGGCATCATCGGCGCGGCCGGGGGAATCGTCGTGGGGCTGCTCATCACCGTCACCGGCGTGCTCATCGCCGAGCGGATACTGGGGCCGGTGGAGTCGTTCACGCTCCTGCAGCCGTCGATCCTGCTGCCGGCGGCAGGCGTCGCGCTGACCACGTGGATCGCGGCCTGGGTGGGCTCGCGCCGCGTGCTGACGGTGACGCCGCTTCAAGCGCTCGCCGGATCGGTCGAGCGTTCGCAGGATGAGGTGTCATCCCGGCCTGCGCGCCATGTCGGCGCTCTGCTGCTGGTGATCATCGGCATCGGACTTCTCGTGTTCGGAGTGTTCATCGGACTTGTCAGTCCGCTCGGTGTGATCGTGTCGTTCTTCGGCGGGCTGCTGTCGTTCACCGGAATCTCGCTGGCGGCCGTGCGGGTGATGCCGCCGTTGCTGCGGCTGGTCGGACGAGCATTCGGGCGCTCAGCGACCGCGCGCATGGCAGCTGAGAACGCGCTGCGATACCCGGAGCGTTCGAGTCGGATGGCGATCGGCGTCGTGATGGGCGTGACGCTCGTGACGATGTTCGCGGTCGCTCTCGAATCCGTGAAGGTGCTGTTGACGAAGGCTGCCGGCGGCGAGCTCGACTCGCAGTTCTCGATCATCATGGACAGCTTCGCCGCCGTCATGATGGTGCTCGTCGGCGTCTCAGCCGTCATCGCCGCGGTGGGGCTGGTGAACCTGCTCACGATCGGGGTCGTTCAGCGTAAACGCGAGCTGGGCCTCTTGCGCGCCATCGGGCTGTCGAACCGGCAGGTGCGCGGCATGATCATGCTCGAGGCGCTGCACATCACCGTCACCGCGACCGTCACCGGTCTGGTGCTCGGCGTGCTGTACGGATGGATCGCCGCGCAGTCGCTGCTGGGAGCGGTGCATATGCCGCCAAATTTCAATCAGACGGCCGGGCTCATCGCCCCGGCCGTGCCGTGGGTGCCCGTGGTGGT
>NZ_JAJUFV010000004.1 GCF_029263575.1 Microbacterium sp. | reverse complement strand
CGGTCAACCGAGCACTCACGGCGCTGCGTGAGCTTCCCCTGCCCGCTGATGCGATTCTCGGCCCCGTGCCACTGGAGGGGGATGAGGGGCGCGTGCGTGCCCTTGTCCGCTTCGAATACGCCGCAGGCAGCACGGTCGCGAACACTCTGCGAGCAGCGGTGATCGCCGAGGCCGTAGCGCGTCGGCCCGGGCGGCGACGCGGCGGCCGCATCCCGCTCTCACTTCGGCTCGATATCCTCGATCCAGAGCTGTAACCCCTTTCCCTCCGGAGTACCTTATGCGTCTTGTCTTCGCCGGCACCCCCGCGGCCGCGGTGCCGACCCTTCGAACGTTGATCCGCGAGCACGAGATCGCCGCCGTCATCACCCGACCCGATGCGCCGCTCGGGCGCAAACGCGTTCTGACGCCGTCGCCGGTGGCGCAGGAGGCCGCCGACTACGATCTGCCGGTGATCAAGACGGCGCGCCTCGATCAGGAGGCGACCGAGCGCATCGCTGCGCTACGGCCCGAGCTCGGCGTGATCGTCGCCTACGGTGGCCTCGTCCGCGAGCCGCTTCTGTCGGTGCCCACCCACGGATGGATCAATCTGCATTTCTCCGTGCTGCCGCAGTGGCGCGGAGCGGCGCCCGTGCAGCGCGCGCTGATCGCTGGCGACGCCGAACTCGGCGCGAGCGTCTTTCAGCTCGTTCCCGCTCTGGACGCCGGCGATGTGTTCGCGGCGCGAACGGTGCCCGTTCCCGCCGACGCGGACGCGGATGCCGCCCTCAAGCTCCTCGCGCACGACGGCGCCGCATTGACGGCACAGGTGGTCGCCAACATCGAAGACGGCACGGCCCTCGCGCACCCGCAAGAGGGCCCGGTGACGGTCGCGCCGAAGCTCACGTTGGACGATGGCCTGCTGAACTGGGACGAGCCGGTGCAGTCGGTCTTCGCGCGCTGGCGCGGTGTGACCCCCGAGCCGGGCGCACACACGACGGTGGGCGATGTGCGCGTGAAGATCCTCGCTGCCGCACCGGCAGACACAGCCGAAGCACTGGAGCCAGGGGAGCTGCGTGCGACCAAGACGGCGCTGCTCATCGGAACGGCGACGCTGCCGCTGGCTGTCACGCGTGTTCAGCCCGCGGGCAAGGGCGCCATGAACGCGACGGACTGGTGGCGCGGCGTGCGTTCTGCACAGACTCTGCGAGCCGGACGATGAGCGGCCAGAGCCGGCGCTCCGCGCCCGCTGACGGGCAGCGCCGCGCGGTACAGCCCGCACGCCGGGTGGCGTATGGCGTACTGCGAGCGGTCAGCGAATCCGATGCCTACGCGAACCTGCTGCTTCCGACCGCGATCAATGAGGCGCAGCTGACACCGCAGGACGCGGCGTTGGCGACGGAACTGACCTATGGCACCCTCCGACGGCGCGGCACCTACGACGCGATCATCGCGTCAGCCGCCGGTCGCGGTGTCGACGAGATCGGCGCCTCCGTGCTCGATGCGCTTCGCCTGGCCACACATCAACTTCTCGCTACACGGGTCGCCTCGCACGCCGCGGTCAACGAATCCGTGAACCTCGTCGCCGCTGAGGCCGGACGCGGAGCATCCGGCTTCACCAACGCGGTACTGCGCCGCATCGCCCGCGAGACGCCGGGTACCTGGCAGGAGCGAATCGAGAAAGCCGCTCGATCCGACGATGAGCGACTGGGTCTGCGTACGGCTCATCCGGTCTGGGTCATCCGCGCCCTCCGGCGCGCTCTCGCCGCCGAAGGCCGGGCCGATGAGCTCGAAGCGCTCCTGGCGGCCGACAACGTCTCACCCGAGGTCACCCTCGTCGCGCTGCCCGGTCTTGCCGACCCCGGCGAACCACGGCGCCCGTATGCCCCGACGGCGTTCGGCTCGCCCGGGGGAGACCCTCAGCGGATTCTCGCCGCATCGCGGGGTACAGTGCGTGTCCAGGACGAGGGCTCACAGCTGGTCGCGCTGGCCTTGACCGCGGCGACTCCGATCGTCGCGGGAGAGCGGTGGCTGGATCTGTGTGCCGGGCCAGGGGGAAAGACCGCTCTGCTCGCGGCCATCGCCCATCAGCACGGCGTCACACTGGAGGCGAACGAGATCGCTCCGGCACGAGCGGGACTCGTGCGCGCGGCGCTGAAGCCCGTGCCCGGGGATGTCGTCGTGCACGAAGCCGATGGCCGCGACTTCACCGCCGCGCACCGCGGCGGTTTCGACCGCATCCTCGTCGATGCCCCCTGTACGGGGCTCGGCGCCTTGCGCCGCCGCCCCGAAGCGCGCTGGCGCAAGATCCCCGCAGACGTCGCCGAACTCGCCCCGCTCCAGGAGGAACTGCTCGCCGGCGCGCTGGAAGCACTGGCTCCCGGGGGCATCGTCGCCTATGTCACGTGCTCTCCGCATCTCGCCGAGACATCGGGGGTCGTCTCCTCCGTGCTGCGCGAGCGCACCGACATCGTGCAGCTCGACGCCGCGACGGTGATGCGCGAGGTCGCCGAGCGGCCCATCGACCTCGCCGCCACCGAATCCGGGAACGTACAGCTGTGGCCGCACCGCCACGGCACCGACGCCATGTTCCTTGCGCTGCTACACAAGACGAGAGAATGAGACTATGACGCTTCCCGCCGCGCCCCGTATCAATCCCAGCATCCTCGCCGCTGATTTCGTCAATATGCAGGCCGATCTCGAGCGCATCGCCAGCGCGGACTACGCGCACGTCGATGTCATGGACAACCACTTCGTGCCCAACCTGACGTTCGGCCCGCAGATGGTCCAGCGCATTCAGGAGACCAGCCCGATCCCGCTGGACGTGCACCTCATGATCGCCGACCCCGACCGGTGGGCACCCGATTACGCCGAGCTCGGTGCGGCAAGCGTGACCTTTCATCTCGAGGCCGCAGCCGATGCGGTCGCGCTGGCCAGGAGACTGCGCGACGTCGGTTCTCGCGCCGGTGTCGCCATCAAGCCCGAGACACCGGGCGAGTCGCTGATCGAGCTGTTCGACGAGTTCGATCAGATTCTCGTGATGACAGTGGAGCCGGGCTTCGGCGGTCAAGGATTCATGCCCGAGACCATGCCGAAGCTGCGTTCCCTCGTCGACGCGGCCCGCCAGCGGGGATCGCAGATCTGGTTCCAGGTCGACGGCGGAATCAGCGACGACACGATCGCCCAGGCGGCTGAAGCAGGGGCCGACACATTCGTCGCCGGGTCCGCCGTATATGGCGCAGCGAGCGTCGAGACAGCCATCGCCGGGCTTCGAGAGCGTGCGCGAGCCGCTAGCCTGGGAAGGTGAAGACTTTCGACGAGCTTTTTGCTGAGCTCAGCCTCAAAGCCGAAACGCGTCCTGCCGGCTCGGGCACGGTCGCCGAACTCGACGCCGGTGTGCACACGATCGGCAAGAAGATCGTGGAAGAGGCCGCCGAGGTGTGGATGGCGTCCGAGTACGAATCGGATGCCGAGGCAGCCGAAGAGATCTCGCAACTGCTGTACCACCTCCAGGTGATGATGCTCGCGAAGGGGCTCACGCTGGAAGACGTGTACCGACATCTCTGATGCGCTCCGCCCCGTTCCCTCAGATGTGAAAGAAAACCATGCTGCGCATTGCCGTTCCCAACAAGGGCTCGCTCGCCGAGACCGCCGCCGAGATGCTCGCCGAGGCCGGTTACGCCGGTCGGCGTGATTCCAAGACCCTGCACGTGATCGATGCCCACAACGGCGTCGAGTTCTTCTTCCTCCGTCCGCGTGACATCGCCACGTACGTCGCGTCCGGAGCGCTCGATGTCGGCATCACCGGCCGCGATCTTCTGCGCGATGTGCCTGACCAGCAGGCGCGAGAGATCCAGGCGCTGGGCTTTGCCCGATCGACCTTCCGGTTCGCGGCTCCGGCCGGCCGCTACAGCTCGATCGAGGATCTCGCCGGCACGCGAGTCGCGTCGGCGTATCCCGGCCTGGTCGATGTCTTCCTGCGCGAGCAGGGAATCGAAGCCACGCTCGTGTCCCTCGACGGCGCTGTGGAGTCTGCCGTGCAGCTCGGAGTGGCTGATGCGATCGCCGATGTCGTCGAGACCGGCACGACGCTGCGCCAGGCTGGGCTCGAGATCTTCGGCCCGGTCATCATCGAATCCGAGGCAGTGCTGATCAGCCGTCCCGGCGACGCCGAAGGAACCGAGCGGCTTCTGCGGCGTCTGCGCGGCGTGATCGTCGCCCGCCAGTACGCACTGCTCGATTACGACCTTCCGCGCGAGCTGCTCGAACGGGCGGTGGCCATCGCCCCCGGACGCGAGTCACCGACGATCTCGCCGCTGCAGGACGAGAAGTGGGTCGCCGTTCGCGTCATGGTGCCGCGAAAGAACATCAACACGGTCATGGACGAGCTCTACGACCTCGGCGCGCGGGCGCTGCTGGTGACCGCCATCGACGCCGCGAGACTCTGATGACGCTCACCACACGTGTCATTCCCTGTCTCGACGTGGCTGCCGGTCGCGTCGTCAAAGGTGTGAACTTCGAGAATCTGCGCGATATGGGCGATCCGGTCGAACTCGCGACGCACTATGCGGCCCAGGGAGCGGATGAGATCACCTTCCTCGACGTCACGGCGACCGTCGACGATCGCTCCACCACATACGACGTCGTACAGCGCACGGCTGAGCACGTGTTCGTTCCGTTGACGGTCGGCGGAGGAATACGCAGTGTCGATGACGTCGCTCGTCTGCAGGGCGTCGGCGCCGACAAGGTCGGAGTCAACTCCGCCGCTATCTCGCGCCCCGAGCTCATCGGTGAGATCGCCGATCGCTTCGGATCGCAGGTGCTCGTCCTCTCGCTCGATATCAAACGAGCGGATGCCACAGCATCCGGGTTCGTCGTGACCACACATGGCGGCCGCACCGTGACCACGCTGGATGCCGTCGAGTGGGCGACGGAGGCCATCGAGCGCGGTGCCGGCGAGCTGCTGGTGAACTCGATCGACGCGGACGGCACGAAGGACGGCTTCGACCTGGAACTCATCCGGCTCATGCGCGAGGTCTCATCGGTTCCGGTGATCGCCTCCGGCGGCGCCGGCGATGTCAATGATTTCGCGCCCGCGGTGACCGCCGGCGCCGATGCCGTCCTGGCCGCGAGCGTCTTTCACTCGGGTCTGCTCACCATCGACGCGGTGAAGGCAGCCATGCGCGCAGCGGGGGTCAACGTACGGTGACCGATCTCGACACGCGCATCGCCCAGGTCGCTTGGAACGCGGACGGACTCGTCCCCGCCATCGTGCAGCAGTGGGATACCCGCGAGGTGCTCATGCTCGCCTGGCTCGACGCCGAGGCACTCAGGCGCACCCTGACCACAGGTCGGGTGACGTATTGGTCGCGTTCTCGTCAGGAGTATTGGCGCAAGGGCGACACCTCCGGAAACATTCAACGCATCCACGAAGCGCATCTGGACTGCGACGGAGACGCCGTTCTTCTGCTGGTCGACCAGAGCGGGCCCGCCTGCCACACCGGCACGCGCACGTGCTTCGATGCCGTCGACCTCGAAGCTGTCAACGGCATCGAAGCTGATGACGCGGAAGTCGGCGACCGATGACGCTGTCACGCCGCGGCCGGAGCCTGGCCGCCAGTGCCTTCCTGCTCGCCGGGGGCATCGGCATCATCTCATCGACGCAGACGTGGCTCACGGTCGTGAGAGCGGACGCCGGTGAGCCGATCCTCGTTCCCGGCGCGGACGCGGTCCCGCTTCTGGCACCGCTGAGCCTTGCAGTGCTGGCACTCGGCGCCGCGCTCGCCATCGTCGGCATCGTGCTGCGCTACATATTCGCCGCTCTGGCGCTGGCGGGCGCGGCGCTGCTGACCTGGTGGACGGCCGAGATCCTCGTCTCGACGCCGTTCTCGGCTGTTGCACCGACCGTGACAGAGGCCACCGGGCTCGCCGGAGCAAGCGCGATCGACGAGGTGATCGCGACGATAGAGGCGTCGTTGTGGCCGACGATCACCCTGGTCGGCTGGGCCATCCTGCTTGTGGCATCCGTCTTCGCTCTCGTGTCTGCTCACCGCTGGAGGCGCGGAGGGAGGCGATTCCGCACCGACGCCACAGCGCGCGCCACAGACACCGGGCCCGTCGACGCGATCGATTCGTGGGACGAGCTCTCGCGTGGCACCGATCCAACCCGATGACCCCGATAGACTGGTGAAAACACCCCTTGATCGCCTCGGAGGAGAACCATGACCAACCCGATCGCTGACCCCGGCCACGGACATTCGCCGGCGGCCTGGACCGCCGTGGTCGTCATGCTCATCGGGGTCACAGCCGGCACTGTGGCCTTCTGCCTGGAGGCACCGCTGTTCGTCTGGATCTCGGTCGGCGTCGTCGTCATCGGTGCCCTGCTCGGCCCGATTCTGGCGAAGGCCGGATGGGGTGTGAACGGGCCCAAGTACACGCCGAAGGGTCACTAATGGTGCTCGCCGACCTCACGGCCGGCGCAGTCGAAGACGCCGAGCGCCGCGCGCAGACACGTCCTCTCGCCGAGGTCGAGAAGGCTGCCCTTGCTCGTCCGGCGCCCAAAGACGCACGCGCAGCGCTGGCGCCGGCCGCACGGGTCAAGGTCATCGCCGAGGTCAAACGCGCCAGCCCTTCCCGCGGTGCCCTCGCTGAGATCCCCGATCCTGCGCACCAGGCGCAGCTGTACGAGACCGGTGGCGCTTCGGCCATCAGCGTGCTGACCGAAGAACGCCGTTTCGGCGGCAGCCTGGCAGACCTCGAGGCGGTGACGGCGCAGGTGTCGCTTCCTGTGCTGCGCAAAGACTTCATCGCGACGCCTTACCAGGTGCTTGAGGCCCGTGCGGCCGGGGCTGACCTGGCGTTGCTGATCGTGGCCGGTCTCGAGCCGAAGACGCTGCGTGAGCTGTTCGCCCTGATCACCGAGCTCGGCATGACGCCGCTGGTCGAGACGCACTCCGCCGATGAGCTGGAAGCGGCCATCGACCTCGGCGCCTCGGTCATCGGCGTCAACGCACGCGACCTCACGACGCTCGAACTGGATCGGGATCTCTTCGCCCGTCTGGTCGATCGCATCCCCGACACGGCGGTGAAAGTGGCGGAATCAGCCGTACTCGAGCCGGCGGACGTCGCCCGTTACCGTTCGGCAGGCGCCGATGTCGTGCTGATCGGCGAGGCGCTGGTGACGGGGGATCCCGTCGCCACTCTGACAAGCTTCCTGGAGGTGGGATGAGTCTGCGCGACCAGCCGGGGCCGTTCTTCGGCGACTTCGGCGGACGATACATGCCGGAGTCCTTGATCTCGGCGATCGACGAGCTCACCGTCGCGTACGAGGCGGCCATTGCCGACAGCGCCTTCCGTGCCGAGTTGGCTGGACTGCTCGGTTCATACGCCGGGCGTCCATCTGCTCTCACGGAGGTCGCGCGCTTCGCCGAGCATGCCGGTGGTGCGCGGGTGTTCCTCAAGCGTGAGGATCTCAACCACACCGGAAGCCACAAGATCAACAACGTCCTGGGGCAGGCCTTGCTCACCAAGCGCCTCGGCAAGACGCGGGTGATCGCCGAGACCGGTGCCGGACAGCACGGAGTCGCCTCGGCGACCGCGGCCGCGTTGCTGGGGCTGGACTGCACGATCTACATGGGCGAGGTCGACACCGAGCGCCAAGCGCTCAATGTCGCTCGGATGCGGTTGCTCGGTGCCGAAGTCGTACCGGTGACGACCGGATCGCGAACACTCAAGGATGCCATCAACGAGGCCTACCGCGACTGGGTAGCCACGGTCGAGACCACCAACTACCTCTTCGGCACCGCAGCGGGTCCGCATCCGTTCCCGGCGATGGTCCGCGATTTCCAGAAGATCATCGGCGAAGAGGCCAGGCAGCAGCTGCTGGACGAGCTCGGCAGACTGCCCGACGCCGTCGTCGCCTGCGTCGGCGGGGGCTCGAACGCCATCGGCATGTTCGACGCCTTCCTCGACGATGCCGAGGTGAAGCTGTACGGTGTCGAAGCGGCCGGCGATGGCGTCGACACCGAGCGCCACGCGGCATCCATCGAGCGCGGTCGGCCCGGTGTCCTGCACGGGGCCAGAACCTTCGTGCTGCAAGACGACGACGGGCAGACTGTCGAGTCGCACTCCATCTCGGCGGGCCTTGACTACCCAGGCGTCGGCCCCGAGCACTCATGGCTGTCCGCCATTGGCAGAGCGGAGTACATTCCCGCCACGGACGATGAGGCCATGCAGGCACTGCGACTTCTCAGCCGCACCGAGGGGATCATCCCGGCCATCGAGTCGGCGCACGCCCTGGCAGGCGCCCAGCGCATCGGCGCGCAGCTCGGCCCGGACGCCGTGATCGCGGTATGCCTCTCGGGCCGAGGCGACAAAGACATGGACACCGCGGCACGCTATTTCGAGCTGTATGACGAGACGGTCCACGCCGAGGGGGATCAGCGATGAACCGCGTCGAATCGGCGATCCAGAAGGCACAGGATGCCGGGCGCGGAGCGTTCATCGGCTACCTGCCGGTGGGTTTTCCTGATCTCCCCACGAGCGTCCAGGCCGCCCTCACCCTCGCCGAGAATGGCGTCGACATCATCGAGCTCGGTCCGCCATACAGCGATCCCGTGATGGACGGGCCCGTCATCCAGGAGGCGACGCAGGCCGCTCTCGCGGCTGGCTTCCGCATGACAGACCTCTTCACCGCCGTTCGCGAGATCACGGCGGCCACCGATGTCCCGGTTGTCGTCATGACCTATTGGAACCCGGTGCTGCAGTACGGCGTCGATCGTTTCGCCGACGACTTGCTGGCAGCCGGCGGTGCAGGAGTCATCACCCCCGACATCACGCCCGAAGCCGCGGGGGAGTGGATTGCTGCGAGCAAGCGCACCGGTCTCGACCGCATCTTCCTCGCCGCACCGACCTCGTCGGATGAACGACTCGAGTTGGTGGTCTCCTCATCGACCGGCTTCATCTATACCGTCTCGACCATGGGGATCACCGGCGAGCGTGCGGAGCTCGATCAGGCGGCGTGGACGCTCGTCGCGCGACTGCGTGCTCAGGGCGCGCAGCGGGCCTGCGTCGGTATCGGCATCTCGAATGCCGACCAGATCGCCGGAGTCGTCGAGTACGCAGACGGCGCGATCGTCGGCACCGCTCTCGTCCGCGCGCTTCGCGATGGGGGTCTTCCCGCCCTCGCCGAGGTCACCAGAACCCTAGCTGCCGGCACTTCGTCTGCAGTCCCGTCACACGAGAACTAGAATCGCACTCATGCCTCTCGCGCTTCACAGCACCTTCGCCGGTGTGGTCACCAGCATTCCCAGCCCGCCGCTCAGCTACTTCGACCTCGGCCCGTTGCGGATCCACTTCTACGCGCTGTGCATCATCGCCGGCATCATCGTCGCCACGCTGTTGACCAATTACCGGTTGACCAAACGCGGCGGCGAACCGTGGGTCGTCATCGATATCGCGATCCTCGCGGTGCCACTCGGCATCATCGGTGCCCGGATCTTCCATGTGCTCACCCACCCGGATTTCTACTTCGGGCCGGGTAAGAACACCTGGAACCCGTTCGAACCGGGCTCGGTGTGGGCGATCTGGGAGGGTGGCATCGCGATCTTCGGCGCGCTGATCGGCGGCGCCGTCGGCGCCTACCTCAGCTGCAAGTGGACCGGCATCCGATTCTGGAGCTTCGCCGATGCCCTGGCACCCGGGCTGCTGCTCGCGCAGGCGTTCGGCCGTTTCGGCAACTGGTTCAACCACGAGCTCTTCGGCCTTCCGACTGATCTGCCCTGGGGCCTGGAGATCGGATCCGACAACCCGGCGTTTCCTCCGGGGCTCGCCGAGGGCACGCTGTTTCACCCGACCTTCCTGTACGAGGTGATCTGGAACACCCTCGGTGTCGTGTTCATCATCTGGATCGGGCGTCGCCTGCACCTGCAGTGGGGCAAGGTGTTCGCCGTCT
The DNA here is from genome assembly GCF_029263575.1 of Microbacterium sp. Taxonomy (GTDB): domain Bacteria; phylum Actinomycetota; class Actinomycetes; order Actinomycetales; family Microbacteriaceae; genus Microbacterium. The sequence goes on along the minus strand of NZ_JAJUFV010000004.1, from coordinate 42,677 downwards.
ACCTGATCTGGTATGGAGCCGGACGCATCGTCTGGGAGTCGATCCGCATCGATCCGAGCGAGATCATCTTCGGCCTGCGCAGTAACGTATGGGCGGCGATCATCGGGGTCGTCGTCGGCATCGCGATCCTGTTCATCCAGACAGCTCGCCACACCGGCCGCGAGAGCTCACCCTACGCACCAGGGCGATCCCGGAAGGATTCTGACCCTGATGTACAATCGCAGGACAGTCTCGATGACTTCGTCGATGTGAGCGAGCCTCCGGTCGAAGTCCCCGCAGGAGCTACAGCCACAAGCGCCGCTGCTGCAGACGAGGACGGCACCCGATAAGCCTCCTCGTGTGAGGCATCCACTGAACGAGCGGGCCGACGTCGTCCCCTGTGTCACCTGAGTATCCGAGGACGATATCTGATGTACTTTCAGCCTCCCTATGGCGCCTCCGGCGCTTACCCCCCGAAGCAGGGCATGTACAACCCGGCATTCGAGAAGGATGCCTGCGGCCTAGCCATGGTCGCCACCCTGCGCGGAACCGCAGGACACGACATCATCGAGTTGGCGCTGCAAGCGCTACGCAACCTTGAGCACCGCGGTGCGATCGGCTCTGACGCCGGCACCGGAGATGGTGCCGGCATCCTCACCCAGATGCCAGACGCTTTTCTGCGTGAAGTCACCGACTTCGAACTGCCCGACGCCGGCGAATACGCCGCCGGGCTCGCATTCCTCCCCCTGCAAGCAGGCGAACGCCGTGCACAGAAGGCCGGGGTCGAGAAGATCGCCCGCGAAGAAGGGCTCACGGTCCTCGGTTGGCGCGCGGTGCCGACCGCCAACCAGCACCTGGGAAAGCTCGCCGATGAAGTGCGTCCCGCTTTCGAACAGCTTTTCGTCGCCACCAACCCTGCGCCGGGTGACGGGCAGCGCCTGGCCGGCATCGCGCTCGATCGCGTCGCATACCGGTTACGCAAGCGCGCCGGGCATGAGCTCGGCGCGTATTTTGTCTCCCTGTCGAGCCGCACGCTCGGTTACAAGGGCATGGTCACGACGTTGCAGCTGGAGCCCTTCTACCCGGACCTGCAAGACCAGCGTTTTGCTTCCGAGCTTGCCGTCGTGCACTCGCGCTACTCGACCAACACCTTCCCGTCCTGGCCGCTGGCTCAGCCGCTGCGCATGCTGGCGCACAACGGCGAGATCAACACCGTCGGCGGCAACCGCAACTGGATGCGCGCACGCCAGTCACAGCTCGAGTCCGAGCTGCTCGGTGACATCCGCCCACTTCTGCCCATCTGCACACCCGGAGCCAGCGACTCTGCCTCCTTCGATGAGGTGCTCGAACTGCTGACGCTCTCTGGCCGCAGTCTGCCGCATGCCGTCATGATGATGGTGCCCGAGGCCTATGAGAAGCAGACCGACCTGTCGCCGGAGCTTCGCGCTTTCTACGACTACCATTCCATCCAGATGGAGCCGTGGGATGGCCCGGCCGCGCTCATCTTCACCGACGGCTCGGTCATCGGCGCGACGCTTGATCGCAATGGGCTGCGCCCCGGCCGGTGGACAGAGACGACTGACGGACTCGTCGTCATCGGCTCCGAGACCGGCGTGCTCGAATTCGAGCCCGAGCGCATCAAGCGGCGTGGACGCCTGCAGCCCGGCAAGATGTTCGTCGTCGACACGGCAGCGGGTCGCATCGTCGAAGACGAGGAGATCAAGCAGGAACTGGCCACGATGCATCCGTGGCAGAAATGGCTCGATGCCGGCGCCGTGCGCCTGGCTGACCTGCCCCAGCGTGAGCACATCGTTCACCCGCCCGCATCGATCACCCGACGTCAGCGCACGTTCGGCTACACCGAAGAAGAAGTGCGCATCCTGCTCACTCCGATGGGGCAGAACGGCGCCGAACCGCTCGGAGCCATGGGCTCTGATACACCGATCGCTGTGCTGAGTGATCGTCCGCGCCTGCTGTTCGACTACTTCATTCAGCAGTTCGCGCAGGTGACCAACCCGCCACTGGACTCGATCCGCGAAGAGGTCGTCACCAGTCTCGCTCTGGGCCTGGGGCCAGAGCGCAATCTGCTTGCCTGGGGGCCTGAGCACACGCACACGGTGACGCTCGATTTCCCGGTGATCGACAACGACGAGCTCGCCAAGATCCGCCATATCGACAAGGCCCTCGACGGCCGCTCGGCCGTCACCCTCCGCGGTCTCTACCACTTCGACGCGGGCGCTCATACGATGCAGGAGCGGCTGAAGCAGATGTGCGCCGAGGCGGATCAGGCGATCGCCGATGGCGCGGAGTTCCTGATTCTGTCGGATCGCGACTCCAATAAGGATCTCGTTCCGATCCCCTCGCTGCTGATGACCTCGGCGATCCACCACCACCTCATCCGGCGTGAGAACCGCATGAAGGTCGGGCTGATCGTCGAAGCTGGCGATGTGCGCGAGGTGCACCATGTCGCCACGCTGATCGGCTACGGCGCCTCAGCTGTCAACCCCTACCTCGCGATGGAGACCGTCGAACATCTCGTTCGCACCGGATTCATCACGGGCGTCTCGGCCGAGCAGGCCGTTCGAAATCTGATCTATGCGCTCGGCAAAGGCGTGCTGAAGATCATGTCCAAGATGGGCATCTCCACCGTGTCGTCGTATGCGGGAGCCCAGGTCTTCGAGGCTGTCGGGCTGAGCCAAGAACTCGTCGACGCCTACTTCACCGGCACCGAGACCAAACTCGGTGGCATCGGGATCGAAGACATCTTCGCTGAGAACCAGTCGCGCCACGACTACGCCTACCCCGAAGATGCGGCCGCTCGTGCACACGAACGACTGTGGACCGGGGGAGAGTATCAGTGGCGTCGGGATGGTTCGCCGCACCTGTTCAATCCGGAGACAGTGTTCCGGCTGCAGCATTCCACGCGCAACAGGCGGTACGACATCTTCCGCGAGTACACGAAGCTCGTCGATGAACAGGCCGCTGAACTCAAGACACTGCGCGGCCTGTTCTCGCTGCGCACCGGGACGCGCCCTCCCGTTCCGCTCGATGAAGTCGAACCCGTCAGCGCGATCGTGAAGCGATTCTCGACCGGCGCCATGAGCTACGGATCGATCTCGCGGGAGGCGCATGAGACCCTGGCGATCGCGATGAACCGCCTCGGTGCCAAGTCGAACACCGGCGAGGGCGGCGAAGACGTCGATCGTCTGCTCGACCCCGAACGCCGCAGCGCCATCAAGCAGGTCGCTTCCGGTCGCTTCGGCGTCACGAGCCTGTATCTCACCGAGGCCGATGACATCCAGATCAAGCTCGCGCAGGGCGCCAAGCCCGGCGAGGGCGGTCAGCTGCCGCCGACCAAGGTCTACCCCTGGGTGGCCCGAACCCGTCACGCAACAGCTGGCGTGGGCCTCATCTCCCCGCCACCGCACCATGACATCTATTCGATCGAAGACCTCAAGCAGCTCATCTTCGATTTGAAGCGTGCCAATCCGAAAGCCCGCATCCACACCAAGCTCGTCAGCCAATCGGGCATCGGTGCGGTGTCGGCGGGCGTGGCCAAGGCGCTCAGCGATGTCATCCTCGTCTCCGGACACGACGGCGGAACCGGCGCGAGCCCGCTCAACTCCCTGAAGCACGCCGGCACGCCGTGGGAGCTCGGCCTCGCCGAGACGCAGCAGACGCTCATGCTCAACAGCATGCGCGACCGGGTCGTGGTGCAGGTCGATGGCCAGCTCAAGACCGGCCGCGACGTCATCATCGGTGCTCTGCTGGGCGCTGAGGAGTTCGGTTTCGCCACGGCGCCCCTCGTCGTGAGCGGATGCATCATGATGCGCGTGTGCCACCTCGACACCTGTCCGGTCGGCGTGGCAACCCAGAACCCCGCGCTGCGTGAACGCTTCACCGGCAAGCCCGAGTTCGTGGTGAACTTCATGGAGTTCATCGCCGAAGAGGTCCGCGAGCTGCTCGCAGAACTCGGATACCGCTCGCTGGACGAGATCGTCGGTCGTGCAGACCTGATCGAGACCAATGCCGCGATCGATCATTGGAAGGCCGATGGTCTCGATCTGACGCCGCTGCTCGAGGGACCGGCGTTCCCTGCATCCGAGCCGCGCCGCAGCGCCCGAGAGCAAGAGCATGGGCTCGCTGAGCATTTCGATGTTCAGCTGATCGAAATGGCCCAGGAAGCACTTACGGAGCGCTCGCCCGTCATCATCGAGCTGCCGATCCACAACACGGCGCGTGCGGTCGGCACGATGCTGGGCCACCATGTCACCTCGCGATTCGGATCAACCGGTCTGGCGCCCGAGACGATCGATGTGACCCTCCATGGCACGGCCGGTCAATCCTTGGGCGCTTTTCTCCCGCCGGGCATCATGCTTCGGCTGGAAGGAGACGCCAACGATTATGTGGGCAAGGGCCTTTCCGGGGGTGACATCACGATCCGCCCGCACCGCGATTCAGATATCGCACCGCATGCGAACGTCATCGCCGGCAACGTGATCGGTTACGGCGCAACCTCAGGAACTCTGTTCATCTCGGGCGTGGTCGGAGAGCGCTTCCTCGTCAGAAACTCCGGTGCCACCGCCGTCGTCGAGGGTGTCGGAGACCACGCCCTCGAATACATGACGGGCGGGGTCGCGGTGATTCTCGGGCACACCGGCCGCAACCTCGGCGCCGGGATGTCCGGCGGCGTCGCGTATGTGCACGCCCTGGCCGACGAGAAGGTCAACCAGCAGTCCCGTACCAGCGGCGAGTTGCGACTGGAGAAGCTCGATCGCGCTGATATGGAGGTGTTGCGGAGCCTGCTCACCGAACACGCTGAGCGCACGGCATCCCCGATCGCTCAGCAGATGCTCGCGGACTTCGAAACCGCGGCATCCGAATTCGTCAAAGTCCTGCCGCGTGACTTCGCCGCAGTGCAGACCATGCGTCAGGAGGCGGAGGCAGACGGGCTCGACCCGGATGGCGACGTCGTCTGGAGCCGGATCCTGGAGGTGACCGGTGGCTGATCCCAAAGGCTTTTTGAAGGTGACCGAGCGGGAGCTTCCCGCCCGCCGTCCGGTGCCGGTTCGCATCATGGATTGGAAAGAGGTCTACGAACCGGGTGACAAGCATGTGCTGCGTCGCCAGGCCGGCCGCTGCATGGATTGCGGCGTGCCGTTCTGCCACCAGGGCTGCCCGCTGGGAAACCTCATCCCGGAGTGGAACGATCTGACCTGGCGAGGCGAAGACCGTTCCGCCATCGAGCGTCTGCACGCCACCAACAACTTCCCCGAGTTCACCGGGCGCCTGTGCCCAGCCCCCTGCGAGAGCGCGTGCGTGCTGGGCATCAACCAACCCGCGGTGACCATCAAGCAGGTCGAAGTGTCGATCATCGATGAGGCCTTCTCGAAGGGATGGGTGCAGCCCCAGCCGCCCGAGCGACTCACCGGCAAGACTGTTGCGGTCGTCGGCTCCGGCCCCGCCGGCCTCGCCGCCGCCCAGCAGCTCACCCGCGCCGGTCACACAGTCGCCGTTTTCGAGCGCGACGACCGCATCGGCGGCCTGCTGCGCTACGGCATCCCCGATTTCAAGATGGAGAAACGCCATCTCGAAGCACGCCTGCGTCAGATGCAGGAGGAGGGCACCCGCTTCCGCGCTGGCGTCGAGATCGGCCGAGACATCGCGTGGGATGACCTGCGTGCGCGCTACGACGCCGTCGTAATCGCCACTGGTGCGACCGTGCCGCGCGATCTGCCCATTCCCGGCCGCGAGCTCGACGGTGTGCACTTCGCGATGGAGTACCTCGTCGAATCGAACCACGCGACTGCGGGAGACACGGTCGACGATCAGATCACGGCCGAAGGCAAGCACGTCGTCGTGATCGGCGGCGGCGACACGGGCGCAGACTGCATCGGCACCGCGCACCGTCACGGTGCCGCAAGCGTCACGAACCTCGCGATCGGAACGCAACCGAGCGCCGAACGCCCTGAGCACCAGCCGTGGCCGATGATGCCGACTGTCTTCGAGGTGCAGTCCGCGCACGAAGAGGGCGGAGAGCGTACGTACCTGGCGTCAACTGTCGAGTTCCTGTCGAACGAGGCCGGGGAGGTCCGGGCCCTCCGTGTCGCCGAGACAGAGTACGTCGACGGGCGCCGTGTTCCCAAGAGCGGCACCGAACGCGAGATTCCTGCCGACCTCGTCCTGATCGCCATGGGCTTCACCGGCCCGGAGAAGGACGGCTTCACAGAGGAGACGCTTCCTGCCGTGACCGATCGCGGAGCGTTCGAGCGTGATGGCTCCTACGAATCGAGCGTGCCCGGCGTGTTCGTCGCCGGCGATGCCGGTCGCGGGCAGTCACTCATCGTCTGGGCGATCGCTGAGGGTCGCGCGGCTGCCGCCGGTGTCGACCGCTTCCTCATGGGGGAATCGGTGCTTCCGGCTCCTGTGGCTCCGACCGATATCGCGATCACCCTCTAGGCCGCTAGGCTGGCTGAGGCACTGTCGCCAGTTCATTTCCTTACCCTTACCCTGGAGAATCTGTTGAGACGCGCGAAAATTGTGGCCACTCTAGGCCCGGCCACTTCTAGCTACGAGAACGTACGCGCCGTCATCGAAGCGGGGGTCGACGTTGCGCGCCTGAACCTCAGCCACGGCGACTACTCTGTTCACGATGCCAACTACGCCAATGTGCGTCGTGCGGCCGACGATGCGGGCAAGGCTGTTGCCGTGCTGGTCGATCTGCAGGGTCCGAAGATTCGCCTCGGCAAGTTCGAGGACGGCCCCTATGAGCTCGCCGCGGGCGATATCTTCAAGATCACCACCGAAGACATCATCGGTAACCGCGAGATCTGCGGCACGACGTTCAAGGGCCTGCCGCAGGACGTCTCACCCGGCGATTTCCTGCTGATCGACGACGGCAAGGTCCGCGTCGAGGTCGTCGAGACGGATGGAACCGTCGTCACCACGCGTGTCGTGGTCGCCGGCGCCGTCTCGAACAACAAGGGCATCAACCTGCCGGGCGTGGCGGTGAACGTCCCCGCTCTGAGCGAGAAGGACGAGTCCGACCTGCGCTGGGGCCTGCAGACCGGTGCTGACCTGATCGCGCTGTCGTTCGTACGCAACGCCTCCGATGTCGTGCGCGTGCACGAGATCATGACAGAGGAGGGCGTCAAGGTCCCGGTGATCGCAAAGATCGAGAAGCCGCAGGCCGTCGACGCGCTGGAAGAGATCGTCGACGCCTTCGACGGCATCATGGTCGCCCGTGGCGACCTCGGTGTCGAGCTTCCCCTGGAAGCCGTGCCGATCGTGCAGAAGCGGGCGGTGGAGCTCGCGCGACGCAACGCCAAGCCGGTGATCGTCGCGACGCAGATGCTCGAGTCGATGATCTCCAGCCCGGTGCCGACGCGTGCCGAGACCTCGGACGTCGCCAACGCCGTGCTCGACGGCGCCGATGCCGTGATGCTCTCGGGTGAGACGAGCGTGGGGGAGTACCCCATCGTGGTCGTCGAGACCATGGCTCGCATCGTCGAGTCCACGGAGGAGCACGGTCTCGAGCGCATCGCTTCGCTGACCACGAAGCCGCGCACGCAGGGCGGTGCGATCACGCTGGCGGCTCTGGAGGTCGCCGACTTCGTCGAGGCGAAGTTCCTGTGCGTGTTCACACAGTCGGGCGACTCGGCACGCCGTCTGTCGCGTCTGCGCTCACGCATCCCGATGATCGCGTTCACTCCCGAGCCGGGTATTCTGCGCCGGATGGCCCTGACCTGGGGCATCCGCTCGAAACTCGTCGAGCCGGTGCAGCACACCGACCTCATGTTCCTTCAGGTGGATGACTACCTCTTGGGCAACGGCCTCGCGCAAGAAGGAGACACGGTCGTCGTGATCTCCGGTTCCCCTCCCGGGATCGTGGGGTCGACCAACGACATCCGCGTTCACAAGGTCGGCGACGCTGTCAACGGCGCCGCGCCGATCTACAAGGAGAACAGCTAGATCATCGCAGAAACGGGGCGGAGCTTCGGCTCCGCCCCGTTTCTGGTACCCGGAGGATGGTCCCGCGGTGCCGGAGGACGAGCGGACATCGGCACCTCAGGAGGACGCGCGCTCCGTGCGGGGGCCGTAACGTCGGTGTCATGATCACAGCAGAAGGCCTCACGAAGAAGTTCGGAGACAAAACGGCCGTTCAGAATGTGTCGTTCGCTGTCAAGCCGGGTACGGTCACCGGTTTCCTCGGCCCCAACGGGGCCGGCAAGTCGACCACGATGCGCATGATCGTCGGGCTCGACAAACCCACGTCTGGACGCACATCGGTCAACGGGCAGGAGTACCGGCGGCTTCGCGCACCGCTCACGGAAGTGGGAGTGCTCCTCGATGCGAAGGCAGTGCACACCGGTCGGACCGCCAGAAACCATCTGCGCGCGATGGCAGCGACCCACGGCATCCCGAGCGCCCGCGTCGATGAAGTCATCGAGCTCGCCGGAATCGGACCGGTCGCTCGCAAACGCGCGGGAAAGTTCTCTCTCGGAATGGGACAACGCCTGGGGATCGCGTCAGCGCTGCTGGGCGACCCGCACACCCTCATTCTCGACGAGCCCGTCAACGGTCTCGACCCTGAGGGCGTGCGCTGGGTGCGTCAGTTCGTACGTCGCGCGGCTTCTGACGGCCGTACGGTGCTGCTGTCGAGTCATCTCATGAGCGAGATGGCGCAGACCGCCGATCACGTGATCGTGATGGGACGCGGGCAGGTGCTGGCGGACGCTTCGCTGGATGAACTCGTCAGTGCATGGACCAGGTCCACCGTGCGTGTGGTCAGCCCGCGCGCGGCCGATCTGGCGACAGCGGTCTCCGGCCCGGACGTCGAGATCATCAGCACCGCTCCCGGCTCTCTCGAGATCGTCGGTGTCCCGGCCGCTCAGATCGGCGACACGGCAGCGAGTCTCGGCATCCCGGTGCATGAACTCACTCCGACCAATGGGTCCCTCGAGGACGCCTACCTCGCACTCACCGGAGACTCCGTCGAGTACCGCACGAAGGAGATGTCATGACCGTCACCGTCGAACCATTCGCGCAGACACGCACCACGTCTGCACACCGCCTCACGTTTCTGCGCGCGCTGCGCAGTGAATGGATCAAACTCGCCTCGCTGCGATCGACCTGGTGGTCGATCGCAGTCACGGCATTCATCACGATCGGTGCTGCCCTGCTCGGGGCGTTCATGTTCACCGCACAGCCCATGGACGGTGTCGGGTTCGAGCCGATTCAGGCCGTGGTGTCTCCCGTGCAGTTCACCATGCTGCTGGCCGGGATCCTGGGGGTCATCGCCATCACCGGTGAGTACTCGACCGGCATGATCCGTTCGACACTGACGGCGGCTCCGGTGCGGGGCATGGTGCTCGCGGCGAAGGCGATGGTGGTCGCGGTCTTCCTCCTCATCACGTCGCTGGCGATCTTCTCGGCCGCAGCCGTCGTCGTGACCCCGATCTTCGCGGCCGCAGAAACCCCGTTCCCGTGGGACAGACCGGCTGACTCGCTGCTGCCGATTCTCGCTGCTGCCGTCTCCATGGCAGTCGTCGCGCTGATCGGCCTGTCCTTCGGGTTCGTGCTGCGCGCCGCGGCCGGTGCGCTTTCAGCCACCGTGGGGCTGCTGTTCGTCCTCCCGATTGTCATGTCACTGTTCGCCACCACGGATCCGGCATGGCAGTGGATCACCGAGGTGAGCTCTCGACTGCCGATGACAGCCGCACAGAGTGCGATTCTGCCGCAGAACGACTGGGGCCTGGACGCCGGCGGTGCGTATCTGACGCTCGCGGCATGGGTCGCGGCCGGAATGGCATCGGCATGGGCTGTTCTGCGCACTCGCGACGCGTGAGAGACAGCACGAGCAGGTGCTGACGCGTAAAGTCGGGACTGTGTTGACCTCACCCCGTCGTAGCTCATCGCTCCGCGAGGAGGATGAGCTGCGACTGCCGCGTCCGCCCGGAGTGATCCGGCGCTTCTGGGCTCGGCATCCTGTCGCCGGCGATGTCGTCATCGCGCTGGTGTGTCTGCTGTTATCTGCGGCCCCTGCGACGATCTTCACCTCGTCTCGCACGACTTCCGACGGTGGCTTCGCCGTCGTCGACGCTCCTCCGTTGGCGATGGCGATCACGATCACCGTCCTGGTCATGCTCGCCTGCGCGCTGCTGATCCGGCGCCGACGCTGGCCACTGGCGTCATTCGTGGCCGCATATGTCGTCGCGCATGCCTACCTGCTGCTCCTCGAGCCCGCAGGCGGCCCACTCCTGCTCGTCGCCAGCTACACCCTTGCGGTCCACCGTTCGACGCGCGCTGCATGGATCGGCCTTGCCGCCGGCATGGGCTCGTTGACGCTGTTCTCGCTGCTCCTTCATTGGACGGGGATCATCACGGTCCAGATCGCGCTGAACGGCATTCTCGGCCAGCTGACTTTAGCGCTCATCGGAACACTGATCGGCGCCAACGTCGGCGGTCGCAAACGCTATATCGAGGCCGTTATCGACAGATCTCGTCAGCTGCTCACCGAGCGCGACCAGCATGCGCAGATCGCTGCGGCGGCCGAGCGCGCACGCATCGCACGCGAGATGCACGACATCGTGTCGCACTCGCTGACCGTGATCGTCGCGCTGTCCGAGGGCGCCGCCGCGACCGAGGATCGTGGTCAGGGGCGGGCCGCCGCCGCCGCGGCGGCGGAGACCGCCCGTGGTGCACTCACCGAGATGCGTGCCATGCTGGGCGTGCTCAGAGACGGGGGAGCGGATGTCCCCCTTGCCCCAGCCGATCCCGTCGATCCCCGAGACACCGTGACCGCGGCCCAACGCGCAGGTTTCCCGGCCACGCTGACGATCAAAGGCAAACCCGGCGCATCAGCCGCGACCCGATACGCGATCGGCAGAATCGTGCAGGAGGGTGTCACCAACGCGATGCGACACGCTCCGCGCGCGAGCACGATCGCCGTCAGCATCGAACACACGGATACCGCGGTCACCGTCCTCGTCGACAACGACGGCGTCACCGGACCGACCGGCATACGTGGCTTCGGTCTTCGCGGTCTCCACGAGCGCGCATCGCATCTCAATGGCGAACTCCGCTCCGAGTCGGTCGGCGAGGGGCGCTGGTCATTGCACGCCACGCTGCCCGCTGATCAACCAGCGGCCGAGCAACGCGAGAACGAGGAATCATGACGGCCCCCATCCGCACTCTGCTCGTTGACGATCAAGCGCTCATCCGTGTGGGGTTTCGACTCGTGCTCGAGGCGGAGGCTGACATCGTCGTGGTGGGCGAGGCTGTCGACGGAGCGAACGCCATTGCCATGGCTGCGGAGCAGAGTCCGGATGTGATTCTGATGGACGTGCGGATGCCGGATACAGACGGAATCGCTGCCACCGAGGCGATCGTCACGGCGCGACCGGAGATCCGCGTCCTCGTGCTGACGACGTTCGATCTCGACGAATACGCCTTCGGCGCCATCCGGGCCGGGGCGAGCGGGTTCCTGTTGAAAGATGCGCAGCGCCATGAGCTGACGGCCGCTGTGCGCGCTGTTCATCGCGGTGACGCAGTGTTGTCACCGCGGGTGACCCGGCGCCTGCTCGAGCATGTGAGCCCCGGACTGGAACGGCCGCGCTCCACTGCGGCGGCGGATGCGGCAGCAATGCTCACGGAACGGGAGAAGGACGTGTTCGCCGCTATCGGACAGGGCCTCACGAACGCAGAGATCGCGCAGAGCCTGCACCTGAGCGAGTCGACCGTGAAGACGCACGTGGGCCGAGTCCTGATGAAGCTCAATGCGCGCGATCGCATCCACGTGGTGATTCTGGCCCATCAACTGGGGCTCAGCTGACATCTATGTGCCGGCGGTGGGACTCGAACCCACACGTCCTTTCGAACAAAGCATTTTGAGTGCTCCGCGTCTACCATTCCGCCACGCCGGCGTGCGTGTTGCGTATACGACTTTAGCGCAGGATGCCGACCACTTCCGCGCATCGCGGGTCTCAGGGCCGCGACACAGGAAGCTCTCTACTAGAATGAGTCTGTGACCGAGCAAGAACAGGCTGAACAGCCCACGTCATCCACCCCTCGACGCGTTGTCGTCGCCGAAGACGAGTCGCTGATTCGACTCGATATCGTCGAGATCCTCCGCGATAACGGCTACGAGGTCGTCGGCGAAGCTGGGGACGGCGAGACGGCCGTGGCCCTCGCGACAGAGCTTCGCCCCGATCTGGTCATCATGGATGTCAAGATGCCTCAGCTCGACGGCATCAGCGCCGCTGAGAAGCTGCACAAGAGCAATATCGCTCCGGTCGTGTTGCTTACCGCGTTCAGCCAGAAAGAGCTTGTCGAACGTGCGAGCGAAGCGGGCGCTCTCGCTTATGTGGTCAAGCCGTTCACCCCGAACGACCTGCTTCCCGCGATCGAGATCGCTCTGGCCCGTCACGAGCAGATCATCACGCTTGAGGCCGAGGTCGCTGACATGGTCGAGCGCTTCGAGACGCGCAAGCTCGTCGACCGTGCCAAGGGGCTTCTCAACGAGAAGATGGGCCTGAGCGAGCCCGAGGCGTTCCGTTGGATTCAGAAGGCGTCGATGGACCGCCGCCTGACCATGCAAGATGTCGCCAAGGCGATCATCGAGCAGTTGGCGCCCAAGAAGGACTGAGCGCGCCGCGGCTCCGTCCGGGAATTCTAGGCGTCTCGCGGGCGGTCCTTGATCATGTTGGTGATGCGGATCGTGGAACAGCGACGCCCCTGATCATCGCTGACCACGATCTCGTGGACCGCTATGCTGCGGCCGAGATGGACGGGCGTGCATACGCCGGTCACGACGCCGGATGTCGCCGATCGCGTGTGCGTGGCGTTGATGTCGACGCCGACGGCGAGTCGGCCCTCGCCGGCGGCGAGATTCGCTGCCATCGACCCGAGCGACTCACCCAGCACCACGTATGCACCGCCGTGCAGGAGCCCGACCGGCTGCGTATTGCCTTCGACGGGCATGGTCGCGACACTGCGTTCGATGGAGAACTCGGTGAACTCGATTCCCATCTTCTCGGCCAGAGCTCCCATGCCGCGCTGTGCTGCCCAGTTCAAACCGGATGTCAGGGTGCTATCACTCACTTGTCCTCCTCACGCATGTCCGTCGTCCTCGTTAGGCTGGCAGAGTGACGGACACCGCAAAGCCTACCCTCATGGTCGTCGACGGCCACTCGCTCGCATACCGCGCTTTCTTCGCGTTGCCGGTAGAGAACTTCACGACCAAAGACAATCAGCACACCAACGCCATCTACGGCTTCCTGTCGATGTTGGTCAATCTCATCAAGGCCGAGCGGCCCAGCCACATCGCGATCGCCTTCGACACCTCACGACACTCGTTCCGCACCGATGAGTACCCAGAGTACAAAGCGACGCGTTCTGAGTCTCCGCAAGAGTTCCGTGGTCAGGTGCCTCTGCTGCAAGATGTCCTCACGGCCATGTCCATCCCTGTGCTCACGAAAGAGGGCATCGAAGCTGATGATATTCTCGCTACGCTCGCCACGCAGGGCGCCGAGCAAGGCTACGATGTGCTCCTCGTCTCCGGCGACCGAGACACGATCCAGCTCGTCACCGATGAGGTGACGTTGCTGTATCCCTCGGTGCAGGGCGTCTCGCAGCTGAAGCGATACGATCCGGCCACCGTCGTCGAGCGTTATGGCGTGCGCCCCGAACAGTATCCCGACATCGCCGCGCTGGTCGGCGAGACGAGCGACAACCTACCGGGTGTGCCGAAGGTCGGCGAGAAGACCGCTGTCAAATGGTTGACTCAGTTCGGCAGCCTTGACGATCTCCTGGCCAGAGCCGATGAGATCAAGGGCGTCGTGGGCGGTAATCTCCGTGAGCACATCGACGACGTACGACGCAATCGCAAGCTCAACCGTCTGCTGACCGATGTCGAGCTGACCGTCGCCCCGGCCGATCTCGCGGTCACTCCGATCAATGCTCAGGCCGTGCGTGACATCTTCGCGCGTCTGGAGTTCCGCACGCTGCTGCCTCGCGTCTTCGATGCCGTCGGCGCCGGGGATGAGTCCGTTCACGGCGAACCCGCTGTTCCCGTCCCCGCTCCGGTCGAGGCAACCGGAGACGAGCTGGCCGACTGGCTGGCAGCGCAGGCAGAGGAGATCGCCATCACGATCGTGTCGAATGGCCAGGAGATCTCTCGTATCGGCATCGCGAGCGGAACGGAGCTGCGTGAGACCGATTGGAACGTCGAGGCCGCCGAGGCTCTTCGCCCCTGGCTCGAATCCGACGCTCCCAAGGTGTTGAGCGACGCGAAACCACAGGTGAAGGCCCTGCTGCACGCTGGCATCCGCCTGAGCGGTTTGGCGTATGACCCGATTCTCGCCGGCTGGCTGCTACGGCCGAGCTTTCCCGACAAGACGCTCGCGCATCTCGTCGATCGCTACCTTGATGAGAAGCTTCCCGAGGCTGATCCGTCGCAGCTCGTCCCCGAGACCGCTGGCGCGACGCCGTCACAGCAGGCGTGGTTCTCGTTACGCACGGCCACGGCCCTGCGCGCGGCTCTTCCTGATTCCGTTGCCGCGGTACTCACCGACATCGAGCTGCCCACGCTGCTCGTTCTGGCCGATATGGAGCTCGCGGGCATCGCGCTGTCGCATGAGGTGCTGTCGGCATTCTCGGGTGAGCTGGCCGCTCGCACAGCGGCCCTCGCCGCCGAGGCGTTCGCCCTCGTCGGTCGCGAGTTCAACCTCGGCTCGCCCAAACAGCTCCAGGAGGTGCTGTTCGAAGATCTGCAGTTGCCGAAGACACGGAAGACCAAGACGGGTTATTCGACCGATGCCGCGGTGCTGGCCGACCTGCGAGAGACGAATCCGCACCCCTTCCTCGATCAGTTGCTCCAGCACCGCGAGGCGACGAAGCTGCGGCAGATCATCGAATCGCTCGACACAGCGATCGAAGATGACTCGCGCGTCCACACGACCTATGTGCAGACGGGCAGCCAGACCGGGCGTCTGTCGAGCACCGACCCCAACCTGCAGAACATTCCGGTGCGCACGGAAGAGTCGCGGCGCATCCGCAGTGCGTTCGAAGTTGGCGAAGGCTTCGAAACCCTGTTGACGGCCGACTACTCGCAGATTGAGATGCGGATCATGGCGCATCTCTCCGGAGATGAGGGTCTCATCGAGGCGTTCAACACCGGTGAAGACCTGCACCGTTTCGTCGGCGCGCGCGTCTTCGGCGTCGAACCGGCCGATGTCACGCCCGCCATGCGCACAAAGGTCAAGGCCATGTCATACGGTCTCGTCTACGGACTGAGCGCGTTCGGGCTGTCGAAGCAGTTGCGCATCGAGCAGTCCGAGGCGAAGAAGCTCATGCTCGAGTACTTCGCTCGCTTCGGTGCCGTGCGTGACTATCTGCGCGCATCCGTCGTTCAAGCCAAGGAGGTCGGCTACACCGAGACGATCTTCGGTCGCCGTCGGCCGGTCCCCGACCTGTCGAGCCCCAACCGCGTGCTGCGCGAGAACGCCGAACGGGCGGCTCTCAACGCGCCCATCCAAGGCAGCGCGGCCGACATCATGAAGATCGCGCTGTTCCAGATCCACGCAGATCTACGAGAAGCCGGTCTCAGCTCGCGCGTGCTGCTGCAGATTCACGATGAGCTCGTCGTCGAGGTCGCACCGGGAGAGTGGGACTCCGCCGAGCAGATCGTACGCAGTCGAATGGCGGCGGCGGCCGAGCTCTCTGTGCCGCTCGACGTGCAGGTGGGCCGTGGTCGCGATTGGAACGAGGCCGCGCACTGACCCGCGCGGTGTAACGCACCGCAGTACGCTGAAAGGCATGACGACAATCCCTCGCACGCCCACAGCCATCGACAAGGTCGCCGAAGACTGGGTCGACACCGTTACCGTGCTCGAGCCGATTCTCGGGACGTACATCGGTCGCAATCGCGCCAACGATCACTACGCCGATCTGAGCCCGGAGGGTTACGACAACTACGCCGCAGAGGTACGCACGACGCTGAACGCTCTGCGCGACCTCGCCCCGGCCGACGCCGTCGACGAGGTCACCAAGACCGATCTGACCGCGGAACTCGAGCTCGACCTTGAGTTTCACGAGAGGCAGTGGCACCTGCGCGACCTGAACGTGCTCGCATCGGCGGCGCAAGACATCCGTCAGGTGTTCGACATCATGCCGACAGCCACGGCCGACGACTGGTCAGTCATCGCGGCACGTCTTTCCGCGGTTCCCGATGCGCTCAGCGGTTATGCCGCCAGTCTGCAGGAGGGAATCTCCCGGGGTGTCGTACCGGCACGACGCCAGGTGGTCGAGGTCGCCGATCAGATCGCGCGCTACACCGCCGACGACGGCTTCTTCGCACAGTTCGTCGCCGATGCCGCTCCCGCCGAAGGCGAACTTCCCGCGACGCTGGCTCGTGAGCTGGCGGATAATGCCTCATCAGCGCGCGTGGCGTACGACGAGTTACGACGTTTCCTCACCGGCACGCTGGCGTCCGCCGCATCCGAGGACGATGCCGTCGGCCGTGAACTCTATGCGTTGCACTCCCGTCGGTTCCTCGGCGCCGAGATCGATCTCGACGAGACCTATGAGTGGGGGAGGGAAGAGCTGGCCCGCATGGTGGCCGAACAGACATCGATCGCAGATGAGATCCTGTCCGGCTCCACAGTTGAAGAGGCCGTCGCTTATCTCGAAGCCGATTCCTCGCGCAAACTGCACGGAACCGATGCCCTGCAGAAGTGGATGCAAGAGACCAGCGACCGTGCCGTCGCAGAGCTCGGCAGAACGCATTTCGACATTCCGGAGCCGGTGCGCACGCTCGAGTGCATGATCGCGCCCACGCAGGAAGGTGGCATCTACTACACGGGCCCGACCGACGACTTCTCCCGGCCCGGCCGGATGTGGTGGTCGGTGCCCGAGGGCGTGACCGAGTTCGACACGTGGCGTGAGCTCACCACCGTGTACCACGAAGGCATTCCCGGCCATCATCTGCAGATCGGCCAGGCCGTGTACAACCGTGCCGAGCTGAACTCGTGGCGCAGGCTCCTGGGAGGCACCTCAGGCCATGCCGAGGGGTGGGCGCTGTACGCCGAGCGACTCATGCAGCAGCTCGGCTACCTGGATGATCCGGCCGATCGGCTCGGAATGCTCGACGGGCAGCGCATGCGCGCGGCGCGCGTGGTGCTCGATCTCGGCGTGCATCTGCAGAAACCGCGCCTGGACGGTTCCGGCACCTGGGACGCTGACTACGCTTTGAACTTCATGCGCCAGCACGTGAACATGTCAGACGAGTTCATCCGGTTCGAGGTCAACCGCTATCTCGGGTGGCCCGGCCAGGCACCCTCGTACAAGGTCGGTCAGCGCATCTGGGAACAGGTGCGTGATGCCTATCGAGCACGCCAGGGCGCGGCGTTCGACATCAAGACCTTCCACAAGCGCGCGCTCAACCTCGGCGGTGTCGGACTCGACACCCTGCGCAGTGCGCTGCTACGTGACGAGTCGCGCCCGACGGAGGGACCCGCCCTCACGTGAGCGCTCCCGTGCCGAGCCAGGCATCGCTGGCCGCTCGACTCGATAACCTGCCGTTCGCCCGTCGCCATCTGCGCCTGCTCACCGGTTCGGGATTGGGCTGGGCGTTGGACGCTATGGATGTCGGGCTCATCTCGTTCATCCTGGCGGCACTCGCTCAGCAGTGGGATCTCACCAACATGCAGAGCGGATGGGTCGCGTCCTTCGGCTTCATCGGGATGGCGTTGGGCGCGAGCCTGGGCGGGTTGCTGGCCGACAGGTTCGGCAGACGGCAGGTCTTCGCGGTCACGCTGCTGATCTATGGTGCGGCGACCGGCGCAAGCGCTCTGGTCGGCGGACTCGCCGTGCTTCTCGTGCTGCGGTTCCTCGTCGGATTGGGACTGGGAGCCGAACTTCCCGTCGCCTCGACCTACGTGAGCGAATTCGCGCCCGCGCGCATTCGCGGTCGCCTGATCGTGATCTTGGAAGCGTTCTGGGCGCTCGGCTGGACGGCGGCGGCCCTGATCGGCTATTTCGTGATTCCGCTGTCGGATGACGGTTGGCGATGGGCTTTCGCCCTCGGTGCCATCCCTGCGGTGTACGCGATTGTCGTTCGCTGGGGCCTGCCCGAGTCGCCGCGGTGGCTCGCATCGCGCGGCCGTATCGCGGAGGCGGATCGCATCGTATCCCGGTTTGAGACGGATGCCGATGTCGCCAGTCGCCCGCCGGCACAAGACCGTGCTGCCTCGGCGCCCATCGCCCAGACCGTGGGAGCGCGCGTGAGCGCACTCTGGGCCGCCGAGTTCCGCATCCGGACGCTGTGTATCTGGGCGGTCTGGTTCTGCGTGAATTTCGCCTACTACGGGGCGTTCATCTGGATTCCCAGCATCCTGGTCGACGCGGGCTACGATCTGGTGCGGTCCTTCGGTTTCACCCTCGTGATCACCCTTGCACAGCTGCCCGGCTACGCCGTGGCGGCCTGGCTGATCGAGGTGTGGGGTCGACGCGCGACACTTTCGGTCTTTCTCGTCGGCTCAGCCGTGGCCGCCTTGTTCTTCGGCAATGCCGTCGGGGAGGTCGCGATCATCGTCTCCGGCATGGCCCTGTCGTTCTTCAACCTGGGTGCCTGGGGCGCGCTGTACGCGGTCACCCCGGAGATCTATCCCACCTCCGTGCGTGCCACGGGTGCGGGCTGGGCCGCGGGAGTCGGGAGAGTCGCCTCGATCGTGGCGCCTCTGATGGTTCCGGTGCTGCTCGCGGCAGGCGGCGCTGCGGTTCTGTTCGGGGTCTTCGCGGCGTTCTTCGTCGTCGCAGCGGTTGCGGCATGGGGTCTGGTCGATCGCCGCGGACAGGCGCTGGATGATCGCTGATGACGTCACCTGCAACGCACGGGCATAGGCTGAGCGAGTGACTGGTGTGAAGTTCGTAGCGATAGGTGACTCGTTCACGGAGGGCGTCGGAGATGAGCTGCCGGACGGCCGCGTACGCGGGTGGGCTGACATCGCGGCCCAGGGTTGGGCGGATGCCTCCGGGCAGCCGATCCAGTACGCGAATCTGGCCATCCGGGGAAAGCTGGCGTGGCCCATCATCGAGGAACAGCTCGAGCCTGCGCTGGCGCTGCGGCCCACCCACCTGTCGTTCAACGGGGGCGGCAACGACATGCTTCGCCCGCGGACGAATGTCGAGCACATCGCCGATACGTTCTCTCGGGTGTTGAGGCGATGCGACGACCAGGGCATCACTGTCATTCTTCTCTCCGGAGCGAACCCCTCGGGCCAGTTGCCGATGGGGTCCCTCGTCCAGCGCCGTGGCGACGAGCTCTCGGCGGCGGTGTTGCGCCGCATCGCCAAGCGCCCCGATGTCGTTCGAGCGCTGAACTGGCCCGATCGTGAGCTGTCCACGGGCCGATACTGGGCCGAAGACCGCCTGCATATGAACGCCGCAGGCCACCACCGCGTCGCCGCACGCGTACTGCACGCGCTGGGATACGAGCCACCGGCCCCGTGGTGGGCACCCGCCGCCGAAGGCCCCGAGGCCCCCGGCGGATTCGCGTACTACCGCCAGCACGTCGGTCCTTGGATGAAACGGCGCTTGACCGGCACGTCATCCGGCGACGGGCGAACAGCGAAGTACCCAGTGTGGGTCGAACGGGTTCCGCAGTGATCGCCCGGCGGGGGCGGCAGCTTCCGCGTCGGTGGCTGCAACTGCTGGTCGGCATCTTTCTCTATGGCGTCGGAATCGCCTTCATGGTACGCGGTGAGATCGGCGCCGCGCCCTGGGATGTGCTGTCTCAAGGCATCGCCGGTCATGTGCCGCTGAGCTTCGGTGTGATCACGGTGCTGGTGAGCGCCGTCGTACTGGTGCTGTGGTTGCCGTTGCGGCAGCGCTTCGGCATCGGCACGGTGCTCAACGCCCTGCTCGTCGGCCCGTCTGCTGACGTCGGTCTGCTGGTCATCCCCACCGATCAACCGTTGTGGCTGCGCGTCGCGTTCTTCGTCGTCGGGTTGGTGGTGCTGTCCGCGGCGACCGGTCTCTATATCGGAGCGCACTTCGGTCCCGGTCCGCGCGACGGTCTCATGACCGGATTGCACAAGCGCACAGGCTGGCCGATCTGGGTCGTACGCACCGGGCTCGAGATCACTGTCGTGGCCGTCGGGTGGTCGCTGGGCGGTAACGCCGGGATAGGAACGCTGGCTTTCGCGCTGTTGGTCGGTCCGCTGTGCCAGTACTTCATGCGTATCTTCGCCGTACGAATGCCCGGTGATTCGCGACGGGACGCTCGAACGTGACGGAACTCGAGATGACGCGAATCGCCGGCGGCTCGGTGATTCTGCATGACGCGCGGCGCAAGGCGCGGCGTGAGGTTCAGCTCGATCCTTTCGAGATCGGCGTTTACCCGGTCACCGGAGAGCAGTTCGCGGAGATGCTGGGCATTTCCTCGGATCATCCGAGACGCCCCGCGCGCGACATCAGCTGGCTACGCGCGATTCGCTTCTGCAACGCCGCATCCGAATGGGAAGGCCTCGAGAGTGCCTATAGCTTCGACGGTGAAGATGTTACCTGGCATGTCGACAGCGACGGCTATCGGCTTCCTACCGAGGGGGAGTGGGAGTACGCGTGCCGTGCGGGGTCGCTCACGCCGCACTACGGACCACTCTCAGAGATCGCGTGGACGTCCGAGGACGGTGTCACCACGCCGCAGGATGTCGGCGGGAAGCTACCGAATCTGAACGGGCTCTTCGACACGCTCGGTAACGTGTGGGAGTGGTGTTGGGATCTGCTCGACCCCGCCCGCTATGGCGACTATCGCGTGTTCCGAGGAGGCGGCTTCGCCGACGATGCGTGGAATGTTCGCGCCTCCGTCCGACGTGGAGGAGCACCGCGGATGCATCATGACGACGTCGGCATGCGAGTCGCGCGCGGAGGTTTCGACAGCATCGATGCCGCGCAGGGCTGGTCGGCTGCGGCAGACCGCGAACGAGCCGCAGCCGTGGGAGCAACGCCAGTGGGCTGGACACCGCGACAGCGCTGATCATCGATTGTCAACCCGTTGTTGCGGAGCCAGAATCATGTCAGCATCAGAGATAACGCCTGAGGCACCGGGCCGCAGGCGCAACGATGACAACGGGAGGGCACCATTATGAGCATCGGTACCGGAATCGTGTTGATCGTGATCGGCGCAATTCTCACTTTCGCCATCAATGTCGAGGTCGAGTGGGCGAATTTAGACCTCATCGGGTACATCCTGATGGGCGCCGGAGCCGTCGTCTTCATCATCGGGTTGGTTCTGCTCGCCCGCAGGCGCCAGACGAATTCCGTCACACGAACGAGGGTCGACCCCGCATCGGGTGATCAGACCACCCGCAGGACGACCAGTTCGCCGGATGACACGGCGATCTGATTCATCGTCGATCTCGACGTGAGCGCTCGGGATCCAGGCCCATTCGAATTCTCGTGCGTTTGCGCTCGATGATGATGAAGGTTGCGCCCAGCAGCCAGAGCGGCACCTGCGTCAAGAACGCCAGACGGAATGCGTCGAGCGAGTACGTGCCAGGGGTACCCGCGCCCTGCAGATTCATCGCCAGCCCGATGAGGAACACCGCGATGAGAGCTGCAATGAATCCACCGGCATTAGTGAGTCCGGTCGCCGTGCTGAGGCGGTGCACCGGGTTGTGCGTGCGTGCATGGTCGAACGCGATCATCGACGCGGGTCCGCCGGATGCGAGCGCTATGGCAAGAATGTAAAGCAACCACAGGGGCGCGGTACCGGGGGAGAGGATGACTGCGACCCACGCGATGAGCTGAAGAGCCACAGTCGGCAGCACGAGGACGAGCGATCTCTGATGGGGGATGCGACGGGAGAGTGCGCCTAACGCGGGTCCGAGAAACATTCCAAAAGCGACATATACCGATAGCAGCGCCGCCGCTTCGACCTCAGAGAGGCCTTCACCCGCGGTGAGGAAAGGCATTCCCCACAACAGCACGAAGGCCGTGCCGGCAAAAGGCGTCGTAAAGTGCGACCAGAAGGCAAGGCGTGTTCCCGGATGGGCCCAGGCCGCGCGGATGCCGACACCGGTGTCTATTGCGGACGTGACCACCCGCACGACACCTGTATCGGTGTTGACTGTGACGTCGGCATCGACCGCGGGCGGATGGTTGCGGATGACGGCAAAGATAAGAATGGCGAACAGGATACCGAGACCGGCAATGCTCCCAAAGGTGATGGTCCAGGTCGTGGCATGCAAGAGCGCAGCGACCGGAATGAGCGCGACCAGTTGACCGGACTGTCCGATCACCCCGGTGAGCTGCACCATGAGCGGCCCGCGCTGGGCAGGAAACCACGTGGCCACGAGGCGCAGCACGGCCGGGAACACCATCGCGTCACCCGCGCCCAGCAGCACACGAGCGAGAATCGCGATGCCGATGCTGGGGGAGAGGGCCATGGTGAGCTGCCCCACAGCCATGAGAATCATTCCGAGGGTGATGATCGGGCGCGCGCCGTAGCGGTCGAGGAAGACTCCGACCGGAATCTGCATTCCGCCGTACACGGCGAGCTGAACAACGGCGAAGAGCGAGAGCGTCGCGGCATCCGCGCTGAAGCGCTCGGCCGCGTCGACGCCGACCGCACCGAGCGATGTGCGGTTCGCAATCGCGAGCACATAAGCGGCGATGCCGACCGTCCAGATGAGCCAACCACGCCAACCGGGTGTCGAAACAGGGGAGCGGGTGACTTCTGACACCACCTAACGCTACTGCGCGCCGTCGTGACTCGTGACCATGTCGGGGCCAGTCGGTAGCGTCGGGCTATGACGACGCTTCCAGACCGGCGGCTCTCCCCGGCGACGAACATATCTAACGCCGTCGAGCTGTTCGGACGCGAGGACATCGTCGACTGGTGTGAAGCCTTGTTACGAGGGACTGCGGATGCCGAAGACCGACGCTATCCGGATATCGCCTGGCTATTGGGCCCGTGTTTGGGGCGCCCGGGGGATTCTCGACGCCGGACCGCCGAAACACGCGGACGCCGTTCTCGGAGCGCTGGATGACACAGCATGGCGCGTTCGTGAGATGGCGCTCAAGGTCGTTATACGTCACGAGGTCGATGACGCACACGGCCGTGTGCTGGCTCTCGTCGAGGATGAGAATGAGCGTGTTCGTTCTCAAGCGCTGCGTGCGCTCGGCGTGCCGCCCGCAGCTCGTTGACTGGTGATGCAACACCACGTTCGGAGGAGGACGGTTATTGTCGTGATGTGACATAATGTGCATTATCGGTATTATTGGTGCCGCGCCGACCGCGCATAGATCATCAGTCCCACACATCGACGACGGCGCGCTCTTTCGGACGGAGTCCGTGCCGGATACCGTCATCGAACGTCGCCAAGACGCATTCATGCCGTGCCGCCAGATTCACCAGCTGTAGATCTGTCACCTGACGTCGACCTCGCAGCGCATAGCCGCCAGCGCCCCACTCTGCCGGTGATACGTCATCGGCGACCCAGGACCAGCCGTCTGCACTCCGAAGTGCCTTTACCTGCGCGCGTGCCGCTGAGGCGCTGACAGTTCGCCCCATAACTGCAGGCGTCATCATCAGTCGAAGAAGACCGAGCTCCGTGATCGGCGTCGTACTCCACGAATCGATGTGAGCGAAGCGTGCATGAGCCCGTTCGTGGTGCTCATGCGCGTCACAGCTGAGAGCCAACAGAACATTGACATCCAGGAGCACGGACTGAGTCATAAGTCATCCCGAAACGCCGCGACCAGCTCACTGGTCACAACATGATCAGACGATCCGCGCATGATAGGAATCCCGTTACGCATGTGCGGCCCATCATCCTCCGGCTGTTCGAGCCCACGCTCAGCAAGCTCTGACAGGACGTCCTCAACCGGGACTCCGCGTCTTTCAGCGCGCGCTCGAAGCTCACGAAGAACCGTGGGCGTGACGAGCTTCTCAATGCCGTTGTCGCCAACCCGAAAGGCGATGATCCGAGCGATGGGTTTGCCGTGGTCGGTAACCGTGAGCTCTCCGCCGTCTCGCACGGACGTGAGGTATCGACTGAGGCTGTCACGCAGCTCACGGATGCCGACATTCATTGCACATTCCTGACTCTCATAGACTGTCGCGCATCGCTAATATGGCGCTTTTACCGATTATAGCCACTTACGCCCCGACGTATGCCGCGAGGTGCTCCCCGGTCAGCGTCGACTTTTCTGCGACCAGGTCTGCGGGCGTGCCCTCGAACACCACACGACCGCCATCGTGCCCAGCTCCGGGCCCGATGTCGATGATCCAGTCCCCGTGCGCCATCACTGCCTGGTGATGTTCGACCACGATCACTGTCTTCCCGACATCCACCAGCCGGTCAAGGAGCCCCAGGATCTTCTCGACGTCCGCAAGGTGCAGACCCGACGTCGGCTCATCGAGAACATAGATATCGCCCTTCTCACCCATCTGGATCGCCAGCTTCACGCGCTGACGCTCTCCGCCGGACAGCGTCGACAGCGGCTGCCCCAGCGACAGATAGCCGAGCCCGACGTCGTCGAGCCGCTCAAGGATCTTCACGACAGCAGGAATCTTCGACTCCGGCTGCGCGAAGAACTCACGCGCCTGAGACACCGGCAGCTCCAACACCTCGATGATGTTCTTACCACCGAGCGTGTACTCCAGCACTGCAGCCTGAAAGCGCTTTCCGCCGCAGTCCTCGCACGGCGTCTCGATCGTGTCCATGAATCCGAGCTCCGTGACGATGACGCCCGAGCCCTTACACGATGGGCACGCGCCCTCCGAGTTCGCGCTGAACAACGCTGGCTTCACATCGTTTGCTTTGGCGAACGCCTTGCGGATCGGCTCGAGCATGCCCGTGTAGGTGGCCGGGTTGCTCCGCCGTGACCCCTTGATCGCGCTCTGGTCAATCGCGATCACACCCTCCCGGCCGGCCACAGACCCGTGAATCAGCGAGCTTTTTCCCGAGCCCGCAACACCGGTGACGACCGTCAGCACTCCCAAAGGAATGTCGACGTCGACGTTCTCCAGGTTGTTCGTCGATGCTCCGCGAACCTCGATCGCACCGCTCCCCTCACGCACCTCGGGCTTCAGCGATGCACGGTCGTCGAGATGATGCCCGGTAATGGTGTCACTCGCGCGAAGCCCCTCGACAGTCCCCTCGAAGCAGATCTCTCCTCCCCCACGTCCTGCGCCGGGACCGAGGTCGACGACGTGATCGGCGATCTGGATGGTCTCCGGCTTGTGCTCGACCACCAACACGGTGTTTCCCTTGTCGCGCAACTTCAGCAGAAGCTCGTTCATCCGCTGGATATCGTGGGGATGCAGCCCGATCGTCGGCTCATCGAAGACGTAGGTCACGTCCGTCAGCGACGACCCGAGATGGCGGAGCATCTTGATGCGCTGCGCTTCTCCCCCGCTCAGCGTTCCGGACGGCCGCTCGAGACTGAGATATCCGAGCCCCAGCGTCACGAAGGCGGTGAGATTGTCTTTGAGCGCGTCCAGGAGCGGCCCGGCGCCGGGGAGATCGAGCCCATTCACCCACTCCGCGAGATCGGTGATCTGCATACGGCACGCATCGGCGATGCTGATGCCATCGATCTTCGATGACCGAGCCCCTTCTGTCAGCCGGGTACCGTCACACTCCGGACAGGTCGTGAAGGAAGCCACCCGCTCCACGAACGCGCGGATATGCGGTTGCAGAGCCTCGACGTCCTTCGACAGCATCGACTTGGTGATCTTGGGGATCAACCCCTCGTAGGTCATGTTGATCTCGTTGATCTTGACCTTGGTCACCTCGCCGTAGAGAAACATGTGCCGCTGCTTCTCGGTGAAGTCCTGAATCGGCTTGTCTGCGGGATAGAACCCCGACTGAGAGAACCCCTTCACCATCCAGCCGTCGGCGGTGTACCCAGGCACCATGATCGCGCCTTCGTCGAGTGACTTCGTCTCATCGACGACCTGTGCCAGGTCGAGGTCGGACACCGCTCCCCTGCCCTCGCAACGCGGGCACATACCTCCGAGATAGACCGCATCCTTGACGATCTTCTTCTCGCCTTTCGGCCCCGTCATCACGCCGCTGGCCTTCTGAGTGGGGATGTTGAACGAAAACGCCGTCGGCCCCCCGATATAAGGCTGGCCGAGCTTGGAGAACAGAATGCGCAGCATCGCGTTCGCATCCGTCACGGTTCCCACAGTCGAGCGCGGATTCGCCCCCAGGCGTTCTTGATCGACGATGATCGCCGTCGTGAGTCCTTCAAGCACATCGACATCGGGGCGCGGTATCGACGGCATGAAGCCCTGCACGAAGGCACTGTAGGTCTCGTCGATCATGCGCCGCGACTCTGCCGCGACGGTGTCGAAGACGAGCGAACTCTTCCCCGACCCGGAAACGCCGGTGAACACACTCAGACGGCGTTTGGGTATATCGACGCTGACCTCTTTGAGATTGTTCTCGCGCGCGCCACGAACGCGAATCAGATCATGAGCGTCAGCGCGGTGGGTGGTGTCGGACATCGTCATCCTTCGGGGTCGCGGTCGGTGTTTCTCCGATCCACGATCCTGCCACGATGAACGGACATTACGACACCCCGCGCGCTACGCTGATCTCGTCCACCCCACAGGACCTTCACAGAGAGGCCTCTCCAGCCCATGTCTGAAATACTCACCGAACCGAAGTCTGTGTTCCGTTCGATCCGCATCGCCCTGGCGGTCTCCGGGGCCATCGCGCTCATCGCGGGCATCGTGCTGCTGGTGTGGCCGGGCAAGACCCTGGTCCTGGTGACCGGGATCATCGCGTCGTACTTGATCGTGGCCGGCGTGGTGTACGTCGGGCTCGGCATCTTCTCCGGCAAGAAGGGCGGCTGGGCCCGCGCCGGCCATATCGTCCTCGGGCTGCTCTACATCGCCGCCGGCGTCATCGGGTTCCTCAACCTTCAGCAGACCGCGGCGACCCTTGCCCTAATCACCGTGATCTTCATCGGCATCAGCTGGATCGTGGACGGTGTCGTCTCTCTCACGCTGCTGAACAGAGACGGCTCTCGCGCATGGACCATCATCTACGCGATCTTCAGCATCGTCGCCGGCGCCATCGTCATCTTCTCGCCCCTGCTTGCAGCCATCGCGTTGTGGTGGATCCTGGGCGTCACGCTGATCGTCCTCGGCATCATCCAGATCGTGCGCGCAATCACGCTCGGGCGCGAAGAGAAGATCGTC
Source organism: Microbacterium sp. (assembly GCF_029263575.1). GTDB lineage: Bacteria > Actinomycetota > Actinomycetes > Actinomycetales > Microbacteriaceae > Microbacterium. Next base: position 15,481 of record NZ_JAJUFV010000004.1, on the reverse strand, counting down.
GCCCAGGCAACGACAGACACACCGTCGACTGCCGAGACTCCGACCCGGGAGTCGACGGAGCAGTAGTCAGCCGTCAGCCGTTACTCGGCGACGAAGTCGCTGGTGTCGCCGACGAGGCGCGTGTTGTCTGCCGGAACCGCATCCACAGCCGCACGCGCCACCTCAGCGGCGAACTCCGAGACGTTGTAGAGCTTGCCAGCCGACTCGCGGCGTCCTGCGATGGCACCCGGGTTCGCGCGCTCGAGCAGCGTCGCTGTGATCGTCCCCTCGATCATGTCGCCCGACACGACGGTAAAGCCGACGCCCTTGGTCTCCAGCGACGGGATTAGCTCACGAAGCGCATCCTCACCGGCACGCTTCGACAGCGCGACCGGCTCATACTCGGGCATCGTCGGCGTCGTGCGAATGAAGTGCGCCTGATGGCTTGTCACGAAGACGACGCGCGAGCCCTCGCCGAGTAACGGCAGCGCGGCGTTCAGCACGCTGAGCTGCGCGTCGCGATTGAGCGCCAGCGCGTAGTCCTCGGCCATTCCCGACTCCATGCCGCCGGAAGCGTTCAGCACGAGAACATCGAGGCGGCCGAATTCGGCCCGGACGCTTTCCATCATGCTCGCAACGGATGCCGGATCGGTGAGATCGGCGCCGACGACAAGTGCACGACCCCCCAGCTCACGCAGCTGCGTCGCAAGCTTCTCGGCACGCGGCGCCTTGTTGCGGAAATTGATCACGACGTCTGCGCCCGCCTCCGCGAAGTAGCGCACCGTGTCAGCGCCGATCCCCCGCGATGAGCCGGTGACCAGTGCCACTTTTCCCTCGAGAGAACCTGCGGGCAGAACGTCGGACACGGTAACTCCTTGGGGTGGACGAGAAGCCGCTGAAGATGCGGCCAGATCACCTTATCAATCCGCGCCGTGCCATCCGGTTTCACGTCCCCAGCGCGTGGTAAGTTGACGACAAGGAGGACACATGGACGACGTTTCCGTCTTCATCGAACTCGTCGATCAATGGGCCTGGATCGGCTGGCTCGTCTTGATCGCTGTGTTTCTCGTGATCGAGATGCTCACCCTCGATTTCACATTCCTCATGCTCGGCCTCGGCGGTGGCCTGGGCCTCGTCGCCGATCTTCTCGGTCTGCCTGTCTGGGCCCAGCTGATCATCGCGGCCGCAGCAGCGGCGCTGTTCATTCTCGTGCTCAGGCCACCCCTCCTTCGGCGCTTGCACCGAGGCGAAGACCCCACGAAATCAAACGTCGACGCGCTTGTCGAGCTTCGCGGCACAGCGCTCGCCGACATCACCCGCATCTCGGGGCAGGCGAAGCTCAGCAACGGCGACACCTGGACCGCTCGCACCGAATCATCCGTCAGCATCCCCCAGGGCGCCCCGATCGCGGTATCCGCGATCAACGGTGCGACTGCCATAGTCCGGCCTGTAAACGACTAGGAGCCACCATGGACGATTCCTCGTTCATCCCCACCGCGATCGGATGGATCCTCGCGATCGCCGTGATCATCTTCGTGGTGGTCACCGTCGCTCGCGCAATCCGCATCATTCCTCAGGCGACGGCCGGTGTGGTCGAGCGCCTCGGCCGGTATCACAAGACGCTGACGCCGGGGCTCAACATCCTCGTCCCCTTCATCGACCGCCTGCGCCCGCTGATCGATATGCGAGAGCAAGTGGTGTCGTTTCCTCCGCAGCCGGTGATCACAGAAGACAACCTCGTCGTCTCGATCGACACCGTCGTCTATTTTCAGGTCACCGATGCGCGAGCGGCGACATACGAGATCGCGAACTACCTCGGTGCCGTCGAGCAGCTGACGACCACGACCCTGCGCAACGTCGTCGGTGGGCTGAACCTGGAAGAGGCCCTCACCAGCCGCGACAACATCAACGGACAGTTGCGCGTCGTGCTCGACGAGGCCACGGGAAAATGGGGCATCCGTGTCGGCCGTGTCGAGCTCAAAGCCATCGACCCGCCCCTGTCGATCCAGGATTCCATGGAGAAGCAGATGCGCGCGGAGCGCGACCGTCGTGCTGCGATCCTCACCGCGGAGGGCACGAAGCAATCGGCGATTCTCGAGGCTGAAGGCGCGCGCCAGGCAGAGATCCTTCGTGCCGAGGGCGACAAGCAGGCAGCTGTGCTCCGCGCACAGGGCGAGGCCGAAGCCATTCAGAACGTGTTCGCCTCGATTCACCAGGGTGCGCCCGACGACAAGCTCCTCGCCTACCAGTACCTGCAGATGCTGCCGAAGGTCGCCGAGAGCGAGTCCAGCAAGCTGTGGATCATTCCCAGCGAGCTCACCGAGGCGCTGAAGGGCCTCGGCAGCGCGTTCGCACCGCGTGCCGACACCGGCCAGCCGCCCGCAGGAGATCCCCGCGCGTGACGCACCCGTATTTCGAGAAGGCACGGCATCCGCGCATTCTCGCTCATCGCGGTCTGGCGACCCCGCCGGGCGAGAGCATGCCGGTATGGGAGAACACGGCGGCCGCCTTCGCCGCCGCACATGCTGCGGGGGTCGAGTACATCGAAACGGACTGTCGCGTAACAGCGGACGGCGACGTCGTGCTCTTCCACGACGCGACGCTGTCGCGTCTGCTCGGCGACGACCGCGCCATCGCAGACGTGCGCACGAGCGAGCTCGCCCACCTGCTGTCTCCCTACGGCGGGTTGCTGACGGTCGCTGAGATGCTCGAGATGTTTCCCGAGACGCGGTTCAATATCGACGTCAAGACGGATGCCGCGGCCCCCGCACTGGGACCCATCATCGCCAGACATGCGCACCGCGTTCTTCTGACGAGCTTCTCCGACGTTCGACGCGCTCGTGCCGTCGACGCTGTGCTGGCTGCCGGAGCGGCCATCCGCCCAGCCACCTCTGCGGGGCAGCAGACGATGATCCGCGTACGGGTGCTCAGTGCGCTGCGCCTCTCCCCCGCTCGCCTGCTCCAGGGGATCGATGCGCTCCAAATCCCCGAACGCTTCGGTGTCGTGCGGGTGCTGACTCCCGGCCTTATCGCCGCCGCTCACCGGCTCGGCGTCGAAGTCCACGTGTGGACCATCAACGACGCAGATGACATGCGCGGCCTCGTGGCCAACGGCGTCGACGGCATCGTGACAGACAGGGCCGAACTCGCCGTGCAAGCGCTTTCTTGACCGGGTTGATCGCAGGCCTGAGATTCCCCTGTGAATGCCCCCGCGAATGCGGCCGTATTGAGCAGGCACACAGGCGCGCCCGGTATACCTGACAGCAGACGAGAGGACCACAAAATGGCAGATCGCAGCCTGCGCGGCATCCGGCTCGGCGCCCAGAGCCTACAGAGCGAAGAGGGCGTCGTTTTCATGGAGCGCCGCGAGACCACATACAAGTGCGACGCGTGTAAGCATGTCACCACGCTGATGTTCGCGTCGGACGCTGAACCGCCGCAGACGTGGGAGTGCCGTTCGTGCGGTGCTGCCGCCGTGTTGCGTGTCGACGGTGAGACCATCACCCCCGAGGCTACCGACGAGAAGGCTGCACGTACCCACTGGGACATGCTGCTTGAGCGCCGTACCCGTGCCGAGCTCGAAGAGCTGCTCGAAGAGCGCCTCGCATTCATCCGTGCGCGTCGCGGTGCCGGTGAGGAATCCAACCGCGACAAGATCGGCGCTTAGCGACGACGCCGGGCGCGCCACCACCCGAAGATCAGCGCGCCCAGACCGCCCCACAGCAGCACCTGCTGCACCCAGGGGCCCAGGACGACTCCTGCCGTGAGGCCGGAGCGGAGCTCGACTTCTTCGAGCATCGCTCCGGCCTCATCTGTGTCGAGCGCAGAGATCGTCGTGCCGTCGGGGCCGATGACCTGGCTGGTGCCGACCGTGGAGATGTTCACGACACTGCGTCCGGTCTCTATGGCGCGGGTGCGCGCGAATGCCAGCTGCTGCTGGTTCTCATCCGTGCCGCGGAAATCGGCGTTGTTCGTCTGGAAGACGAGCACGTCGGCTCCGCCGTGCACTCCCTCGGCGATGACGTCGTCGTAGATCACATCGAAGCAGATGGCGAGGCCGACCAGCACGTCATCGACGTCGATGATCGGCGGGTTCGTGCCATGCGAGTACTCACGACCGATCAGTCCGATCAGATCAGGGACGATCGCGTAGTAGAACGCACGGTCGGGGACGTACTCGCCGAACGGCACCGGATATCGCTTGTCGTGGCTCTGTTCGACCTCACCGTCTTTTGTCCAGAGCATCGACGTGTTGAAGTACTCTTCGCCGCGCGCCGTGGCCGCATTGGCCAACAGCGGAGCATCGATCTGGTTGGAAATTCGCGTCATGCGGCGGGCCAGAGAGCCGTCGTTGAGCGGGTCTCCTCCGAGGCCGCCCTCCGGCCATACGAGCAGATCCATCTGCTCGCCGAACAGCGGCTGTGTCGCATCCGTCTGGGCTTGGATGACCGAGTACGGTTCACGGTCATCGAAGTAGCCGGTCGGACCGTTCCCCTGAACAGCGCCGATGCGCATCGTCCCGACCGCCGTGGTGGGAAAGGCTGGAACGAGAAACAGAGCGACAACGGCCGCCACCGGGGCGATGAGCCGCCGCGGGCGGCGCCACAGCCGAATCCGTACGCTCTCGATCGCCATCGCCGTGACGAACACGATGAGGAAGCTCAAGCCGCTCACCCCGAGCCACGAGGTGACAGCGCCCAAGGGGCTCTCTGACTGCGTCATGCCGAGGCGGGCCCAGGGGAAGCCCGTGTACGGCCACGTGCCGCGCAGAAGCTCGACACCGACCCACAGCGCGCCAATCACCGTCGGAAGCACCAGCATGCGCCCCAGCGCGCCAGGAAGAGCCCGAGGAAGCCACCGGTAGGCCAGCGTGATCACGATCAGCCCGACGGCGGTGAGAGCAGCCTCCAGCAGCGCCAGCGCCGCCCATGGGATCACACCGAGATAGCGCGACGTCCACGACACCAGGAGGAAGAAGAACACCCCGCCGTGCACGAACCCGACCAGTAGCGCACTCCCGGCCCGGCGTCCTATCAGCGACATCAGCACGAGCGCGACGCTGGGGAAAGCGAGTATCCACACCGCCGCTGATGGATAGGTGAGGTCCATGAGCACGCCCGAAACCGCCGCGGCCAGCAGCGCGGCCCACAGTGGCAGGAGCGGACGAGGCCGCCGCGCGGCAACAGGAGAAGGCATCCGTTACATTCTCACATCGTGGAGTATGCGACGATGCCGCGACGTACGCCGTCGAGAGCCTGTCGCGCGGTGCGCGCGACATCACCGTCCTCCGCGACGATCGAGAGCTGATCCAGCAGATCGATCGTCTGCTTCGCCCACCGCACGAAATCACCGGCCGCCATGTCCGCATCGATGAGTACGCGGTCAAGCAGCGCTCCGCGCGCCCACGCGTGCATCGCGCCAGCGAGACCGGAGGCGAGCGGCTCCGAACCCGGCAGATGATGATCCTGCTCGAGATCGTCCAGCTCAGCCCACAGCTCACTCGTCTTCGCGAACGCACCACGGAAGGCGCCGCGCGGAAGTCCTCGCTCCCCAGAGCCGGCCTCGTCGCGGCGCGGCTCGTACACCAGACAGCAGGCCATCGCGGCGAGCGACGGCGCATCCAGGCCCTTCCAGAGCCCCTGTCGCAGGGATTCTGCGACCAGCAGATCGCGCTCACCGTAGATCCTACGCATAGTGCGCCCGGCTTCCGTCAGGTGAATCTCGTCGTCCGCGCCGGTCACATACTCGAGCGCGAAAAGCACCTCGACCACCCGATCGAAGACACGAGCGACGGTTCCCGTGCGGGTCTCGATCTGCTTGCGCGTTCGGTCGGTCTGCCGCTTCAGCTTCCAGTACCGCTCGGCCCAGCGCGCATGCGCCTCCCGATCGGGGCAATTGTGGCATGAGTGGCGCTGCATGCGCGTGCGCAAGCTCTGAATGCGCTTGAGCCGTTTCTCTCGCGCCCCCTTCGGCGCGCTGGCGTCCTGCCGGTTCTTCTTCTCGAGATCGCTGAGCTCGCGACGGATGCCGGCGTAATCGGCGAAGTCACCGCGGTCGCATTCCATCGCGCTGAGATAGCCCGCCAGTGACTCTTCTGCCTCGCGCACCTGTCGAGCGAGACCGACGACAGCGCGATCGGCCTGGAACTGCGCGAAGGACGATTCCAAGACCTGTCTCGCCCGCGCGCGGCCGAACATGTCGATGAGGTTGACCGCCATGTTGTACGTGGGTCGGAAGCTCGAGTTCAGCGGATACGTTCGCCGCGAGGCGAGAGCGGCCACAGCCTGCGGATCCATGCCCTCGGTCCACTGCACCACCGCGTGCCCTTCGACATCGATGCCGCGGCGGCCCGCACGACCGGTGAGCTGCGTGTACTCCCCCGACGTGATCGCGACGCGCGCTTCGCCGTTGAACTTCTCCATCTTCTCCAGCACGACCGTGCGCGCGGGCATGTTGATGCCCAGCGCGAGTGTCTCCGTCGCGAACACGACCTTCACGAGTTTGCGCCGGAACAGCTCTTCGACGACCTCTTTGAAAGCGGGGAGCAGGCCGGCGTGATGAGACGCCACGCCGCGCTCGAGATTGTCCAGCCATTCGAAGTAGCCGAGCACACCGAGGTCCTCGTCCTGCAGGTTCCGCGTGCGCTCGTGGACGAACTCCCGGATCTGTGCACGCTCCTCCGCCGTCGTCAGGCGCATGCCCGCACGCCGCATCTGCTGCACGGCTGCGTCACAGCCCACCCGGCTGAAGATGAAGAAGATCGCCGGGAGAAGATTGGTGCGCTCCAGCAGCCGCACGACGTCGGGTCGGTCCATCCGTTCGATGCGGCGCACGTTCGCCGACCGCACAGGACGCCGCCCGCCTTTGTTGGGCCGGGGCGCATTGCGACCGGCATGACGGTTGCTGCGATAGGACTGCGCTCGGCGATTCTGGTCGTAGTGCGATCCGGTGAAGGAGCGGATGCGCATGAGCTCTTGATTCACCTGAGCCGTAGCGATACCCGCACGGTCGTCGAAGAGCGGCAGCAGGTCGTCGCGAACGAGGACATGCTGTTCGAGTGGCACCGGCCGGATCTCCGACACGATCACCTCGGTGTCGCCGCGCACCGTGTCGAGCCAGTCACCGAACTCCTCAGCGTTCGACACAGTGGCGCTCAGGGAGACGAGACGCACCGCTGACGGCAGGTGGATGATGACCTCTTCCCACACGGCGCCGCGGAAGCGGTCAGCGAGATAGTGCACTTCGTCCATGATGACGTAGCGAAGATCTCGCAACGCCGCCGAGGCGGCGTAGATCATGTTGCGCAGCACTTCCGTCGTCATCACGACGATGCGGGCGTTGCCGTTGATGTTCGTGTCGCCGGTGAGCAGGCCGACCTGGTCGGCACCGTAGACATCGACGAGTTCACGAAACTTCTGGTTCGACAGCGCTTTCATAGGCGTCGTGTAGAACGCCTTGTCACCGGGGGTCTGCATCGCGAGATGGATCGCGAACTCGCCCACGACGGTCTTGCCTGCTCCTGTCGGTGCGGCCACCAGCACGCTGCGACCGCGCTCGAGCGCGTGACAGCCCTCGATCTGGAAGGGATCGAGATCGAATCGCTGCCTGGCCGCGAACGCTGTTGTTTCGGGATGAGCCGCTGCGTCTCGCGCGGCCGCGTAGCGCTCAGCCGGAGAACTCATGCGCCCGCGTCCGGAAGGAGACCGTCGGCTGCGACCTTCTTCTTCTTTCGACGGTCGAACAGCAGCGATACGAGCGCGGCCGCGAAGAAGAGGACGATCATCGCGCCCATCAGCAGGAGCATCGAGAACACATCGGCGGGCGGTGTGGCAATCGCTGCGAACACCGTGCAGATCAGGATCGCAACACGCCAGCCCTTGAGGATCTCACGCCCTGAGATCACGCCCGCGACGTTGAGCGCGACGAGGAAAACAGGGAGCACGAAGGCGACGCCGACGACGAGAAGGAACTTGAAGACGAAGTCGTAGTAGGTCGAATAGTCGTAGAACTGCGCCATCCCCGATGGCACGAAGCCAGCCATGATCTCGATCACATGCGGGAGCACGAAGAAAGCCACGGTGCATCCCCCGAAGAAGAGCGGGATGGCCGCGCCGAGGAACCCCCAGGTGTAGGCGACTTCTCGACGCGTGAGCCCGGGCATGATGAACGCCCAGATCTGCCACAGCCAGATGGGCGCTGACAGCAACAGCCCGATCGCGAAGGATATGCGCATACGCAGATCGAAGCCGCTGGTGACACCGCCGAAGTTCAGCCGTGTGTACTCGCGACCCGCCTCGTCAGCGATGTTCTCGATGGGTGTCGCCAGCAGCGCGATGAGTGAATCGGTCACGATGAACGCGATGACCATGCCGACGATCAAACCGATGACGGCGATGAGCAGGCGTTTTCGCAGCTCGACGAGGTGCTGCCTCAGCGGCATCCGCCGATCGCGCCCCGGCTTACCTGTCCGCTCAGAAGAAACTGCAGCCACGGACTACGGCGTTCGCGGTGGAGTGCCCGGGTCGCTCGTGTGGGTCGCTGCGCCCTCTTCGCGTTGCGCGGGAGCCGCCGCTTCAGAATCAGCAACGGTGTCGTCGTTCTTCATCGCCTTCATCTCGCCCCGGAAGACGCGGGCCGATTGACCCATGCTCTTCGCGAGCGCCGGAAGCTTGGCTGCCCCGAAAAGCAGCAAGATGACGGCGAGGATGATCAGCAGGTGTGGCCAGCCGAATGCGCCCATGTGATTCTCCTTCGTCGTTTCGCTAACAGTCTAACCGTCGGCACCGTCTATGGGCTCGTGGTAGAGCGCGAGTCCTGCAACCGCCCATTCCCGGGCAGCCGTGCGTCCGGCAGGCGGGTCGAGCACCTCCAGCGCGCCGCCGAAACGCCCGGCAAGACGTTTGACGCCACGGGGGTCGGCCATCGTGATCCGCACGATCGCAGAGTCATCGTCCACCTGCGTGTTGTCATCGCGCGCATAGTCTCCGAGCAACGGCAACAGCCGTCGCGGCACGCGAACGACGACGATGTCATCGTCTCCGATCGAGTTGAAAGCCTCGGGGACGTGGTCTTCCGCATGTGTGATCGCGATCTCCGTCAGCTCCGGCTGTCCGACACGGTCAAGGTGGAAGGTCCGCATTGCCTGGCGCAGATGGCACCAGCCCTGCAGATACCACTGTCCGTTCGTGATGAGCACCTGAACCGGGTCGACTGTGCGCGTCGTCGCCGGCGCATCCGGAGCCTGATAGCGAAACGACACCGCCACACGCCGCTGCAGCGCCTGAGCGACCACATCGCGGACCGTGTCGACCGCACCGGGTACGATCACGACGTCTGCCGGGGCATCCGCCGCCGAGCGAGACAGCTTGGCGATCAGACCGGCGACCAGTCCCGAATCAGACACGGCAGGGACCGCCGCGACCATCTGCAGCCCGGCCAGCAGCGCGGCCGCCTCGCGTGCGGTGAAGCGCGGCACCCGGCGGAGCCCGACGTCGTTGGTGATCTCGATGATGTCTTCGTCATCGAGCAGATCCCAGTTGATATCGAACATCTCGTGCGGTTGCTGCCAGTAACCGCCCTCGCCGGGGAGGCCGATCACGGTGAGCTTCTCGACCATGCTGCGCATGACGTCGACCGTGACGTCGAACTCGCGTGCGGCTTCGGCCAGCGACACCTGCCCGCGCTCGAGCAGGTAAGGAACCAGAGTGAGATACGCGCGAACGCGATCGCCCGACAGCGCGGCGCGGGCGGGCTCAGACATCACTCCCCCCTCTCAGGGTGAGCCGCGGCAGTCGCCTGCAGGCGCGAAACCACCGCATTGCGAAGCGCAGCCGGTTCGACCACCCGCACCTCCGGACCGTACGAGGCAAGCTCATCCGCAAGGATGTGCATGTCGACGAAAGGCACGCGATACCCCTGCACCTCTGACCGCGCGCGTCGGCCGAGCCGCAGGGACGCCTCCGTTCCCGGAGTGATCTCCAGCAGCGCCGAGTTCCGGGCTGCGACCGCCTCGAGGCCGGCCAATGCGCGCTCGCCCGCGCCATCGCGCAGGCCCGCGTCAAAGGAGCGCTTGGTCACGGTGACCTCACCGACGATGCGGCTGAGCAGGAACGTGCGTTCGTCGTCCGCATCGATATCGATGCCGTAGACATGCCAGCGAGCTTCATAATCCAACAGCGCAAGCGGTTCGATCTGTCGGCGCCCGGGAGACTGCTCCCCCGGTTTCAGGTAGTCGAAGCTGACGACCCGGCTCGACTCGATCGCATTCTGCAGCGGGATGAAGGCCGCCTCACGGGTCGTGATTCGAGGGGCGAATCCGATGATCGGCTCGTCGCCATCGATGCCGAGGGCGCGGATCTTGCGGACACCGGCCTGAGCATCCGCCGACGAAGACTCAGCGCTCCACACGCTGCCGGCCAACGTCAGAACGGCCAGTTCGGCAGCGCTGAACTCCACGTCGGCGGGAAGGTCGTACTCCGCCTTAGGAATGCGGTAGCGCGCCTCACGCAGATCGTTCGGGTCAGTCGGGTCGCCGATCGTCTCGACCGGCACGCCGAGGGCACGCAGCTCGTCTTTGTCGCGCTCGAACATCTTCTCCAGCGCGTCAGGACGCGCACCGGCCTCGGCGCGCTGACGGTAGCCGGAGATGTTGTCGAGGATCTGCTGTTTCGTGAGCCCGACCTCCGTGGCCATCAGCGCCACGACGAGGTTCGTCTGACGCTCTTCCGGCGGGATTCGGGTGGCCATCACTGCTGCGGCGCTGCCGGAGGATCGATGCCGAGGATGTCGACGACGAACACCAGCGTGGATTCTGCCGGGATCGCGCCGCTGGCCTGGTCGCCGTAACCGAGCTCCGGCGGGACGACGATGAGCACCTGGGATCCGACGGTCTGACCGGTGAGCCCCTGGGTGAAACCGGGGATGAGCTGGGCCATGTCGAACGTCGCCGCGCCGCGGTCCCACGACGAGTCGAAGACCGTGCGATCTGCCCAGGTCACGCCGGTGTAGTTGACGAGCAGGGTGTCGTCTTCCGCGACCTTCTCACCGTCGCCCTTTATGAGGGTCTGCACCACGAGGTCCTTCGGCGGGTCATTCAGCGGCACGATGATGCCGGGGCGGCCATCGGGCGCGCGGACGACCGTGGGCATGCCGGCAGCGTCGTTGTACTGCGGAGCGCCGTCAGCCTGGGAGGGGAAAGCCTTGGTGATATCGAAGACCGCGATCACCGGCTCATCCTCATCGAGGCCGAAACCCGTGAGGTTCTGCGCACCGAAGTCTTCTGGTGTGACGACCGACAGCACCCGGCTGCCGCCGGTGGCGCATTCCAGCGCCTCGCCGAAGGCGGGGACCCGCTGCGCCCAGTAGCCGATGCTCACGAGTTGCTGCTGCTCTTCGTCGTACGCCGTGCCCGCGATGGGTTCGCCCGTCTTGCCGGAGAAGAGCGAGAACTCGATCACCGCGCTCTGGGTCGCACTCGTCAGCGCAGGACCGTCGCCGACGACCACATCGCTGAAGCTACTGCTCTCGGCCCCGATCGGCGTGAAGACCTCGACATCGGGCTCGGTGCCGATGTCGCCGGAGATCGTCGCGATGTCGTCGATGCCGCTGGTCGATGACGCACGGTCACATGCAGCGCCGTCGAACGATAGTGTCGCGGTGCACCCGGTCAGGGCGACGAGAGCAAGGCTGAATGAGGCCAGAGCGGCAGACGTTTTACGCACGCGCTCCAGTCTATTGCGAACGGTGCTCGTCGTCGCGCACCGCGGCCGCTGACAGCACGCCTTCGGCAGCTCTGCCCGCTTCACGCGCGCGTTTTCTCAGGTTCTTGTCGGTGATCTCCCGATCGCCGACGGCGCCGGGAGTCCACAGTTCAACATCGTCGTCGCCGTAGCTCGACTTCGATGCGCGGCGCTTCGCCTCGGGTGCGATGGTCCCCGGCGCCAGCCGGCGGGCGGTGAGCAGGAATCCGGTGTGCGCGACCATCCGGTGATCCGGGCGCACAGCGAGCCCCTCGACATGCCAGCCGCGCACCATCGTCTCCGAGGCATCCGGGTCGGTGAACACTCCCATGCCGCGGATGTACTCGGCCACGCGCGACAGCTGGGTCGCCGTCGCCACGTAACACAGCACGACGCCCCCGGGAGTCAGAGCATCCGCGACGACATCCATGACCTCCCAGGGCGCCAGCATGTCGAGCACGACCCGGTCGACACTGCCGTTCGCCATATGTTCGGGAAGCGCCTCAAGAAGGTCGCCGACGACGATCTGCCAGGTATCAGGGACCTCACCGAAGAACGTCGTCACGTTGGCGCTGGCCACCTCGGCGAATTCTTCGCGGCGTTCGAATGAGACGAGCGTGCCCGCCGGCCCGACGGCACGAAGCAGTGACAGCGACAGCGCGCCGGAGCCGACACCGGCCTCCACGACCGTCGCACCCGGGAAGATGTCGGCCTGCATCACGATCTGCGCGGCATCCTTTGGATAGACGATCGCCGCCCCGCGTGGCATCGACATCGCAAAGTCGCGCAGCAGCGGTCGCAGGGCGAGATACTCATGCCCGGCCGTGTTCGTCACGACAGACCCATCGGGTATGCCGATGACATCACGGTGATAGAGCACCCCGTGGTGGGTGTGCAGTTCTCCGTCAGCGGCCAACGTCACGGTGTGCAGTCGGTTCTTCGGCCCGGTGAGCTGAACACGGTCGCCCTCGCGGAACGGCCCGCTGGGGCGCGCAGCGGGAACGGTCACGGACGAGCCTCCGCAGCCTTCGCCTGCCTGGTCGACGCGTACAGCTCGACGATGTCGGCTGCCGTTCGCCCCTCGAGCGTCGGCCAGAGCGCATCCGCGCCGTACCCGTCGAGCGGGATCATGTGCGGCACCCCGAGTGTGACGGCTCCCGAAGCGACGCCAGAGCGCAGCCCCGTGCCCGAGTCTTCGATGACGACCGCCTCGGCGATATCGATGCCCAGCAGCTCGGCACCCTGCAGATACGGGGTCGGATGCGGCTTCGGAAGAGCGACGTCGTCACCGGCTACAACGTACTCGAAGGCGTCGAAGTCGATCAGATCGACCACATTGAGCGCCATACGACGCAGCGACATGGTCACCAGGGCGGTACGGATGCCGGCCGCATGCAGGTCACGCAGCAACTCTCTCGCCCCCGGCCGGAACGGCACGCCCTCGGTCGCCAGGGCAGCGCGAACGTCGTCGGTGAGCTTGTTGACGATGGCATCGGGTTCCATGTCGACGCCAGCGGCCCGCAGCTGTGTAGCGCTCTCCAGCAGACCGTTGCCGACGAGTTCGAGTGCCTGCTCATGCGACCACGTACCGCCGTACGACTCGATCAGCGCCGTCTCTGCAGCCATCCAGTACGGCTCGGTGTCGACCAGTGTTCCATCCATGTCCCAGAGGACCGCGCGCGGCATGTAAGTCACTCCACCATGCTATCCGGGCCTATGCACCATACCCGCCGCACGCGGACTAGCCTGGAGGGATACCGACGTTCGTGACGGAAGGGAGAACTCGATGGATGCGCTGGGAGGCCGCGTTGTCGTCGTCGCTTTTGACGGCTGGAACGATGCGGGCGAGGCGGCCAGCGGCGTCATCGAGGTGCTGCGCGAGAACGCCGAGTACGAACTCGTGCACACGGTGGATCCCGAGCTCTATTTCGATTATCAGTACACCCGCCCCTCGTCGCGCATGGATGCCACCGGCCATCGTGAACTGCGTTGGCCGGAGGCATCGCTGTGGCGCCCGACGACGCCACCGAGCGACGGCTCCACCGAGTTCTGGATTCTCACGGGAGTCGAACCCGCACGCACCTGGCAGGCGTTCGCGAACGAGTTCATCGATATCGCGCTGCGCGATGACATCACCGGAGTTCTGACGCTAGGCGCCATGCTCTCGGATGTGCCGCACACCCGGCCGATCTCGGTGTTCGCCGCGAGCTCCAACGAGCAGGTGCGCGAGACGCTCGGTCTGGAGCGCTCGCTCTACGAGGGCCCCGTCGGGATCCTGAGTGTCTTCGAGCACTTCGCCGAGACCGCCGGGATTCCGACCGCGACGCTGTGGGCCAGTGTCCCGCACTACGTTGCGACAGCCGCGCCCTCCCCCAAGGCGACGCTCGCCCTCCTTGACCGACTGCACGACCTCACCGGCGTCGATCTCCCCCGCGAGCGCCTCCGCACAGAAGCGGCGGCCTGGGAGGTCTCCATCGACGCCGCTGCGGCCGAGGACGAAGAGATGACCGAGTACATTCACCAGCTCGAGCGCACCCGCGACACCTGGGATTCGCCCGAGGCATCCGGCGATGCGATCGCCCAGGCGTTCGAGCGCTACCTGCGCCGCCGGGGCGACGGGCCGGGCGAGCGCAAACGCTAGATCAGCCGGCGATCACGCCGGTGCCGAGCAGCACGAAGAGCGTCACGCCGAGCAGGATGCGATAGATCACGAACGGCAAGAAGCTGCGCTTGGAGATCCAGCTCATGAAGAAGGCGATCACACCGAGTGCGACGACGAACGCGATGCCTGTGGCCGCTATCGTCTCCGCCATCGAGAAGTACTGATTCGGAGCATCCCAGCTCTTGAACACCTGGTAGAAGCCGCTGCCGAAGACCGCGGGGATCGCGAGCAGGAACGCATACCGGGCAGCCGCCGCGCGCTCGTAGCCGAGGAAGAGCCCCATCGTGATCGTGCCGCCCGAACGCGAGACACCGGGGATGAGCGCGAGCGCCTGCGCGATTCCGTAGAGGATGCCATGCGGGTAGGTGATCTGATCGAGCTTTCGGCGCTTGGCTCCGACGTAGTCGGCGATGCCGAGCAGGATGCCGAACACGATCAACATCGTCGCCACGATCCACATCGAGCGAAGCACCGTCTCGATCTGATCTTGGAACAGCAGCCCGAGCAGAACGATCGGGACGCTGCCGATGATGATGAGCCACCCCATGCGCGTATCGGGGTCGTTGCGCGGCAGCTTGCCGACGAGTGAACGGCACCAGTGGCCGATGATGCGTGTGATGTCGCGCCAGAAGAACACCACGACGGCGGCTTCCGTTCCGATCTGTGTGATCGCGGTGAAGGCTGCCCCCGGGTCCTCGCCGGAGCCGGTGAACGTTCCGACGATGCGCAAGTGCGCGCTGGAGGAGATCGGGAGAAACTCGGTGAGTCCCTGGATGACGCCGAGGAACAGAGCTTCGAGCAGGTGCATGGGGGCCTTCTGGTTCAGACGAGCACGTCAGTACGTGCGCAGCAGGTCGGTCAGAACCTGCTGACCGAAGACAAGCGAGTCTACGGGTACGCGCTCGTCGACTCCGTGAAACATCCCTGTGAAGTCGAGATCTGCGGGAAGCCGAAGCGGTGCGAATCCGTAGCCGGTGATACCGAGGCGGGAAAGCGCCTTGTTGTCGGTTCCAGCCCCGAGCAGGTACGGGATCACTGGCACTCCCGGGTCGTGCCGCCCGAGAGCGCCTACCATCTGATCGACCAGGTCGCCGGCAAACGG
>NZ_JAJUFV010000003.1 GCF_029263575.1 Microbacterium sp. | reverse complement strand
CTCACGCGGTCGGGACGGACGCTTTCCGAATCCCGATGAACGACACCGCACCGCCGAGAGCCATGAGTGCGGCCGTCACGACGGCAGCGCTGTGGAATCCGTCGAGGTCGAGCACGCCGCCGACGATGGTCGACAGCATGGCGACGACGATGAGGCCGGCGACGCGTGAGATCGCGTTGTTCACGGCGGATGCGATGCCTGAACGACTCTCGTCTATCGAGCCCAGCACGGCCGAGGTCAGCGGTGCGACCGTGAGCGAGAGCCCGAGCCCCATCAGCACCATGGCCGGCAGCACCTGCCACCAGTAGCTGAAATCTGCCGAGACCGTGAGCAGCAGGAGCGACCCGCCGGCCATCAGCAGGGGACCTGTCGTCATGAAGACACGTGGCCCGAAGCGGCCGGCCCACGCTCCGGCGCGCGAGCTGAGCAGGATCATCAGGATCGTGATCGGCAGGCTCGCCAGCCCGGCCATGGTGGCGCTGAGCCCTGCGCCCTCTTGCAGGTACACGCCGATGACGAAGCCGTTGAGCGAGAGTGCGGCGTAGATGAACAGCGTCGCGAGGTTTCCCCACGCGAAGTTGCGTGACCGAAACAGCGGCAACGGCATGAGCGGCGCTGGCGACGAGCGCTGGCGCACGAGAAACCCAACGAAGAGCACGACGCCGATGACGCCGGGTAGCCAGATAGCCGGCGATGCCCAGCCGAGGTTGGGCTGCTCGATCAGCGCGAACACCGCGCCGCCGAGGCCGAGTGCGCACAGCATCCCGCTGACCCAGTCGATGCGTGCGCCGGGCGGATGCTCCGGCAGCTGCAATCGCGAGAGGAGAACCAGCGCGACACCGATCGGGAGCACATTGATGAGAAAGACGAAGCGCCACGACAGCAGGTCGACGAACGCTCCGCCCAAGAGGGGACCGGCGATCTGCGCGCCCGTCGTGAAGGCGGTCCACACGCCGATGGCGCGCGATTGCAGCTCGCCGCGAATCGTCGCCATGATCAGCGCCAGCGAGCTGGGCACGAGGAGCGCTCCTGCTGCGCCCTGTAGTGCCCGCGCGATGATGAGCGTGATCGGCTCGGGCGCGGCGGCGACCGCGATCGAGGCGATGCCGAAGGCGATGAGCCCGATGCGCATGATCCTGACGCGCCCGTAGGCGTCAGAGACCGACCCGGCAAGGAGGATCAACGCGCTCAGGGTGATGAGGTAGGCATCGACCACCCACTGCTGCGTCGTGATGCCGCCGCCGAGCTCGTTCTCGATCGCCGGCAGTGCCACCGTGACGACCGTGCCATCGAGGAACGTGACGAACGACGCCAGAACGGCGATCGTGATGACGAGCCGCTGCAGCGGCGTGAGCGATGGCACGTGCATCAGACTACGCCCGCCTGATGGCCGCGGCGCTACGAGATGTTTCTGGTCTAGAGCAACCTGGCTTTGTATCCAATATGTGCCTGGAGGACATGGTTGGCCGCGCACGTGCGTGCCACGATCGATGAAGCGCCGTCAACCCGACATCCGATGGCGCGGAACGGAACGATATGAGCACGCCAGCACAACCAGGCATCCGCACGATCGTCGCGTCGAGCGTGATCGGCACGACGGTCGAATGGTTCGACTTCTTCGCGTACTCGACCGCGGCGGCGCTCATCCTCAATGCGCTCTTCTTCCCCGAGTTCGATCCGCTCGTCGGCACGATCCTCGCGTTCGGCGGCATCGCGGTCGGCTACTTCGGCCGCCCTCTCGGTTCGATCGTGTTCGGGCACTTCGGCGACCGGATCGGGCGCAAGAAGATGCTCGTCATCTCCCTGGTCACGATGGGCGCGGCGACCTTCGCGATCGGACTGCTGCCCACCTACGCCGCGATCGGCGTCGCCGCACCGCTGCTGCTCATGCTGCTGCGCCTGGTGCAGGGCTTCGCCCTCGGCGGCGAGTGGGGCGGTGCGGTGCTGCTCGTCGTCGAGCACGCCGAGCCGAAGCGCCGTGCCTTCCTCGGCAGCTTCCCGCAGGTCGGCCTCGCTCTCGGGCTGACCCTGTCGACGCTCATCTTCATTCCTCTGGTCGCGCTGCCACGCGACGCGTTCGAGACCTGGGGGTGGCGCATCCCGTTCCTCATCAGCGCCGCACTCGTGCTCGTCGGACTGTTCATCCGGCTGCGCATCAGTGAGACGCCCGAGTTCGAGGCGATGCGCAACGAGGGCAAAGAGGTGCGCGTGCCGCTGTGGGAGACGCTGAAGACCCACCTCGGTCAGGTATTGCTCGCGGCCCTGAGCTTCGCTGTCATCGGCGCCGTCTTCTACATGCTCTTCACCTTCAGCCTCACCTACGGCACCGAGTTCATCGGGCACACCGAGTCACAGATGCTGGCGATCGCGACCGTGTGCTCGCTGCTCTCGCTGATCGGGCTCCCGCTGGCGGGCTGGCTCGCCGACCGGCACGGCGTCGCACGCGTGTTCATCATCGGCACCGTGATCTCGATCGTGCTCGCATTCCCCGCCTTCTGGCTCATCGACACCGGCAGTCTCGCTGCCGCCTATGTCGCCTACATCGCTACGACCGTCGGCTTCTGCGCCACCTACGGCACCATGGGCGTGCTGTACGCCCAGGCGTTCGACGTGCGCATCCGCTACACCGGGATGTCGCTCGCGCTGGGCATCGGCACCATCGTCGGCAGCGCGTTCGTGCCGATGATCTACCTCGAGCTGCTGAACATCTTCGAGCAGTCCTGGTCGATCGCCCTGTACATGGTCCTCGCTGGCATCGTCACGCTCGTCTCGGCAACCCTCCTGCAGCGACTGAACCGGCGCCGCGCCGCGCAGGGGGAGTCAACCCTCGGCGCCGCGAACGTCGCGGAAGGAGTCGCACGATGATCGACGACGAGACGCGCACCTGGTTCAACGGCCTGGGCCGCTTCGACGCCGCCCCCGGGTCGCTCGCCGGAATCGTCGTGGTCGATGTGACCCGCGTGGTGGCGGGGCCGTACTGCTCGATGATCCTCGCCGACCTCGGCGCGACGGTCATCAAGATCGAACATCCCGACGACCCGGACTACACGCGAACGTTCCCGCCCATGCTCGAGCGTGAAGACGGTGACCCGTTCAGCGGATTCTTCGCCCAGTACAACCGCAACAAGCTCGGGGTGACGCTCAACATGCGCCACCCGGAGGGAAAGCGCGCTCTGGAGCGTCTCGTCGAGAAAGCGGATGTGCTGGTCGAGAACTTCCGCCCTGGCACGATGGAGCGTCTCGGCCTCGGTCCCGATCAGCTGCGTGAGATCAACCCCCGCCTCGTCTATGCCGCCCTCAGTGGCTACGGCCAGACGGGCCCGTACCGCAGCAAGCCCGCTTATGACAACAGCGCGCAGGCAACCGGCGGTCTGTGGTCGATGAACGGCCCGGCCGGTGGCCCCCCGAACCGCGTCGGCACCATCATCGGTGACCTCGGTGCGAGCCTGTACGGGGTGATCGGTGTGCTCGCGGCGCTGCGCCATGCCGAGCACACCGGCGTTGGGCAGCTGGTCGACATCTCGCAGCAAGACTCGGTGCTCACCCTCACCGAGAATGCGGTCGTCTCCTATACGACGCAGCAGGTGGTTCCGGAGCCCTTGGGCAACCAGCATCCGTTCGTCCGTCCCTATGAGCTGTTCGCCTGCAAAGACGGATTCGTCTTCTTCGGCGGTTACACCGACAAGTTCTGGAAGATCTCATGCGAGATCTTCGGGGAACCCGGCGACGGCGACCACCCCGAGCTGCAGACCATGGGTCAGCGCTTCCGCGAAGATGTTTACCAGAGCCGGGTCAAGCCCATGGTCGAGCGCTGGTTCGCTAACCGCACCAAAGCCGAGCTGGAAGAGATCGCCGGTGACCTCGTTCCGCTGAGCGCGGTGAAGGACATCGGCGAAGTCGTGCACGATCCGCAGATCGCCGACCGCGACATGGTCGTCGACGTCGACTACGACGGCTACGGAGCGCTGAGCACCTTCGGCTCGCCCGTCAAGCTCGACCGCACGCCGCCGCGGGCGCGTGGGATGGCGCCGAACAAGGGCGAGCACACCGACCGGGTGCTGCGCGACTTCGTCGGTCTCACCCAGGATGAGCTCGACGAGCTGCGCTCGGCGGGGACGATCTGATGGGGCAGGTCACCCTCGCTCGCGACGGCGCGCTCGCCGTCATCACGATCGATCGCCCCGACAAGCTCAACGCCCTCACGCTGTCGATGTACGACCAGCTGGGCGAGGCCTTCGCCGAGGTGCGCGATGACGAGCGGGTCGGCGTCGCGATTCTGACCGGAGCCGGCGACCGTGCGTTCTGCGTCGGCGCCGACCTCGGCGAATCGATTCCCGCGCTCAGCGAGGGGCGCTTCGACATCAGCGAGTGGGATGCCGCGCATCAGAAGCACTCCCAGCTGGAGAAGCCCGTGATCGCGGCGATCAACGGGCACTGCATGGGCGGCGGTTTCGAGATCATGCTCTCGACCGACATCCGCGTCGCCTCGTCGTCGGCGACGTTCGCCCTGCCCGAGACCGGCGTGGGCGTCGTGCCAGCCGGGGGAACGCTCGTGCGACTGATCCGGCAGATCCCGTACGCGTTCGCCATGGACCTCATGCTGCGCGGCGATCGGATCGACGCCGCGACCGCCGAGCGCTACGGGCTCGTCAACCGGGTGGTGCCGCCGGAAGCGGTCTTCGACACTGCCCGCACCCTCGCAGAAGAGCTCCTGACGAAGAGTCGCACAGCCATGGCGATTGTCAAGCGCGCCGTGCGCGAACTCGCAGACCTGCCAGAGACCGATGCCTTCCGACGCGAGGCAGGGCTCGGCCAGCTGGCGTTCGACAGCGACGACGCCCGCGAGGGACTGGCCGCCTTCGCCGAGCGCAGGCCGGCCGCATTCCCCTCGGCCTCTTAGACTGATGTCGCCGCCTGGCTCTGTCGCCGGGCGGGGAACGGAAGAGGTCGTGAGCGTGGCAGATCCGGGCCGAGACTACGACGCGGCGGCGTTCGCGCGCGAGCTGCTGGCCGCCGCCCGCGCCGAGCCGGGAGCACCGGATGCCGGCCTCGGCGACCTGCTTGCCGAATCGGGCATCGACGCCGCGCAGGCGCGGGAGGTCGTGGCATCCGCTCGGGAATCCCAGCTGTCGAACGCTCGCCTGCGCCGGCGCACCGCCGAGCTGGAGGCGCTGTTCTCAACGGCCCGCGAACTCGTCCGTCTGCAGGACGTCGACGAGGTGCTCGACCGGCTCGTCGAACGCGCCCACCAGCTGATGGGCACCGACGTCACCTATCTCTCTGAGGTCGAGAACGATGCGGGCGATCTGCGCGTACGGCACTCGGTGGGCACGGTCACGCCGGAGTTCCGCGACCTGGTGGTGCCGGCCGGGTTCGGGCTGGCGAGCAAGGTCGCGGGCACGCGGGAGGCTTCGTGGGTGCCGAGCTATCAGTCGATGCGCGAGGCGCCGCACGACCAGCACATCGACGACGCAGTCGAGGCGGAGGGGCTCGTGTCGTTCCTCGGCGTTCCGCTCGCTATCGGCGATCAGGTGCTGGGTGCCCTGTTCGCCTGCAACCGATTCCGTTACGACTACACACCTGACGAGGTACTGCTGCTGTCGGCGTTCGCCGATCACGCCGCAGCGGTGCTGCACACCGCGCAGGTGCTCGCCGAGCGAACGGCGGCGATCGAGCGCGCCGAACAGGCATATCGCGAGCTGCATGAGCACTTGGCGGCGACCGAGATGGCCAGTGGCGTGCACGAAGAGCTCACCACCGCCGTGATGTCTGGAGCGACGGTCGTCGACCTCATCGGCACGGTCGCGAATCGGCTGGGACGACGGGTCTGGGCGCTCGATGGCTCGGGCCGCGCGCTGGAGGGCGACGAGGGGTTGCCCCGGCGTCGGACGCTGACGGATGCCGCGGCACGCAGCCGAGCGACCGGATATGCCGAGACGATCGAAGAGGGCGGACGCAGCTGGCTGGTGATCGCCATCCCCGGAGCCGACCGAGACAGCGGCACCATCGTCGCCGAAGCCGACGACGACGACGTGGGCCGTCGCACGCTGGAGCGCGCCGCGCATGCCGCCGCGCTCGTGTCGTTCAAGCGCGATGCCGTCGAGGCGATCAGAGCTGAGCGGGATGCGCGATGGCTGATGGAGGTCATCGAGCACGGCACCTCAGACGCCGAGCTGCCCCAGGCCATGCGCGAGGGAGAGGCGACCGCGTGCGCCGTGCTCGACATCCGCGGCGGGGAGTCCATCGCTGCGACGGCCACCGCGTCGCAGGTCGTCGCCGAGCGCGGAGTTGTGGCCGCGCAGGATCACCACCTGATCATCGTGTGGGCGACGCCCGGGGCGCTCGCCGAGACCGAGCGAGTACGTGCCGTGCTGGCCGAGCGGCTCGACGCCCCGCATCTTCCTGCAGTCGTGCGCACGGGCGTGACCGAGCTGTCGGAAGTGGGCGCTGCCGTGCGCCGCGCGATCGGAGACCTGGCACTGCTGAGCCCGCTCGGCATCGAGGGTGTCACGGTGTCCTCCGACGCGCTGGTGCCGTATCACGCGCTGGCCTCGTCTGATCCGGGAGCCGCAGTGCGATTCGTCATGGAACTGCTCGGGCCCGTGCTGGAGTGGGACGAGCGCCGCGGCACCGTGCTCTTCGACACCCTCGCGTGCTACGTCGAAGTCGGCCAGAGCCGGCAGCGAGTGGCCGCGCGGTTGCGCGTGCACAAGAACACGGTGCAACAGCGGTTGCAACGCATCCAAGATCTCATCACGGGGGACTGGCACGATCCCGAGTATCGGTTCCGGTTGGAAGCAGCGGTGCGCCTGGAACGGCTGCGCCGCGCCGCGCGCTCCTCGGCGTGAGGCATCCTGCGCTTTCGGCATCCGAAACAGGAAAGACGTCAGGGCCGTACGTAGGCCGTCTTGGTCTGCGTGAAGAAGTCGCGCGCGTGCGTGCCCTGCTCACGCGGGCCGAAGCTCGACCCCTTGCGTCCGCCGAACGCGACGTGCGGGTCGACACCGGCGGTGGGCAGGTTCACCATGACCATGCCGGTGTCGCTGCGTGACTGGAAGTCCTCCGACGCGCGCAGTGACGTCGTGCAGATGCCGGCGACGAGCCCGAACTCGGTGTCGCCTGCAACGGTGACCGCCTCGTCGTAGTCGCCGACGCGGATGACGGATGCCACGGGGCCGAAGACCTCTTCGCGGCTGACCTGGTCGTCGTTCCGCGCACCCGTGATGAGCGCGGGGGTGAGAAAGTTTCCCGGGGTCGTGCGTTCGACCACCTCGCCGCCGTGCACCTCGCTGTGCGTGGCCTCGCGTGCGATGCCGAGGTAGCGGAGGTCTGTCTCAAGTTGGCGCTCGTCCACCACGGGGCCGATGTCCGTGGCGTCATCGAGCGCGTGGCCGACCCGCAGCTCGCTCATGCGTGCCAGCATTCGCTCGACGAAACGATCGTGAATCGCGTCTTCGACGATCAGGCGACTGGATGCGGTGCACCGCTGTCCGGTCGAGAAGAAGGCGCCGTTGATCGCGCACTCGACGGCGATATCGAGCTCAGCGTCGGCAAGCACGATGAGCGGGTTCTTGCCGCCCATCTCCAGCTGAACCTCGGCCAGGCGGGCAACGGCCGTCTGCGCGACGCGTCGGCCGACCGGCTCGGAGCCGGTGAACGTCACGGCGGCGATGCCGGGGTGCGCGGCGATCGCATCGCCGATGACGGCGCCCGATCCGGTGACGAGGTTGAAGACGCCGGGCGGGAACCCGGCCTCGTGAATGATGCGGGTCAGCGCGACGGCGCTCGCCGGGACGAGCTCGGCGGGCTTGAGCACGACCGTGTTGCCGTAGGCCAGGGCCGGCGCGGCCTTCCATGCCGGAATGGCGATGGGGAAGTTCCACGGTGCGATGATGCCCACCACGCCCAGGGGCTCACGCGCCAGGTTCACCGTGACGCCCTCGCGAGTCGACGCCTGCCGCTCGCCGACCACGCGCAGCGCCTCGCCGCTGAAGAAGCGGAAGATGTGCGCTGCGCGCATCACCTCGCCCTTCGCCTCGGGCAGGGTCTTCCCCTCTTCACGGGCGAGCAGCCGGGCCAGGTCGTCGGCCTGTGCCGTGATGCCGGCGGCGACGGCTTCGAGCAGATCGGCACGTCGCTGTGGTGAGGTGCGCGACCACGGGCCGAAGGCGCCCGATGCCGCATCCACGGCGTCATCGACGGCTGAGCGCTCGGCCCGGCCGAAGAGACCGATGACGTCGCGATGATCGGAGGGGTTGATGTTCTCGCGGTGCTCGGCGACGTCATGCCACGCGCCGTCGAGGTAGATGCCGGTTGCAGATGTCATGGGCGATCCTTCGTTCGGGGCGCGTGAGCGCCGGAGATGAGCTGGGCGAGATGGATGCCGGGTGTATCGGCGAGCTGATCGGCCTGCGTGCGGCAGGAGAAGCCGTCGGCGAGAAACACCGTCCGTTCGGTCTTGTCGCGCAGCGCCGGAAGCAGCGCGTTCTCTGCGACGGCGACCGAGACGTCGTAGTGACCGCGCTCCATGCCGAAGTTGCCGGCCAGGCCGCAGCAACCGGCGAGTTCGGTGACTGTGGCGCCCATTCGTTCGAGCAGTTCCGCATCGGCCGTGAAACCCATCACCGCGTGCTGGTGGCAGTGCGGCTGCACCAGGACCTCGGTGCCGCCCAGCGTGGGCGGCTGCCAGTCGGCATCGGGGCGCACCGGCGTGCGCCCGGTGAGAACCTCGGCCAGGGTGAAGGTGCTCTGGGCGACATCGCGCGCCCGAGGATCGTTCGGGAGGATCTCGAGCAGATCGGAGCGCAGCACCGCTGTGCACGAGGGCTCGAGCCCGACGATCGGCACGCCGGCGGCGACAGCGGGATGGAAGGCATCGACCAGCGCAGACAGTCGCCGCCGGGCCCCGGTGAGCTGGCCGGTCGAGATCCAGGTCAGGCCGCAGCACTGCGCTGTTTCGGGAAGCACGGCGGTGATTCCGGCATCCGCCAGCACGTCGATCGCCGCGGTGGGAATCTCTGGGCTGAAGCTGTCGGAGAAGGAATCCGTCCACAGCAGCACGCGCTTCTCGGTCGGCGGTCTGCGCCGCAGACGACGCTGAGAGGCCCGGAAGCTTCGGCGAGCGAAAGCCGGAATCGATCGGCGCGTGTCCATGCCGCCCGCCCAGAGCGCGAGGCGGCTGACACCGGGCACCTTCAGCACAGCGTTCACCAGCGGTGCGAACGGCGACGCGAGCCTCGCCCAGCGCGGTAGCCAGCCGAGAACATAGTGCGTGATCGGGCGGAGCCGGCCGCGGTATCGGCGATGCAGCGACTCGGATTTGTAGGCGGCCATGTCGACCCCGGCGGGGCAGTCGCTTGCGCACGCCTTGCATGACAGGCACAGATCGAGTGCGTCGTGAACCTCTTCCGATGCCCAGCCGTCTTCCACGACACCGCCATTGAGCATCTCCTGCAGCACGCGGGCGCGACCGCGTGTGGAGTCCTTCTCATCGGTGGTGGCCTGGTACGACGGGCACATGAAGCCGCCCGCGGCGGTGTTGTCGGCGCGGCATTTGCCGATGCCGACGCAACGGTGCACGGCCTGTGTGAAGTCACCGCCGTCGTGGGCGAAGGCCATGCCGTCGGCGCGCAGCAGCGGCAGGGCCTGCGGACGGCGCAGATCGGCGTCGACGGATGCGGGGTGCACGATCACGCCCGGGTTGAAAAGGTCGTCGGGGTCGAACAGGCGCTTGAAGCCTTCGAACGCTTCGATCGCGGCGGGGGAGTACATCAGCGGCAGCAGCTCGCTGCGAGCTCGCCCGTCGCCGTGCTCGCCCGAGAGCGATCCGCCGTGGCCGGCGACGAGCCGTGCGGCATCCGTCATGAAGGCGCGCAGCGCCGATCCGTCTTTCTCCAGCGGAATGTCGAGGCGCACATGGATGCATCCGTCGCCGAAGTGCCCGTAGGGCATGCCGGATAGGCCGTGCTGATCGAAGAGCTCATCCATGTCGCGCAGGTATGAGCCGAGCCGTTCGGGTGGCACGGCGGCGTCTTCGAAGCCGGGCCACGCCTGCTTTCCGGCGGCTGTGCGGCCAGCGAGGCCGACGCCGTCCTCTCGGATGCGCCAGACCGGCCGCGCCTGCACCGGATCGGCGATCGTGCGGTGGCTGATCGCAGCAGAACCGGCGATCAGGCGCGTGGCGCGTGCGGCGGCGTCGCGGGCATCCTCTCCCGAGACCTCGACGAGCAGCCAGCCGGCGCCGTCGGGCAGCGACGACACGGCACCGGCTCCCTTGGCGTCACGCACGGCATTGACCAGGCGCGCGTCGAGCCCTTCGATCGAATCGGGGCGATGCCCGAGAAGATTCGGCACGTCGTCTGCCGCGGCGATCATGCTCGGGTAGCCGAGCACGACGAGCACCGGCGCCGTGGCCTTGGCGACCAGGCGCACCGTGGCGCCCAGCACGACCGCGCATGTGCCTTCGGTACCCACGAGCGCCTTCGCCAGCGAGCGACCGTTCTCAGGCAGAAGGTGCTCGAGCGAATAGCCCGAGACCTGTCGGCCGAAGCGGCCGAGCTCGGTGCGGATGGTCGCCATATGCGATGACACGAAGGCATCCATGCCGGAAATAGAATGAAAGCCGGATGCCGCGTCGAAACGACGACCTCTCGCGTCGATCACATCGAGGTCGATGACGTTGTCGACCGTGCGGCCGTAGGCGAGCGAGTGCGATCCGCATGCGTTGTTGCCGATCATCCCGCCGATCGTGCAGCGGGTCCAGGTCGAGGGGTCGGGGCCGAATCGCAGCCCGTGCGGGGCCGCGGCATCCTGCAGTCTCGCCATCACGACGCCGGGCTGCACGCGCGCCGACTGGGCGGACGGATCGATCTCGTCGATCGTCGACAGGTGCCGGGAGAAGTCCATCACGATGCCCGTGCCGATGGCGTTGCCGGCAACGGAAGTGCCCGCACCGCGGGAGGTGAGCGGTGTGCCCGTCTCGCGCGCCGTGTCGACGACGGCCAGCGCATCATCGACGTCGCGGGGAAAGACGACGACCGTCGGTGGCACGCGGTAGTTCGAGGCGTCGCTGGAGTATTCGGCGCGGCGCCGCGTGCCGTCGTCGACCTCGCCGCCGACCACGCGTCGCAGCGCCGCGACGACATCGGCGGTGTCGGCCGCGGGTGGCGGGCCCTGCTCAACCAGTGACATGAGTAGCATGCTACTCGGAAAGGGCGGCGCACTGTCAAGCACGCCACCGACCATTGCCGTGCGCTCAGATCGGTCGGTACCGCTCGCCGCTGAGCGCGAGCGCGAGGTCGTCGGCCAGGGCGCGCCCGTCGGCCGGTTCCAACGCCGCCGTGGTCACTCGAATGAACGGACGCGTGCGCAGGCGAAACGCCTCACCCGTACGCACGGCCCAGCCCCGGGTGAGCATGAACGCGGCCAGGGTGCTCTCTTCTGGTACGGGAATCAGCACATTCATGCCCGAGCGCGCGAAGCTTGCGATGCTGCGATCGGCCAGGGCGGCGGCGAAGGACTCGCGCCGCTCGGTATAGGTGCGCTCGGCGACGGAGATCTGCCGCAGAGCCGCGGCGTCGGAGAGCACCGCGGCGACGAGGCGCTGCGTCAGGTGGCTGACCCACCCCGGGCCCAATTGCAACCTGCCCTCGACGCGATCGGCCGTGTCGGCGTCGCTGCTGATGACGGCCAGGCGCAGGTCGGGGCCGAGGGCTTTGCTCATCGAGCGGATGACAGCCCACTTCGCCCTGCCGGTGGTGAGGGTGATGGGCGCGGCGCCTGCGATGAGGCTGGCGTGGTCGTCTTCGATCACCATCACGTTCGCATAGCGATCGAGCACGTCGCGCAGCTGCGCGCCGCGCTGTTCGCTGAGCGCTGAGCCGAACGGGTTCTGCGCGCGCGGCGTCAGAACGACCGCGGAGACGCGGCGCGACTCGAGTGCCGCGGTCAGCGCGGCCGGCTGCATGCCCTCGTCGTCGATCGCCACGGGCACGATCTCAAGCCCGAGCACGCGGAACAGCGACAGCGACGACACCCACTGCGGGTCTTCGACCACGATCGCATCGCCAGGGCGCAGGTGTGTGGCGAGGATGCGTTCGAGCCCGTCGAGCGCGCCGTTGACGATCGTCAGCCGACCGTGAATGCCGACGGCTGCGAACTGTGCGGTCATGACGTCCGCAAGCCCCTCGTCGATAGCGGGCGCGTTGTACAGGCGCCGCTCGTAGAGCGCAGGGGATAGGAACGAGCCGACATCGGGGAGGAGGGCAGGGTCGGGCGACGAGGTCGACAGGTCGCGTACGCCGTCGGGCAGTGGCAGGCGCATGGGGCGTGGTATCGGCGGGCGCTCGGCCACGCGGCTGCGTCGACCGTGCGTCGAGGTGATGATGCCGCGCTCGCGCATCTGGCGGAAGGCGAGTGCGACGGTTCCGGGGCTCACGCCGATGTCGTCGGCGAGCGAGCGAATCGACGGCAGTTCGCTGCCGACGGGGAGCTCACCGCTGCTGATCGCACGCGACAGCGCTTGAACGATCTCGCGTGCAGAGGCTATGGTGGGCAGATCATCAGCTAACACAGTTAGAAAGTGTACTAGAACACATGTGGATAAATCCACTCTTCGAGGCAGATGCCCGCAGCGAGGTCGCTCAGCTGCTCGGCGCGCATTCGCTCGTCACCCTCGTCGCCGAGTCGCCGCTGCGCGCCTCGCATCTTCCGCTGCTGCTCGAAGACGACGGCGAGACGATGAAGCTTGTCGGTCACATCCCGCGGGTCGACCCGGTCGCCCAGGCGATCGACGCGGGCGAGCGGATCCTCTGCATCGTGCACGGAGCCCGTGCCTATGTGAGTCCCAGCTGGTACAACGACCCCGGCCTGTCCACCTACAACTTCAGCGTCGCGCATCTGGAAGGCACGGCCACGGCCATGACCGACCCCGCCGAGTTGCGTGCGCACCTGGTCGAACTCATCCACGTTCACGAAGAGGCAAAGCCCGCAGTCGACGCGGGGCCGTGGCAGATCGACGAGGTCGCGAATGCGCGCATCGACACGCTGCTGCCCGCCGTGATGGGCTTTCGCATCACGGTCGACTCTGCGCAGGCCAAGACCAAGTTCGGCCAGAACCGCTCGCACGACGATCGCGTCACGACGCGCGAGCGCCTGCACCGCTCACCCGCCCCGGAGGATCGCGAGGTCGCCGAGCGGATGGACAACGCCGCCGACGCCCCAGACCCGAGGAGGCCAGGTCACTGATGCGACTGGACACCATCATCGAAAACGCGCACGTCGTCACGCGCGACCCCGAACGGCCCACGGCTGTTCGAATCGGGCTGTGGCAGGGTCGTATCGCCGGCGTTGATGACGAGATCGATGGGCTCGACGCCGCAGAGGTCATCGACGCGGGCGGAGCAGTCGTTCTGCCGGGGTTCATCGATGCGCATACCCATCTGCAGCTGACCGGTCAGGGGCTGCTCGCGATCGACATCAGCGCCGCCGACAGCGTCGATCAGGCTCTGGCGATCATCGCCGAGCGGTCACAGACCTTCGCCGCCGACCAGTGGGTCGAGATCAGCGGCTACGACCAGCGCGCGATCGGCCGTGACCTCACCGCCGCCGAGCTCGATCAGGCGGCCGGCGGCCGCAAGGCCTGGGCCCGGCACATCTCCAGCCACTCGTCGGTGATCTCCAACGCCGTCATCCGTGACATCCCCGATGCGGCCGGTCGCGACCTTGCCCAGCGCACCCACGGTGTGCTGCGAGAGGTCGAACAGGACCTCGTGCGGGCGCAGCGCCTTCCCTATTCACTTGAGGAGGCCGGTCGCACGATCGAAATCGCGGCCGAGCAGGCGCGGCGCGAGGGCGTCACCTTCTGCATGGATGCCGGTGCCGGCGGCCGTATCGGCAGCCTCAACCCGCTCGACCTCAGCACGCACCAGCGACTTCTCGAACAGGGGCGCATCCCCGTGCGGATGCAGCTGATGCCGAGCCTCGACGCTCTCCACGCGGTGCAGGGCGGTCACGGCGACGGTTTCGGGTGCGGGCTCGACATCGGCCTGCGGACGGGCATCGGGTCCGACCGGCTCCGCGTCGGCGGTCTCAAGGTCGTGATCGACGGTGGCATGATGGTGCGCACCGCGCGCTTCACCGAGCCCTACGAGGGATCGGACAACCGCGGGCAGTACAGCACTGACCCTGACGAGCTCATCGCCGGAATCGTCGACGGGCACCGAGCCGGGTGGCAGCTCGCCGTGCATGCGATCGGCGATGCGGCCATCGATGTCGCCCTGGAGGCGTTTGGGCAGGCCGACGCGTACGGCGGAACCGCCGGCCGCCGCCATCGTATCGAGCACGGCGGGCTGATCCGCCCCGATCACATCGCCGAACTCGCTGCACGCGAGATCGCGATCGTCGGCCAGCCGTCGTTCCTGTACGACTCGGGTGATGACTTCGCCCGCCAGATGGGGCCGAAGCGGGCGCCGTGGCTCTATCGCGGGCGCTCGCTCGTCGACGCGGGCGTCCGCGTCGTCGGCAGCACCGATCGCCCGCTCGCCGGCACGCCGCTGCGCGCGATTCAGGTGCTCGCCGATCGCACGAGCAACAGCGGTGCGATCATCGGCGACGGCGAGCAGCTCACCGTCAGTGAAGCGCTCGACACCGTCACAACCCACGCTGCGTGGGTTGCCGGTATGGAAGACCGCCTTGGCCGCATCTCGGCCGGGTTCCTCGCCGACTTCACGGTGCTCGATCGCAGCCCGCTCGACGTCGAGGTCTCTGAGATCGCGGGCATCGGGGTGCGGGCGACGGTCGTCGACGGTCAGTGGAGTGACGTCTGATGATCACCGTCTCGCTGCCGCCCGCGCTCGACCCAGCAGAGATCGAACGGCTCATCGGCGGGCGCGCGCAGGTACGGCTGGTGGGCTGGGACTTCATCGAGGAACCGGTGGATGCCGATACGGCCGACCTGGATGTCGTCGTCTCGCCGTTTCACACCACGAGCCCGACACCGAACCCGACCTATGTCGGCCTGCCCGCGATCGCCGCTGCGCTGCCACGGGCGCGCAACGCCCGGCTCGTGCAGCTGCTTTCGCTCGGCAGCGAAGGTATCGCTGATCATCTGCCGCCCGGCGCGGCACTCGCGAATGCCGCCGGCGCCATGGAACATCAGACCGCCGAACTCGCCTGCACGCTGCTGCTCGCGCTGAGCCGCGGCATCCCGCATTTCGCCCGACAGACCGCGTGGGCCAACTCTCGCACCCCGGGGCTCTGGGGAAAGCGCGTGGTCGTGCTCGGTCATGGCGGCGTCGGGCGCGAGGTCGTGCGACGGCTGCAGCCGTTCGAGACGCAGATTGTCCGCGTCGCCCGGACCGCGCGCACTCTTGACGATGGCAATGTCGTGCACCCGGTCACCGAATTGGCCGAGGTCGCAGCCGGCGCGGATGCGCTCATCTGCACAGTGCCCCTGACCGCTGACACCCGGGGGCTGGTGGATGCCGGCATCCTCTCGGCCCTGGCCGACGGCGCGATCGTCGTCAACGTCGGGCGCGGCGCGGTCGTGCACACCGACACGCTCGTGGCCGAGCTGGAATCGGGCCGGCTCTCGGCGGCCCTCGACGTCACCGATCCGGAGCCGCTGCCTGCCGGGCATCCGCTCTGGAAATTTCCCAACGCCATCGTCACCCCGCATGTCGGCGGAAACACCGACGCCATGCGTCCGCTCCTGCACCAGATCGTCGCCGAACAGATCGTTCGCGTCGGCACCGGAGCCGCACCCGAGAACGTCCTCGTAACCCCCTCCTCGCCCGACCGTGGGCGAGGAACCACCACCCAGAATGCCCCCAAGGAGAGATCATGACGAAACGCTCCCTGCGATTGTCCCTGATCGGAGCCGCCGCAGCGATGACGCTCGCGGTCACGGCCTGCAGCGGTTCCACCACCGGTCCCGGCGCCGAAGAAGCCGGCGATCCCGTCGCCGGCGGTACGCTGACGTACGCCATCGAGACGCAGCCCCTCGGCGGTGGCGTCGACCCGATGATCGCCACCGCGCTGGCAGCGCAGACGATCATGGACCAGGCATACGAGACGCTGCTCACCCGCGACGCCGACGGCGAGATCCAGCCCGGCCTCGCACTCGAATACGAACAGCCGGATGACCTGACCTACATCTACACCCTCCGCGAGGGAGTGAAGTTCGCCGACGGCAGCGACTTCACCGCCGACGACGTCGTCTACACCTTTGAGAGCTACAAAGACGCCCAGACGAGTAAGAAGGCCTACCTCGGTGGTTTCGAGTCCGTCGAAGCTGTCGACGACTACACCGTGAAGTTCACCTTCAGCGAGCCCAACGCCACCTTCCTGAACGCGACCGCGCACCGCGAGACGTTCATGATCGTCGGCGAAGAGGGCTACGGCAACGCCACCGCCGAAGAGCGCGAGACCCGCACCTTCGGCACCGGCCCGTTCCAGGTGACCGACTGGAAGGATGGCGTGCAGATCACCCTGTCGAAGAACGAGAACTACTGGCAGGAGGGCAAGCCCTACCTCGACACCATCGAGATGCCCATCATCACCGACGACACGACGCGTCTCGCCGCCCTCCAACAGGGCACAGCGGATGCCGCGTGGTTCGCTGACGGCAACATCGCCGACCAAGCGGTCAACTCTGGGTTCACGCTCGGCGAACTCGCCTACACGCAGACCCTGCCGATCTTCATCAACCCCGAGTCCGGCCCGCTGTCAGACGTGCGGGTGCGACAGGCTGTCTCGCTGGCGATGGACCGCCAGTCGCTGGTCGACGTGTCGATGCTCGGCTACGGCGACGTCTCGCTCGTGGTTCCCGCCGGCGACCCGGCGACCCCGGGCGTGGACGGCGACACGCCGAATTACACGCGCGACGTCGACGCAGCCAAGGAGCTTCTCGAAGAGGCAGGCCAGCCCAACCCCACGATCGAGCTGTCGTACTTCGCCGACGTGGTGCAGAACCAGCATCCGATCTACGAGCAGATGCAGCAGCAGCTCGCCGAGGCCGGCATCACGCTGAAGCTGAAGGCGACGCCGTCGTCGGAGATGTCGCCGATCTTCACCGCGGGTGAGACCTTCACCGACCTCGTCTCTCTGCCGTGGAGCTACCGCGCCGACCCGACGTTCTACTTCGACCCGTTCCTGTCAGAGTCCGGAGCGATGAACCACTGGGACGGCAACGCCGACGCCGAAGCTGCCAAGAAGCTGCTCGACGAGGCCAAGGCGACGTCCGATCCGGACGCGAAGGCCGACCTCATCGAGCAGTTGACGACCGAGGTGGCCGAACAGGTGCTCATCCTCATGCCGATGGCTGTTCCTGCGCACTTCGAGCTGTGGAACTCCGACACCGTCCACGGCTACGAGACCGACCCCTACGGTTCGCGCTACAACCTCACGAACGCGTGGGTCACTCCCTGACTCGGTGACCGGCAGGTGCTGCACCTGCACAACAAAGCTGCAGGCTCGGACGTGGTTCCGGGCCTGCAGCTGTGTTTTATCGCACGATAGAGTCGGATGCCGGCTTCCCCCGGCAGCAGGGAGTGACAGTGGCTGAACACGAGACGATCTCGGATCGGCTGTTTCAGCGGCTTCGCGCTGAGATCCTCTCGGGTGAGCTGGCGCAGGGGAGTCTGCACTCGATCTATGCGCTCGCCGAGCGCTTTGACGTCTCACGCACCCCGACGCGTGATGCCGTACTGCGACTGGCAGACGCGGGGCTGGTCACGATCGAGCGCAACCGGGGTGTTCGAGTGCGCGGCATCGGCGTCGACGACATCCGACGCATCTTCGAGCTGCGGTTGCTGCTCGAGGTGCCGGCCACCCGATTCGCGGCAGCGCACCAGGCTCCTGAGCGTTCGCGGCTGCTCGAAGGCGATTTGGAGATCATGCTCGCCGCCGTGCGCTCCGGTGACACGAGCGCGTTCGTCGAACGCGACATCGTCATGCACGAACGCATCCTCGACGCCATGGGAAACGAGCGTCTCATCGTGCAGGTTCGTGCGCTACGCGAGCAGACCGTCGTGATCGACGCGTCAACATTCGGACGCTCACGCAGCCTCGATGACGTGCATGCCGAGCACCTGCCGATCGTGCGTGCTGTCATCGATGGCGACGTCGCCGCAGCAGGCGCCGAGATGACGCGCCATCTCGTGCAGACAGCCCTGCTGCTGATGCGCCAAGTCGCCGCCCATACGGGCGAATTGCTCCCCGCGAACTGGCCCGATGATCTCCTCGCCGCCAGCGCAGCATCGCCGTGACGTCAGTACGTGATGCTCACACACTGCGCCGCTCATAACGTGGGCGCTTGACCTATATCCGGGGCCCCCACTGCTCACGCAGACTGGCGTGAATCCCATCCAACGAAGGAGCAGTGAGGCGTCATGGAAACATTCGAGGTCGCAGTCGTCGGGATGGGAGCGCTCGGCAGCGCAGCCGCCTATCATCTCGCCCGTCGTGGCGCGAAGGTCGTCGCCTTCGAGCAGTACGATCTCGGGCACGTCCGCGGTGCGTCACATGACACGTCGCGCATCGTGCGCACGTCATACGGGGCATCCGCCTATGTGCGTCTCGCGCAGTCGGCATATCGCGACTGGGCCGACCTCGAAGCCGAGTCGGGTGAGCGGCTGCTGACCATCACCGGGGGCGTGGTATTCATCCCGACGGACGGCCCGTACTCGGCATCGAACTTCACCGCCGCGCTGACCGAGTGCGATGTGCCGCACGAACTGCTCACCCCGGCGGAGGTCGAGGCGCGGTGGCCCCAGTTCCGCGTGCCAGAGGGCGTCGAGACGGTGTACACCGCTGACACCGGCATCGCTCACGCGGCGCGCACCGTCGCCACGCTGCAGATGCGTGCGCGCGTGCACGGCGCAGACATCCGCGACCGCACGCGCGTCGACGCTGTCACGCCCGATGGCGACGGTGTGATCGTGCGCACCGCGAACGGTGACGTGCGCGCGAACAAGGTCGTCATCGCAGCGGATGCCTGGACGAACGAACTGCTCGAGCCGCTGGGCGCTGAGATCCCGCTGGATGTCATGCAGGAGCAGGTGACGTACTTCCAGTCGTCCCGCCCGGAGACGCACGGCAGCGACACGTTCCCGGTGTGGATCTGGGAGGACGACGAGTGCTACTACGGTTTCCCGACCTACGGCGAGCCCACCATCAAGGCCGCCCGCGATGTGTCGTTCAACCGCATGACGCCGGAGGAGCGCACCTATGTTCCCTCGCCCGAGCTCACGGCGCAGCTCGGCGACTTCGTGCACGGGCTCGTGCGTGATTCGGGTCCCGAGATGCGCACCGTGACCTGTCAGTATGCGTTGACTCCTGACCGACGCTTCGTCCTGAGCCCGCTGCACGAGCACGAGAACATCATCGTCGGGCTGGCGGCCGGGCACGGCTTCAAGTTCACGCCCGCGATCGGGCGCGTCCTCGCCGAGCTGGCGCTGGATGGAGCATCCACCGACGACATCTCGATGTTCGCCGCGCCGGCTGCGGCACAGTCGCGCTGACCGCGCCGGCGCATCCAGCAACATATGGGTGTTTCACACACGATCCAGACGACGCCCTGTGCTGACCCGCCGTTAACGGCGGGTGCAGCGACAACTACCGTGACCACCATGTCAGTGAAGACAGAGAAGAGCATCTGAATGCTGCGTTACATCCTCACGCGAATCCTCTCGTCGCTCTTCGTGCTGTTCGTGCTGTCGATCCTGGTCTTCTCGATGGTGCGCATCATTCCGGGCGACCCACTCGCGGCGTTCGCGGATCCTGCCACCCCTGATCCGGCAGCCCTCGACGCGCTGCGCGAGGAACTCGGTCTCGACCGGCCGTGGATCACGCAGTACTTCGCCTGGCTGGGCGGCGTGTTCACGGGTGACTTCGGCAACGCCATCACGATTCCCGGCACGGTATCGAGCCTGATCGCCACGCGACTGCCGATCAGCCTCATGCTCGCGGTGATGGCGACGATCTTCGGTGTGATCATGGGGATCCCCGCAGGCATCCTCGCCGCCACCCGCTGGCGCAAACCCAGCGACAACATCGTTCGCGGTTCGGCCTTCGTCCTGCTTGCCACACCACCGTTCGTGCTCGGCACGGTGCTGATCCTGATCAACTCGTTGACGCTGAAGCTGCCGCTGGTCGGCTTCGCCGGCGCGGCGACTGATCCGCTGCGCGCCATCGGGGTGCTCATCCTGCCGTCACTGCTCATCGGCCTCGTGCTCGCGGCGATCATCGCCCGGTACACCCGCGGCACCCTGCTCGACACGCTCGGCCAGGACTTCGTCCGCACGGCCCGGGCGAAGGGCGCGCCTCCGGGACGCCTGGTCGGACGTCACGCGCTGCGCAACGCCTTGATCCCCGTGACCACCATCATCGGCATCGAGCTGGCCACCCTCGTCGGCGGCACGGTCGTGATCGAGGCGGTGTTCGCGATCCCCGGAATCGGATCGCTGCTGCTCAGCGGCATCCGCTCATCCGATTATCCGGTGATTCAGGCCACGGTGCTCCTGATCGGAGCGGTATACGTGCTCATCAACTTCATCGTCGATCTGATCTATCCGTTGATCGACCCACGAGTGA
The DNA here is from genome assembly GCF_029263575.1 of Microbacterium sp. Taxonomy (GTDB): domain Bacteria; phylum Actinomycetota; class Actinomycetes; order Actinomycetales; family Microbacteriaceae; genus Microbacterium. Next base: position 32,582 of record NZ_JAJUFV010000003.1, on the reverse strand, counting down.
GGGTTCACACACGATGACTGTCACACGCGAACTCGCAATGGTCAAAGCCGCCGGCACCCGCCGGCGTCGTCCGAAGCTGGGTCCGGCGTTCTGGAGCGGCGCCGGCATCCTCACGTTCATCCTCATCCTCTCCGCCTGGATGAGCTTCTGGCCGCTGCAGGATCCGTTCGCTTCGACGGGTGAGCCCCTCTCGGGTCCCAGCGCGACGAACCTGCTCGGCGCCGACAACCTGGGTCGTGACACATTCACTCGGCTGGCTCTTGCGACGCGCACCAGTCTGATCATCTCGGGTGCCGGTGCGCTGCTGGGCGCGGTCGTCGGCACGACCTTCGGCCTGATCGCCGGATATGTCGGCGGCTGGGTGGATGCGGTCATCATGCGCGTCGTCGATGCCATCCTGGCCCTGCCGGCGATCCTCGTCGCGCTGGTCGTCGGCGTGATCGTCGGAAACGGTCCTATTCCGCTGATCTTCGCGCTCGGACTCGTCCTCGCACCCGGATTCGCCCGTGTCATGCGGGCACCCGTCATCGCCATGCGTGAGCGTGACTTCGTGCTCGCCGCGAAGCTGAGCGGTGTGGGCGGCTCGCGCATCGTGGTGGAACATCTGCTGCCGAATGTGCTGACGCCGTTGTTCGTGCAGTTCGCATCGGTCGCCTCGCAGATCGTGCTGATCGAGGCGGCGCTGAGCTACCTCGGCCAGGGCGTGCAGGCGCCGGAGCCATCAGCCGGACGCATGATCAGTGAGTTCACGCGCTTCATGCAGGTTCAGCCCCTGCTGATCATCCTGCCATCGCTGGCGATCATCCTGCTCTCGGCTGCCTGGAACCTGCTGGCCGACGGCCTGCAGGACTGGCTCGCACCGCGCCGGGAGCCGGCGTTCTCGCTCACCGGCACCAAGCAGAGCCCCTCGAACAAGACCGTACGACGCAACACCGCAGCACCGAAGGACGCAGTATCCCGAAACACCGACACAGAAGAGAGTCAGCAATGAAGCAACGATTCTTGACCGCAGCGGCAGCGGTTGCCGTGACCGTTCTGGCACTGACCGGCTGCACCGCAGGAGAAGGCAATGACGCCGGCCCCGATGAGGCCGCCGGCGACCCCGTTGCCGGCGGCACCCTGACCTGGGGCGTCTCGGCGGAGCCCACCGGCGGCGGCATCGACCCCATGGTCGGCTCATCCGCTCCCGCCGAGGTCATCTACTCGATGGCCTATGACACGCTCCTCACGCGTGACAACGACGGAAACATCGAACCCGCCCTGGCCACCGAATGGGAACAGGTCGACGACCTGACCTGGGTGTTCCAGCTGCGCGAGGGCGTGACCTTCGCCGATGGGTCGGAGTTCGACGCAGGCGATGTCGTCTACTCGTTCGAGACACGTCTCGACGGCGGCACCAATGCCACGTACCTCAGCCTGCTCGACAGCGTCGAGGCCACGGGCGACTACGAGGTCACCTTCACCTTCAGCCAGCCCGATGGCACATTCCTCGACGCCGTGTCTGCTCGACAGACGTTCCTCATCGTGGGTGAGGAAGGCTACGGCAACGCCACCGAGCAGGAGCGTCAGACCCGCACCTTCGGCACCGGCGCCTATCAGGTGACGGACTGGGAGCAGGGCGTCTCGGTCGTCATGGACAAGTACGAGGACTATTGGGGAGACGAGCCCTACATCGACACGATCGTGTTCGAGCTCTACACCGATGAGAACACGCTTCTCGCGGCTCTCCAGCAGGGAAGCGTGCAGGCGGCCGCGTTCGTCGACGGCAGCCTCGCACAGCAGGCCGAGTCGACCGGCTTCACGCTCGGTGAAGCGGCGTTCCGCCGGAACCTCGCCGTGTACATCAACCCTGAGTCGGGTCCGCTCGCCGACCTCAACGTCCGCCGGGCGGTCTCGCTGGCGCTGGATCGTCAGGAGATCGTCGACACCGCGATGCTCGGAAACGCCGGCGTCTCGTTCGTCCCGCCCGCCGGCGACCTCGGCGCACCCGACCCGATGTCGTTGCCGTATCACGAGCGCGACGTCGAAGAGGCGAAGCGTCTGCTGGAGGAGGCCGGTCAGCCCAACCCCGAGATCACGATCAGCTATATGGGCGACGTCGCCCAGGCGCATCACCCCGTCTACGAGATGATGCAGCAGCAGTTGGCCGAGGCGGGCATCACGCTGAAGCTCGAGGCGACCCCGCTCTCCGAGATCGCGCCGGTGTTCACCGCCGGTGAGTCGTGGAAGGACCTCGTCGCGATTCCGGGCAGTCCCCGGGCGTCGGCCGCGTACTACCTCGAGCCGGTGCTGCTGGAAGGCGGTTACTACAACCACTGGGACGGCAACCCGGATGCCGAGAAGGCGCGCGAGCTGCTGAAAGAAGCGAAGTCGGCGACCACGCCGGAGGAGTACTACGAGCTCATCGATCAGCTTGCCGTCGAATCGGCCGACAAGGCGCTCGAGTTCGTGCCGGCTGCGGTTCCGGTGACCTTCGAGGTCTGGGACAGCAGCAAGCTCGTCGGCTATGAGACGGATCTGTACACCGCCCGTTCCGGTCTCGACACCGCCTGGCTCGCACAGTGAGCCCGAGAGAGCGGCGCAGCCGCGCGGGTGTGCCGCTCTCTCCTGACCCCATCTCCCTCTGACCGAAAGCTGGTTGACACCGTGAGCACTGACGTCGATGCCCTTCGCGTCGAAGGCCTGACCATCGCCTACGGCACCGCACCTCCCTCGGTGACCGATGTCTCGTTGCGCGTGCGCAAAGGTGAGATCGTCGGTGTCATCGGCGAATCCGGCAGCGGAAAATCCAGCGTCGCGCTGGCGATGATGGGGTTGCTTCCCGACTCCGCTCGGGTCACCGCCGACACCATGTCCGTGGCCGGAGACGAGATGAACGATGCCTCGGAAAGGCAATGGGGGCGTGTGCGAGGCGTACGCGCCTCAATGGTCTTCCAAGAGCCGATGTCGGCGCTGAACCCCTGCATGCGCATCGGCGCGCAGATCGCCGAGGTGCTGCTCATCCACGGCGTCGCCGATAAGAAGACCGCGCGCGCAAAGGCGCTCGACATCCTTCACCTGGTGAAGATGCCCGATGCCGAGCGCCGCATGTCCTACTACCCGCATCAGCTCTCGGGCGGTCAGCGTCAGCGCGTTGTCATCGCGATCGCGGTCGCCGCCGACCCCACCCTCCTCGTCGCCGACGAGCCCACCACGGCGCTCGACGTCACCGTGCAGGCGCAGATCCTCGATCTGATCCGGTCGCTGCGTGATGAGACGGGCATGGGTGTGTTGTTCATCAGCCACGACCTGGGCGTGATCGGCCAGCTCTGCGAACGCGTGGCCGTGATGTATCGCGGGCGCGTCGTGGAGTACGGCTCGACCGAGGGCATCCTCGCGAACCCGCAGCATCCGTACACGCGTGCGCTGCTGGAGAGCATTCCGCGACCGTCTGTGCCGGTGCGCTCGCCCCTCGCTGTCATCCCCGCCGAGAACGATTTCGATCAGGTTCCGGCCGTTCTGGAGGAGGTCTCATGACCGACGACGTGTTGCGTGTGAAGAACGTCACCCAGCGCTTCGGGCACGGCAGTAACACGATGACTGCGCTGGATGACGTGAGCCTCGACGTGCGCAGGGGAGAGACCCTCGGCCTGGTCGGCGAGTCCGGCTCCGGCAAGAGCACGCTGGCACGGGCGATCCTGCTGATGCGCCGACCCACAGCCGGGACGATCGAGTTCGACGGCGGAGACATCACGGGGCTGCGCGGGCGGGCGCTTCGGAACCATCGCCGACGTATTCAGATGGTCTTCCAGGATCCGAACGATTCGCTCGATCCGCGGTTCACGATCGGTCGTTCGGTCGCCGAGCCTCTCGTCGCAGCGCGGATGAGGCCGCGCGAGCGACGTCTGCGCGTGTTCGAGTCGCTCGAGCAGGTCGGTATTTCGTCGGACTCGGTCGAACGTTTTCCGCACGAGTTCTCGGGTGGTCAGCGACAGCGCATCGCGATCGCCCGAGCCATGGCGGCTGATCCCGAGTTCATCGTGCTGGACGAGCCCACCTCGGCGCTGGACGTGTCGGTCCAGGCGCAGGTGCTCAATCTTCTCGTACGCCTGCAGGAGCAGACCGGCGTCACCTATCTGTTCATCACGCACAACCTGTCCGTCGTGCACCACGTCGCTCATCGAGTCGCCGTGATGCACAGGGGTCAGGTCGTCGAAGAAGGCACGGGCGAGCAGGTGATGACGGCCCCCGAGCATCCGTACACTCAGGGTCTGCTCGAATCGATGCCCGTGCTGTATCGAACCTGACGACGACGTCAGAGAAGGAGCGATTGATGCGTGTGCAGCGTCGGGGGGACAACCCCTTCGAATGGGAACTCTACAAGGGCGCCGGCAGGGTCGGCATCGAGTGGTATTTCAAAGAGACGACGCAGCTGCCCGCCTCCGTCATGCTCTACCACCTCGAGCCCGGTGCGGAGGAGGGCGAGCACTTCCACCTGGAGGGCGAGGAGGACAGCTGCTCCATCGAGAGTCAGGACGAGATCTACGTCGTCACGGTGGGCGAAGTCGTCATCACCTCGGGCGATGAGCGGCGGACGCTGCGCGCCGGCGATGCCTTCTATGCGCCGGAGGGCATGCGACACGGTGTGCGGAACGAATCGGATGCTCCGGCCGAGCTCATTCTCGTCTTCTGCGAGCGCGGTCGTAATCGCTTCGCGCAGAAGGGCGTCGAGAAGTTCGACCTCGAAGCGGACCGCTGAGCGGAGTCTCTCAGCTGCGGCGCGACTGCAACCGCTCGCGCAGCTCGTCGAGGCGCACGGCGATACTGAGACGGAACATTCGTTCGTCGTCACGCCAGTCGGCGCCGAGCACGTGATCGAGACGATCGAGACGCTGCAGGATCGTGTTCGTGTGGAAGTTCAGCGCGCGCGCCGTGCGCGTCGGGCTGGCGTTGTTGCGGGTGAATGCGCGCAGCGTGCCGAGCAGGTCGGCCCCGCGGTCGGCGTCGTAGTCGCGCACCGCGCCGATCGTGTCGCGCAAGAAGGTGTTGAGCGCCCGCGCGTCCGTGTCGAGGATCGCCGCGTAGGGCAGGAAATCATCGATGTCGGCGGTGATGCCGGTGATCTCGAGTGCGGTGAGCAGGCGTGCCGTCCGCATCGCGGCTCGAAACGCATCCGGCAGCGCGCCTCGCACCGAGCGCGGCACGACGAGCGAGATCGGATGCTTGATCGCTGATTCCACGTGCGTGCGCAGCTGGTCGGGGTCGAGTGTGCTGCGCTGGGCGGAATGGGCTACGACGACGAACCCGCGATACTCGCCCACGAGGGCGTGATCGTCGGCCTGGCGGGCGACGGTTCGCGCAGCGGCGGTCTGCTGATCACCGGGCACCGAGAGCAGCAGCATCGCATCGAGCGACGACAGGTCGACGCCGAGCCGCCGCGCCCGTCGCTCCACATCGGATCGACGTTCGGGAACATCGTCGAGGAGGTCGGCGATGAGCTCGCTGCGCACCCGGTGATCCGCGCCGGACGCGGCTTCCTGCTGCAGCTCGAGGAGCGCTGCCACCTGTGCGGCGCGTTCGATGGTGCGCAGATCGACCGAACCGAGCTCGAAGTCGCCCTCGCCCAGCAGCAGCGCCCCGAAGGGGCGTCCGCCTGCGGTCAATGCCGAGACGGCGCGTACGTCCGGGCCAGGGAGGACGACGCAGTGTCCTGAACGGCGGCTGTCTTCGATGGCGACGCGGGTCGGCTCATCGGGTTCGAGCATGGTCGCGGCGACCGGCAGACCTGCGGCCGCGATGACCTGCTCCTGTGCGTCCAGGATGGCTACAGAGCGCCCAAGCGCCGAGGTGAGGGTTTCGGCGACCGGACCGAAGCCGCCGCCGGCGAGGACGGTCTGTACGAGCTCTTGGTGCACGGTGTTCGAGCGGTCGCGCTCTGCCAGATGCTCGGTGAGCCTGGCCAGAGCATCGCGCGCCTCGGTGGCCGAACGCTGGGACTCGGCCAGCAGCTGCGTCGTCTGCAACGTGACCGAGGCGTGGTCGGCGAGTGCCGCGAGAAGCGAGATCTGCTCGGGCGCGAAATTGGTCTCTTCCCGCGTCGCGACGAAGAGAACCCCGAGCACATCGTCGCGTGAGAGCATGGGGACGCCGAGCAGTGAGACGAGCCCTTCTGATGAGACGGCGTCGTGCAGCGGGGGAGCGTAGCGGACGTTGTGCTCGTCGGCGTAGTCGTCGTAGCGGGCGATCCAGTGCGGCGCTCGTGACTCCACGATCGCGCTGGCCAGGCCGTGCCGCGGCGTGACTCGCAGGTGCCGGAACGACTCGCTCACTGCGCCGCTGGTCACCCGCACCCGCAGTTCGAGGGTGTCCGGTTCGAACTCTGACAGGTACGCCAGATCGACGCCCATCATCTCGTGCGCGCGCTGGACGAGCCGGGCGAGCACGGCATCGCTGTCGCGCAGTTCGGCGAGCTCGCGGGCACTGGAGAACAGCGCAGACAGCTCGTGTTCTCTGCGGCGCAGCCGCGAGAGCTCGCGCTGCGAGCGTCCGACACGTTCGACGAGGTCTGACGACTCGAGCTCAGAGACGCCGATGTTCTGCAGAGCGCGGCTCACGGCCGTCGGCTCGACCAGGTCGGGATCGTATGCCGCATCCAGCAGCGCGGCGATCGAGTCCGTCTCGGCTGTCATCGGGCCTCCTTCCTCACTGGTTCGCACGACGATGCGTCCGTCTCCAGTGTCGAGCATGCCACCTTCCGCTCGAAGCGGTGCTCCCTCAGCGCTGCTCATCCGCGCGACGCGCGGTGCGCAGCAGGGCATGCGCGAGGTCTGGCCACAGCTCATGCGGGATGAGATGGCCCATGTCGGGTTGCACCTGCAGTTCGGATCCGGCGATCGCCTCGGCGATGTCGAAGGCCGCGAACCAGTGCAGCACGTCATCGTCGCGGCCGTGGAAGACGAGCGTCGGCACGGTGACCGAGCGCAGATCATCGAGGCGCTCGGGTGCGCGGCGCAGTGCCGCCCACTGCCGGGCATAGCCGTCGGGCCAGTAGCCGCGATCATAGGACTCGCCGGTCTTGGCCACGTGCCATTCGACCTGCGGGTCATAGCGTCCCGGGGGCAGAGAGCTCATGGCGGCCTGGGTGAAGGCCACGGCCTGTTCGCGCGTGACCCGTACGGGAGGTTCCAGCAGCTCTGGCCGTTCGCCGTGCAGAACATAGCGGGGGCCGCGGCCGGGGATGGTCGACAGCAGCCCGAGGCTGCGTACGCGCTCCGGGTGCTGGATCGCCACCATCTGCGCCATCATTCCGCCCATCGAGTGCCCGGCGATATGAGCGCTGTCGACACCGAGCTCATCGAGGATGCGTACGATGTCGTCGCCCATGTCGGCGAGGTCGTAGCCGCCGTCGATGTCGTTCTCGCCGCCGAAGCGTTCAGAGAACCCGGTGTCGCGGTTGTCGAAGCGCACGACGCGCAGCCCGCCGTCGGTGAGGTGTGCGATGAACTCCTCGTCCCAGCTGAGCAGTTGTGCGCCACCACCGGACACGAGTACGAGCACAGGGTCTGTCTCGGCGCCGAAGACCTCGTAGTAGAGCCGAACTCCTGCGGATTCGGTGTAGGGCATCGGGCACTCCTCATCGTGGCTTCATTGACGGCGGGTGATGCGAGTCTAAGCGGATCGCGCTCAACCCGAGATGTGACATCTTCATACATCAGCGGTCAGTCAATAGGCTTTCCATCCATCGTCGGCCGCGGTTGTCGCTTCTAAGGTTTCCCTGACCGCAACGCCAGAGAGCCGGCGCTTGCCCAGGACGGAAGGTGGCCGATGTCGATCAACAGCCGAATCTCAGGTCTACGTGACCACACCCCCGGTGAGCGCCTGTCGCTCGTTGCGGCCGGTGCCGGGATCGAGCAGTCAGCGCTGGATGCGCTCAACGCCGAGGACGGGCTCTCACTGGCACAGGCAGACCACATGATCGAGAACGTCGTCGGGCTTCTCAGCGTCCCGGTCGGCGTCGCCACGAACTTCACGATCGACGGTCAGGACCGGCTGATCCCGATGGCCACGGAAGAGCCGAGCGTCGTCGCCACCGCTTCGAACGCGGCGCGCATGGCTCGCGGACATGGCGGCTTCACCACCTCGTACGCCGGGGACGTGATGATCGCGCAGATCCAGGTGCTCGACGCCGTCGACCCGCACGGAAGCCGCTTCGCGCTGCTGGAGGCGAAGGACGAGCTGCTCGCTCTCGCCAACGAGCAGGATCCGATGCTCGTCTCGCTCGGCGGCGGCGCCTTCGACATCTCGGTGCGTGTGCTGCCGACGCGCGCCGGGGTTCAGGTCGTCCTCCACCTGCACGTCGACGTCAAAGACGCCATGGGCGCCAACGCCGTCAACACCATGGCCGAGGCGATCGCCCCGCGCGTCGCCGAGATCGCCGGCACTCGCACACTGCTGCGCATTCTCACCAACAAGGCCGAGCTGCGCCTCACTCGCGCACGCGCCGTCTTCGACGCCGAGCTTCTCGGCGGCGCACAGGTGGTCGACGATATCGTCGCGGCCAGCGCTTTCGCCGAGGCCGACCCCTACCGGGCGGCCACGCACAACAAGGGCATCATGAACGGCATCACCGCCGTCGTGCTCGCCACCGGTAACGACACTCGAGCCGTCGAGGCCGGATGCCACTCGCACGCAGCGCGCGACGGCCAGTACTCCGCGCTGAGTCAGTTCGAGAAGGATGCCGATGGCAACCTCGTCGGCACGCTCGAAGTGCCGCTCGCCGTCGGCCTCGTCGGTGGCGCGACCCGCGCGCACCCCACCGCGCAGGCCGCGGTGAAGCTGCTGGGCGTCGAGACGGCACGTGAGCTGGCCAGTGTGATCGCCGCGGTCGGTCTCGCCCAGAACCTCGGCGCCTGCCGTGCTCTCGCAGCCGAGGGCATCCAGCGCGGCCACATGACCCTGCACGCGCGCACGATCGCCGCAAGTGCCGGTGCCGACGTCTCGGAGATCGGCGAGGTCGCCGCCCGCATCGTCGCCGATCGCAAGATCCGCGTCGAGCACGCCCGTGACGTTCTCGCCGAGCTGCGCGCCGGGCGGGGATCGGCATGACCGGCAGCGCCCCCGCGCCCAGGGTGGAGCCCGAACCGGGGCTTCCCGCGCGGGTCACCGTGTATGAGGTCGGGCCGCGAGACGGGCTGCAGGCCGAGACCGACATCATCCCCACGCCGGTGAAAGCCGAGCTGTGCCGTCGGCTCTACGCCGCCGGCACACGCAATCTCGAGGTGACGAGCTTCGTGCCAGCGACGTGGATCCCCCAACTGGCGGATGCCGCCAAAGTCGTCGCCGATATCTCGGTGCCCGACGGCTCCCGCGCCGTCGCGCTCGTGCCGAACCTCACAGGGCTGGCACGAGCACAGGAATCCGGCATCCGCGAGGTCGCCGTCGTCGTCAGCGCGACCGAATCCTTCGCCAAAGCAAACCTCAACAACACCCGCGCGGGTGCCATCGATCGCGCGATCGAGGTCATCCAGGCGGCCACGGCCGACGGCATCCCGGTGCGCGGCTACGTCTCCATGGCGTTCGGCGACCCCTGGGAAGGGCAGGTCGACACGGCGGCAGTGACCGAGGCGGCAGTCGCCCTGTACGAGGCGGGAAGCCGCACCGTCGCGCTCGGGGATACGATCGGCGTCGCCACCACGGGGCTGACGAACCGGGTCATAAACGAGACGGTGGCCGCCGGCATCCCCGTCGAATCGCTCGCTCTGCACCTGCATGACACCTACGGGCAGTCGCTCGCGAACGTGCACGCCGCGCTTCGCCTGGGAGTCGCCGAGTTCGATGCATCCGTCGGCGGACTCGGCCGGTGCCCCTACGCCAAAGGCGCGACCGGTAACCTCGCCACAGAAGACCTCGTGTGGATGCTGCACGGCCTCGGGATCGAGACAGGACTCGACCTCGACGCCCTGGCGGCGACCACGCTCTGGCTCTCTCGTATCCGTGGCGTGCGCAGCCCGTCGAATGTGGCGCGCGCGCTCGCCGCAGCAGGACTCGACACAACCGACCCGCTCACTCAGGAGGCATAGACGCCATGATCGACACCACGCTCCCGGCTCCCGGCTCGCTGACAGGAGTGACCGTCCTCGACCTGTCGCGCGTGCTCGCCGGCCCCTACGCCGCGCAGATGCTCGCTGATCTCGGCGCGACCGTGATCAAGGTCGAGAACCCGCGCGACCCCGATGTCTCGCGCAGCTTTCCGCCGTATCTGACGGCGGGCGAGGAAGAGTTCAGCGCCTACTACGCCCAGTACAACCGCGGAAAGCTCGGTCTCGGGCTCGATCTCGCCTCTGACGAGGGCAAGCAGGTGCTGAAGGACCTCGTGCGCTCGGCCGACGTACTGGTCGAGAACTTCCGCCCCGGAACCATGGACAAGCTGGGTGTCGGCTTCGATGTGCTGCACGAGATCAATCCGAAGCTCGTCTACACGGCGATCTCGGGCTACGGTCAGACGGGCTCTCGCAGCCGCCGACCGGCCTTCGACAACACCGCGCAAGCCGCAGGCGGACTGTGGTCGATGAGCGGCTACCCTGGCCAGCCGCCAGTGCGCGTTGGCGTGACGATCGGCGATCTGTCGGCGACGCTGTTCGCGGTCGTCGGAACCCTGGCCGCGCTTCGGCACGCCGAGGCGACGGGTGAGGGCCAGCTCGTCGACGTCGCCCAGGTCGACAGCATCATGGCGTTGACCGAGACCGCGGTGGTCGACTACACCGTCAATGGTGCGGTGGCGCAGCCGGCCGGTAATCAGCACGCCTGGGTCAAGCCCTATGAGCTGTTCGACTGCGCTGACGGTCAGGTGTTCTTCGGTGCCTATACCGACAAGCTCTGGAACGCCGCCTGCGACCTGTTCGGAACGCCCGAGCACAAGGACGACCCGGAGATCGACACCATGCGCAAGCGAATCGTGCCGGAAGTGTACGAGCGCAGGGTGAAGCCGATCGTGGTCGACTGGCTCGCCGGATACACCAAGGCCGAGCTCGAAGAGATGGCCGGTGACGTGGTGCCGCTCACGGCGATCAAGAACATCGGCGAGGTCGTGGAGGACCCGGGAACCGCCGAGCGTGACATGATCGTCGAAGCCGACTACGGCGACCTCGGGACGCTCAAGATGTTCGGCCAGCCGATCAAACTCTCGGCGACACCGGCGACGCCGGGTCGCATCGCGAACAGGCTCTCCGAGCATGCCGATCAGGTGCTGGCAGACCTCGCCGGCTATGACGAGGCACGCATCGGCGAACTTCGAGCGGCAGGAGTGCTGCCGTGACCATCGTGCGGCGCGAGACGATCACGCCCGTGCCGGCGCAGTCATACCGCGGCACCTTCGCGGACGGTGAGCCGTCGCGCGCTGTCGGCGACGAGTTGCCGCCGGCCTGGGAGGGCATGTACTTCCCCTACGATGCCGCTCTGGCCGACCTGCGCCCGGACGGATCGCCCGCGCGCGACGGTGTCACACCGGAAGTGGATCTGCCGCGGCGCCTGTACGCCGGTGAGAGCACAAGGTTCCTGCGCCCGATCCGTCTCGGCGACGAGGCGACCCAGACGGTCTCGCTGGGGTCGGTCGTCGAGAAGAACGGCTCGAGCGGCCGGCTCATGTTCGTCGATGTCGAGCGCGAGTACGCCGTCGGCGGGGAGGTCGCCGTGCACAGCGTCTGGCACGATGTCTTCCTCGAACAGGCCGACCCTGACGCCCCGGTGCGGGCTCCGCGCAAGGATCCGGATGCCGCGGCGAAGGCCGACTGGGCCGAAGAGCTCACCCCCGACATCCGTCAGCTGTTCCGCTTCTCGGCGATCACGTTCAACACGCACCTTGTGCACTACGACCGCGCCTGGGCGCGTGAGGTCGAGGGGCTCGACGATGTGCTCGTGCACGGTCCGCTCACGCGCATCCTGCTCATGGACGCCGCCCGTCGGCACGTGCCAGAGCGCCGCGCGACGGCGTTGGAGGTGCGCTCGATCGCGCCGGTGCTCGTCGACCGGCCGCTGCGCATCGTCGGGCGCACCGAGGGCGACACCACTCGGGTGACGGCGCTGGATGCCGAAGACGTTCTGCTCGCGACGGCTGAAGTGAGCTGGAGCTGATCTGAGTGAACGCAGCCGCGATCTCAGCGGGGCACGTGCGCGTCGAGGGCCTCGGTCATCGCGTCGAGCACGGCGCTGATCGTGGCGCTGTCGCGCGACGAAGAGCGCGTCGCGGCGAAGATCTCGCGCACCGGCGAGCCGGGCAGGTCGAGAAGTCGCACCGAGGAGCGGTCGCCGGTCCAGGCGAGATCGGGCAGCATCGCACACGCGTGACCGGCGCTGACGAGCCGAGCATGCGCGATCAGATCCGTCGCCTCGAATCGCACATCCGGCTCGAATCCGGCGGCACGGCACTGCTGGACGCTCCACGCCCGCACCGCGGTGCCCTTCGGCTCCATCGCCCAGGCGTGACCGCGAAGGTCGTCGAGCCCGCGCGCCGACGAGTCCGGCGGTACGGCGAGGCGTACGGGATCCAGCCCCAGCAGCGTTCGGTCGATGCCCTCGCGCAGTTCCCTGGTGTAGCCGACGTACTGTTCGGCGACGACGAGGTCGAAGGTGCGCGCCTGCAACTCGAACAGGCCCTCTTCGGGCGCCATCTCGACCATCTCCAGGCGCAGATCGGGCGTGCTCTCGGCGAGCAGTGTGAGCACAGCGGGCACGAGGGTCTCAGCCGCCGTCGGCATCACCGCGATGCGCACCGTCGCCTGGGCCCGCTGAGCACTCGACAGCTCGGCGCGGGCGGCCTCATCCAGCTCCAGCGCACGCGCCGCATGGGCTGCCAGCAGACGCCCTTGCGCCGTGAGGCGCACACGCCTACCGTCGGGTTCAAGCAGCGGCGCGCCCGCTTCGCGTTCGAGCTGAGCCAACTGCTGCGACACGGTCGAGGGGCTGTACGACAGCGCGACGGCCACATCGGCGATCGTGCCGCGCAGCGCCAGCTCGTGCAGCAGCCGCAGTCGTCGCAGCTCGAACATGATGCCTCCTGCACTCATCGAGAAAACCGAATGGTATCTATCGTAAACGCTCGCTTTTCACGAAGGGTATGGCGGCTCCACACTGAGACGAGGACCTGCGGCCCTGCCGCACGCTGGAGTGAGGAAACGTGATGACACAGACGACATCGACCCCGATCGGAAGCTCCGAGCTCACCGAACTCGCTGATGACGCCGTCGCGCTGGTGCAGCGCTGGCTCATCGAAAGCCGCGAGGTGCCGAGTGACACCGCCGCCAAACGCCTGGCCGGGGTGCTCAGCGACCCGCACGGACTCGACTTCACGGTCGGCTTCGTCGACGGCGTCGTGCGCCCCGAAGATCTGAAGGTCGCAGCGCACAGCCTGCGCGAAATCGTGCCGCTGACGCCGAAGTTCCTCCCGCTTGCGCTTCGCGGCCTCATCCGACTCGGCGGTGCGCTGGCCCCCGCCTTCCCCGGCATCGTCGTGCCGATCAGCCGCAAGGTGCTGCGCGGCATGGTTCGCCATCTCATCGTCGACGCCACCGATGCCAAGCTTGGCAAGGCCATCCGCCGCATCCGCTCCGATGAAGGGGTGCACCTGAACATCAACCTTCTCGGCGAGGCGATCCTCGGTGAGGACGAGGCCGCACGACGCATCGAGGGCACCCGTCGCCTGCTCGAGCGCGACGACGTGGACTATGTCTCGATCAAGGTCTCCTCCACAGTCGCCCCGCACAGCCCGTGGGGCTTCGATGACGCGGTGCGGCACGCTTCCGAGGCGCTCGTGCCGCTGTTCCGGGTGGCGAAGGCCCGCGGTAAGAAGTTCATCAACCTCGACATGGAAGAGTTCAAGGATCTCGACATCACGATCGCCGTGTTCACGGCGATCCTCGATCTCGAAGAGTTCCAGGATCTCGAGGCCGGCATCGTGCTGCAGGCGTACCTGCCCGACGCACTCGGTGCCATGATCCGCCTGCAGGAGTGGTCTGCGCAGCGCGTCGCAGCCGGCGGCGCGCCGATCAAGGTGCGCGTCGTGAAGGGCGCGAACCTTCCGATGGAGCAGGTCGACGCCGAAACCCATGGCTGGCCGCTGGCCACCTGGCACAGCAAGCAGGCGACCGACTCGTCGTACAAGGCTGTGCTCGACTACGCGCTGCGCGCCGAGCACGTCGAGAACGTGCGCATCGGCATCGCCGGCCACAACCTCTTCGACATCGCTCTGGCCTGGCTGCTCGCGAACAAGCGTGGCATCGCGTCGGATAAGGGTGCGGGCCCCGGTATCGAGTTCGAGATGCTGCTCGGTATGGCGACCGCGCAGGCGGCCGTCGTTCGGCGCACTGTCGGCTCGCTGCTGCTGTACACGCCTGTCGTGCACCCCGCCGAGTTCGATGTCGCGATCGCCTACCTGATCCGCCGTCTCGAAGAGGGTGCATCGACCGAGAACTTCATGTCTGCCGTGTTCGAGCTCGACGACGAACCCGAGCTGTTCGCCCGCGAGCGTGACCGCTTCCTCGCCTCGATCGAGACGCTGCCGACCGAGGTCCCGGCCTCGAACCGCGTGCAGGACCGCAGCGCTCCGGCGGAACCATCCGAAGCGGCCGACGGGTTCGAGAACACCCCCGACACGGACCCCAGCCTCGCGGCGAACCGCGCATGGGGCGACGGCATCCGCTCGCGCATGCAGAATTCTGAGCTCGGCAACGAGACCGTCCGTGCGAACACGCTGTCGGATGCCGCGGCCGTCGACGCCGCGATCGCCACAGCCTCCGCCGCAGGCGAGGCCTGGCGAGCGCTGGGAGCCGCCGGCCGTGCCGAGATCCTGCACCGGGCCGGTGAGATCTTGGAGGCGCGCCGCAGCGATCTGCTCGAGGTCATGGGCTCCGAGTGCGGCAAGATCCTCGAACAGGGCGACCCCGAGGTCTCAGAGGCGATCGACTTCGCGCACTACTACGCGGAGAGCGCGAAACGCATGGAGAACATCCCCGGCGCGACGCACAAGCCTGTCGGCGTCACGGTCGTCACGCCGCCGTGGAACTTCCCGGTCGCGATCCCTGCCGGATCGACCCTGTCTGCCCTCGCCTCCGGCTCTGCCGTGATCATCAAGCCTGCGCGTCAGGCCCGTCGCTCCGGCGCCGTTATGATCGAGGCGCTGTGGGAGGCCGGCGTTCCCCGCGACGTGCTGCAGTACGTGCAGCTCGACGGGCGAGAGCTCGGCACCCAGCTGATCAGCGACGCCGCCGTCGAGCGCGTCATCCTCACGGGAGGCTACGAGACGGCCGAGCTGTTCCGCAGCTTCCGCCCCGACCTGCCGCTTCTGGCCGAGACCAGCGGCAAGAACGCCATCATCGTCACGCCCAGTGCCGACCTCGACCTCGCAGCGAAGGACGTCGCCTACTCGGCGTTCGGCCACGCCGGACAGAAGTGCTCGGCCGCCTCGCTCGTGATCATGGTGGGCTCGGTCGCCGAGAGCAAGCGGTTCCGCCGCCAGCTCATCGACGCCGTCGGCTCGTACAAGGTCGGCCAGCCGTGGGAGGAATCGACCCGCATCGGACCGATCATCGGCCCGGCCGAGGGCAAGCTGCTGCACGCCCTGACCACGCTGGAGCCCGGTGAGCGCTGGATCATCAAACCCGAGCAGCTCGACGACACCGGCGCACTGTGGAGCCCGGGCGTACGCGAGGGCGTCGCTGCCGGATCGCCCTTCCACCTGACCGAGTACTTCGGCCCGGTGCTCGGCGTCATGACGGCCAAGACCCTCGATGAGGCGACGGCCATGGTCAACGCCATCGACTACGGCCTCACCTCGGGGCTGCACTCGCTCGACGAGGCTGAGATCCAGCAGTGGCTGTCGAAGGTGCAGGCCGGAAACCTCTACGTCAACCGCGGCATCACGGGCGCCATCGTGCAGCGTCAGCCCTTCGGCGGCTGGAAGAAGGCCGCTGTCGGCGCGGGTACGAAGGCCGGTGGTCCGAGCTACCTCATCGGCCTGTCCGACTGGGAGGACGCCCCTGTCACCGCGGATGCCCCGGCCGATGCCCTCTCTCGCGCAGCGCTCGCCGCGGCCTCGAAGGCGGATGCCGCGTCCGACGTCGCCTGGCTGCAGGGTGCGCTCTCGACCGATGTCGACGCCTGGCGTGATGAGTTCGGCGCCGTGCGCGACGCCACCGGGCTCGAGACCGAGCACAACGCGCTGCGTTACGACACCGTCCCGGTCACGATTCGCTTCGAATCCGGCACCGTGACGCAGGCCGTGCGTGTGATCGCAGCCGGTCTGCGTACCGGATCGCGGCTGAGTGTCAGCACGGCGAGCGAGCTTCCGGCATCCGTTCGCAGCTGGCTGTCGGCATCCGGCGTCGGCGTCGCGGTCGAAGACGCGGCCGCCTGGGGCGCCCGCGCCGCGCGTCTGGTCTCCACCGGCGGGCGCGTCCGGCTCATCGGCGGAGACGTCGCCGCGGTCGCCGCGCACACCGGTGGCTCACCCGCTGTCGCCGTCTACGCCGGACCGGTGCTCTCGGCCGGGCGCATCGAGATGCTGACCTTCCTGCGTGAGCAGGCTGTGTCGATCACCGCGCACCGCTTCGGCACCCCACACCGTTACGAAATCACCCCTCTCATCGCATAGGAGCAGACAATGAGGCCCAACCCCGACTACGAGCTCGACGACGTCGAGACGATCCGCGAACTCATCGCTCAGAACCCGTGGGCGACCATCGTCGGATACGTACCGGGGAAGGGCCTCGTCGCCTCGCACTATCCGATCCTGCTCGACGAGACGAGCGACGACATCGTGCTGCTCAGCCACGTCGGCCGACCCGACGAGAAGCTGCACGAGCTCGGATCGCACGAGGCGATGGTCATCATCTACGGACCACAGGGCTACGTGTCACCGAGCTGGTACGAGACGTCGCCGGCGGTTCCCACCTGGAACTTCGCCGTCGCGCACCTGTACGGCACGCCGGAGATCCTCTCCGATGACGAGAACCTGCAGGTGCTCGAGCGGCTGGTCGAGCACTTCGAGAGCCCGTTGCCGGAGCCGTACCTGATGAACCGTACGCTCGAGAACGCCGAGTACGCGGCGCGCATCGTGCACGGCACGGTGGGCTTTCGGATGCGGGTCGAGCGGTTCGAGGCGAAAGAGAAGATGAGTCAGGACAAGCCCGCCGAGGTCATCGGTCGGGTCGTCGACGCGTTGGACGCGCCCGGGCCGTACCAGAATCCATCTCTGGCCGAGCGGATGCGCCAGGTCAACAGCGAATCGACGGGAGCACAGTCATGACCGAATCTCTCACCCTGCGTGGTGCACGACCGTACGGCCAGGAGCCCGTCGACATCGTCGTCCAGGACGGCCTGATCGCCGCGATCGGCCCGACCGGGTCGGTCGAGGCGCAGGGCGAGATCATTGACGTCTCGGGACGCTTCGTCGGCCCCGGCTTCTGGGACAACCACGTGCACATGACGCAGCATGCGATCCGGCGCAGCCGCATCGATCTGTCCGAGACGACCAGTGCCGCTGACACGCTTGAAGCCACGCGCCGTGCGATCGATGCGGGGCATCCGCCGATCCAGGGCATCTTCATGGGGTATGGCTTCCGAGATGCTCTGTGGGACGCGCCCGCCACGCTCGCGGAGATCGATGCGGCGATCCCCGATGTGCCCGTCATCCTCGTGAGCGGTGACCTGCACTGCGGGTGGCTCAACAGCGTCACAGCCGACAGGCTCGGCATCACACTGGATGAGACCGGGCTGCTGCGCGAGGAGGAGTTCCGCGATGTGCGGCAGGCGTTCGACGAGGCTGCTTCGTTGCCGAGCGATGCGTTCCGCGAAGCGGCCGATGCCGCTGCCGCCCGCGGCGTCGTCGGCGTGCTCGAGTTGGAGAACGCCGACAACGTCACCGAGTGGCGGGCGCGCACGGCCGACGGTGTGCGATCGCTGAAGGTCGAGGTCGCGGTGTGGCCGGACCTGCTCGAAGCCGCGATCGACGACGGCTGGCGAAGCGGCGCGTCCGTCGACGACACCGGGCTGGTCACATTCGGCCCGCTCAAGGTCGTCGTCGACGGCTCGCTCAACACGCGCACGGCCTGGTGCTGGGACCCGTACCCCGGGATGGATCCGTCTCACGAGCTTTCGTGCGGCATGGAGAGCGTGCCGATCCCCGAGCTGCGCCGCCTCCTCGTGCTGGCACGCGACGCCGGCATCGACGCGGCTGTGCACGCGATCGGCGACCGAGCCAACACCGAGGTGTTGGACATGTTCGCCGAGCTCGGCATGCACGGTGCGATCGAGCATGCGCAGCTCGTCCGTGAAGACGACTTCGCCCGGTTCGCCGAGCTCGGCCTGGTCGCCAGCGTTCAGCCCGAGCATGCGATGGACGACCGCGACATCGCCGATCGCCACTGGCCGGGTCGCACCGACCGTGCCTTCGCCTTCGGGTCGCTCCATCGGGCGGGCGCCACGCTCCGCCTCGGATCGGATGCGCCGGTCTCACCGCTCGACCCGTGGATCACGCTCGCGGCCGCCACGACGCGCAGCCGCGGCGATCGTGAGCCCTGGCATCCGGAGCAGGAGATTCCGCTCGATGTCGCGCTCGCGGCATCCGTTCGCAGCACGCTCGAGGTCGGCCAGCCCGCCGATCTCGTGATCGTCGACCGCGATCCGTACGCGTGCGATCGCGATGAGCTGCGCACGATGTCGGTTGCGGCGACCCTGCTGGGTGGGCGCTTCACCCACCGGGAGATCTGATGACGAACACGCAGCTTTTCACGAACGCCAAGGTGTTCACGGGCGCGTCCGAGTCGGCCTTCGCCTCAGCTTTCCGCGTCGCCGACGGTGTCGTCGACTGGGTGGGCGACGCCGCCGAGGTCGCGGACGAATCGTCGATCGACCTGGGCGGACGCACCGTGGTGCCCGGTCTGATCGACAGCCACACGCATCCGGCGCTCATGGCTGGCACCGCCGCGGCGGTGGAGTGCTTCCCACCCGCCGTGATGTCTGTCGATGACCTCGTCACCGTGCTGACGGGGCACGCTCCGCACGTCGTCGCACCGGATGCCTGGATTCTCGGGCGTGGCTTCGACGACACGAAGTTCCCCGATGGACGGATGCCGACGGCGAAAGACCTCGACCTCGTCTCGACCGAGCGACCGGTGCTGGTCTGGCGCTGCGATGCGCACTCGGCGGTCTGCAACTCGAAGGCGCTGGAGATCGCGGGCATCACCGCAGAGACCCCCGATCCCGAAGGCGCGCGCTTCGAACGAGACGAGAACGGGCAGCCCAACGGCGTGCTCACCGAGATCGCGGCCGTCGCCGCCGTGACGGCGTTCATTCCCGCGCCCACCCGCGACGAGCAGATCGACGCCGTCGTGGTGCTCGGCGAGGAGTTCGCCTCGCGCGGCATCGTCGCTGTCTGCGACCTGCTCTCGACGCGCCTCAGCGATCCGCTGGAAGTGTTCCGTGCGGCAGTCGAACGCGGCTTGCGCACCAGCGTGGCGCTGTACCCTGGCTGGAACCCGGCGCACCCGCTTGCCGAGCTCACTGATGGAGACAAGGCCGGTCAGGTGCGGATCGCCGGCGTCAAGGTCATCCTCGACGGCGCCTACTCGAATCGCACTGCCTGGGTGCACGAGCCCTACCCGCAATCCTGCGATCACGGTCTCCGGGTCGTCGAAGACGAGGACGCGCTGGCCGCGGGGGAGTGGGCGCGCCGCAACGGCGTGCAGCTCGCTGTGCACGCCATGGGAGACCGGGCGCTCGATCGTGTCGTCGATCTCTTCGGCGACATGCAGCCGTGGCTCGACGGCATCCCGTCGGTGCGCATCGAGCACGCCACGATCGTCACCGACGACTACGTGCATCGGTTGAACGAGGCGCGGATGCACTTCGGCATCGCCACGCACACGGTGTTCTTCTTCGCCGAGTACGACGGCTACGAGAAGGCGCTGCGCGCCGAGCAGGTGCCCGACGCGTACCCGATCGCCCGGCTGTATGACGGGGTCGAGGCGCTGTCGCTCTCATCCGACCGCCCGGCGACGGCGTGGAGCGGTGCCGACGACGTGATGCTCTCGATCGAGGCGGCGGTGCGCCGACGCACCTACAACGGCATCGACTTCGGCCCGGAGGCCGCGATCACCGTGGCGCAGGCCATGCTGCTGTACACCGCCAGAGCCCGGCTGGTCTCGCCGTTGGAGAACGTCGGGATGCTGCAGCCGGGCTTCGACGGAAGCTTCGCCGTGCTCGAGCGCGATGTGTTCACGGTTCCCACCGACGAGATCGCGAGCGTTCGGGTCGCCGAGACGTGGATTCGCGGGGAGCAGGCGTTCGTGCGCTGATCGGGTGGTCGTTCAAACCATTGATCGGCGCGGACGGTGTCGGTATCGACCATGTCTTCGCCTCTGGCGCGGCCGATAGTGTCAGGGCCATGTCTTACCGCCCCCTTGACGGCATCCGGGTCATCGACTTCACGCGACTGCTTGCCGGACCTTATGCGACGATGACTCTCGCCGAGCTGGGCGCCGATGTCATCAAAGTCGAGCAGCCCGAGATCGGTGACGAGACGCGGCATTGGGGACCGCCGTTCGTGCACGGCGCGAGTGCGTACTTCCACGCCATCAACCGTGGCAAGCGCAGCATCGCACTCGATCTGACCGACCCGGAAGACCGGGACACCGCCGATCGGCTGATCGGCACCGCTGATGTGCTGGTCGAGAGTTTCCGCCCCGGCGTCGCCGACCGTCTCGGCATCGGTGCCGACCGCATGCGCGAGCGCTACCCGAAGCTCGTCTACGCTTCGATCAGCGGCTTCTCGCAGAACGGTCCGCTGGCTGCTGAGCCCGGCACCGCGGTGACGGTCGAAGCCGAGTCGGGGCTCATGCATGTGACCGGTTACGAGGGTGGCGACCCGGTGCGTTCGGGTGTCGCCATGGTTGACATCGCCACCGGCATGTCGATGATCAACGGTGTGCTCGCGGCGCTCATCGAGCGCGGCAGGACCGGCCAGGGGCGGCGCCTGGAATTCTCGCTGTTCGCCACTGCCATCAGCTCCCTGGGCACGGTGATCGCAGCGACCTCGGCTGGTGGCCCTCCGTCGAAGCCTTGGGGCAGCTCGCACCCCTCGATCGTTCCGTACCGCTCGTTCCGAGCATCCGACGGTCATGCCGTGCTCGGCGCGACAAACGACGCGATGTTCGCGAGACTCGTCGCTGCCCTCGGGCTCGATGAGGCGCTCGGCGGCGAACGCTGGGCGCGCAACCAGCAGCGTGTGGCCGGGCGTGAGGCACTCGAAGACATCATGGCGGCGCGTGTGGCCGACTTCACGCTCGATGAGATCACCGAACTTCTGCGCGCCGCACGCGTCCTCGTGTCGCGCGTGCGCTCGCCGGAAGATGCCGCGCGCGGCCCGCAGGCCACCGCGCTCGGTCTCGTGTTCGACGACGACGGCGTGGCCGTCGCGCGGTCGGCACTCGGCACCAACGGGACCCCGCAGCTGGGACGTGCGCCCGCACTGGGGGAGCACGGAGCGCAGTTGCGGGCCGAATTGGGTGGTGGCGTGGGCTGAGGAGCCGGGCTGTCTGATCTGGAGAGTGGGCGCGTCTTCATGCGACGCTGTGGGGATGACCCAGACGATCCGCCGGCCCCGGCGCTAATCGGCGGAGCCTCGTGAGAGTGCGAGTGTTCGCAAGACATCGATCTGTCCGGTATTCCAAGCGATCTCGCTGAGTACGTGGGTGTACAGGCTCAGTATCGTACGCGCGCCGCGACCGTGCACGACGTCGGTGAGCGCCAATGGCGCGAGTGTCTGTCGGGATCGCTCATGAATATCCCGACAGTGCGCGGTGACGGATGCGATTGTGTCGGTCTTGCGGGTCTTCCAGGAGTTGGCGGTGGCAACGGGAAGGCCGAGTTCGCTGCGCGACCGGCCGGTGATGGCTTCGCCGAACCACACGCCTTCGACATACGCGGTATGGCGAACAACGCCGAGCAGCGAGGGCGTTGCCGGGGCGGACGTCGCGCGGGCCTGTGCCTCTGTGAGCCCGTCGAGGCTAGCCAGGATGAGTTCGCGATACTGCTCGATTCGTGCATCGAGATCCTCGCGCGTGCTGTAGCCGGAGTCAGTCGAAGTATGGCGGTGCATCAGCCCACCGTGACCCACCGGCATCCTATTCTGGAAGCTGTATCCCGAATCTGCAATGAGAATCGAAAGAGGCGGCCGTGTCGGAGGACGAAGTGCTCGACGCCGTCGGCGACCGACTGCGCGCGTTTCGAAAGTCGCTCGGCTACACGTTGGCGGAACTGTCGGATCGAACCGGCCTGACAGCGAGCACACTCTCGCGCTTGGAGACCTCGCAGGTGGCGCCCACGCTGCAACAGCTGCTGCCGCTGTCGCGCGTGTACGGCGTGCCGCTGGACGAACTCGTCGCCGCACCCGCGCACGGCGACCCGCGCGTGCACCTTCGACCGGTTCGGCGAGAGGGCTTGACCTTCGTGCCGCTGGGGATGGATCGGGGCGAGCTGCAGGCGTTCAAGGTGATCTATCCGCCGGTCTCAGCCCTGCCGCCGGCGCGGTTCCATTCGCATTCGGGCCGCGAGTGGTTCTACGTCCTCTCGGGGCAGGTGCGACTCGTTCTCGCTGACCAGGTCACCGATATGAAGGCGGGAGAGGCGGCGGAATTCGACACGAAGACCTCGCATTGGATCGGCAACGCCCGCGAAGACATTCCGGCGGAGATCATCGCCATCTACGGCAGGCACGGCGGACGCGTCCACCTCACTGATATCTGACGACGCCCCTGTCGCTGAGGATCAGAATTTGCAGATCTGCAACCTCGCTAGGTCCTCCGCAGGAGACCCGCAGACGATGGAGCGATGACAGCGAATGACCTCTACGACAGCACCATCATCGGTGGCGGCCCCGCCGGTCTCAGCGCGGCGATGATGCTCGGCCGTGCACGCCGCCGAATCCTGATCGTCGACGATGAGAGTCCCCGAAATCGGTTCACGCAGCACATGCACGCAGTGGTCGGCTTCGATGGGGCCGCACCCGACGAGCTCCGGCGGCGTGGACGGCTCGAGCTTGCCCAGTACGACGTCACGTTCGTCACGTCGTCGACGACACGCGTCGACGACGACGGTGACCGTCTGCGCGTCCAGACGGATGCGGGAAGCTACGCCACGCGCACGCTCATCAACGCCACCGGTGCGGTAGACGAGCTGGCTCCGATCGACGGGTTGGCCCAGCTGTGGGGCTCTCGAATCCTGCACTGCCCGTACTGCCACGGGTGGGAGGTGAGGGATAAGCGGATCGCGGTCATCGCCACGGCGCTGATGGGACTCTTCCAAGCGGAACTGCTGCGACAGTGGACATCGACCCTCACGGCATTCATCGCCGATGCCGGTGCCGTCGACGAGACCGCGATTGAGCGCATGAAGGCGCGCGGGACGCAGGTGAACGCCGAACCCGTCGAACGCATCTCCCGTCGAGCTGACGGAGCACTCGACATCGTGACGCGCGACGGTGTTGCAACGACGGTGGATGCCGTCTTCACCGGTTCGACTCTGATTCCTCGTGATCTCGGCCTTCCCGACGCGCTCGAGCGCACAAGTACGGGCTTTCTCGTTGTGGACGGCAACGGGCGAAGCAATCATCCCAGGATCTGGAGCGCGGGGAACGCAGCGAACCCGTACGCGAACGTCCCCATGAGCATGGGAAATGGATCGGCGGTCGGGGGCGCGGTCAACCTCGCTCTCGTCGAGGAAGACTCCGCCCTGGTATTGTCTGCGGCGGCGGAGGAGCTGCCGGCGATCGCCTGCAATTACGCAAGCGCCTGAGGGGCGCCCGCCGAATCGCCCCGCCCGACTTATCGGCGCGGATCGATCACGGTGATGCCCGCAGGCGACGCGCTGACGAGTTTCGGCAGCAGTTGGGCGGCTTCGTCGAGACTGACGGTGCGCTCGATCAGGGCTTGTGGCCGGAGGGCATCCGACGCGATCAGCTCGAGCATCGCCGGGTAGTCGCTCGCGGCCATGCCATGGCTTCCGAGCAGTGCGAGCTCCCACGCGATCGCGTGCGCCATCGGAACACCCGAGAGACCTGTCTCTGTGGGCAGCAGACCGATCTGCACGTGGCGGCCCAACCGGCGCAGGCTGTAGATCGCATCGGCGCAGGTCTGCTCGCTTCCGACCGCGTCGACGGACACATGCGCGCCTCCGCCGGTGAGCTGGTGAATCTGGTCGGCAATGCTGGACCCGTCAGCGACCACGACCTGATCGGCGCCGAGCTCGCGGGCGGCTTCGAGCGCTTCCGTGCTGCGATCGACGACGACGACCTGGGCGCCGAGGCTCTTCGCGATCATGACGGCGCTGAGCCCGACCCCGCCCGCGCCCACGATGACCACCCATTCATCGGCGACGACCCTGGCTCGCGCGGTAAGAGCTCGGAATGCGGTCGCGAACCGGCAGCCGAGGGCAGCGGCGGCTTCGAAGCTCACAGCATCCGGAATGGCGACGAGATTCGTGTCGGCGGCGTGCAGCGCGACCTGCTCGGCGAACGACCCCCAGTGCGTGAAACCGGGCTGCTGCTGATGGGGGCACACCTGCGCGTTGCCGCTTGCACACCACTCGCAGGCCCCGCATCCGCACACGAACGGCACCGTGACACGGTCGCCGACGGCCCACCTCGTGACCCCGGTGCCGACGGATGCGATGACCCCCGCAAGCTCATGCCCGGGCACATGCGGTAGTGCGATGTCATCGTGCCCCGCCCACGCATGCCAGTCGCTGCGACAGATGCCGGTGGCGCGCACATCCACCACGACGCCGCCCGCAGGCGGTTGGAGCCGCGGGGTCTCTGTGATCTCAAGGGGGCCAGCGATCTCGTTCATGATCATGGCGCGCATGGTCAGGCTCCTGTCTCGCCGAGGAGGCGCACTCGACATGCCAGCTCGACGGCGAAGCGGATGTCGGGGTCGTCGAGGTCGAGTTCGAGTGCTTCGCGAATCCAGCGTAGACGGTAGCCGACGGCGTTCGGATGCAGATTCAGCTGCCGACCCGCGTGCACGAGGGAGTTGCGATTGCCGAGATAGGCGATCAGGGTCCGGGCAGCCGTGAGCGAACGCTCGGGGCCGAGTTCGTCGAGCGGATGCAGGACGTCGTTCAGCAGTCCGCGGCTTGTCGGTGAGGCATAGAAATCCAACAGCACGCGGCGCAGACCCGTGACGTCTGTCGTCTCGATGCCGCCGAGTCGTCCGGCGGCGATCGCCGAGTCAGCGGCGACCCGCGCCTCAGCAGCCGACTGTCGTAGCCCGGCGGCACCGGTCTGCGGCGTGCCGAGCCCGAGCGTGTACGTCCACTCTTCTCCAGCGAGCGACTGCGCATAGCGCTGGATGTCGATAGCGACCTCGCGCAGCCGTCGCTGATGGTCGCCGGCCCCCTGCTCTTCCGTGCTCACGATGAGCGTGTCGTCCTGAATGTGAGCGACATGCCACAGCTCCGGATGCTCTTCCACGAGCTGGAGCGCATACAGATCGACCGCCGGTGCGAGAGCATGCGGCACGGGAAGATCGGGGTCGCTGCGGTGCCGCGGGCGAAGCAGCGCCGCGGAATGCGAGAGCTGCAGCGGCAGACCGAGTCGCGCCGCCGGGGCGACGAACGCATCGACTCTGGCGGCCTCCGCAAGCACGAGCTCGACGATCAGGTCAGCACGCGACTGGGTCGGCGCGAAGCGCTCGCGCATCTGCCGTTGCAACGCCCGGGAGACGTAGGAGGCGATGACGGGGACAGCGACGGATGCCGCCGGGTCAGGCGCATCCGCGTGCACACGTCCGATCGGCACTTCGCCGATGAACACGGCGTTGCTGTCGCTCCAGTCCGCGCTCGGATCATCGCGCATGCGCAATGGCACACCCAGCGCTTCGCTCGCGGCATCAAGGATATCGTCGACGGAACATACTGGATCGGCGGCGATCTCCCCGGCTCGCTCGATGGCGAACGACGCCCGCGTCATGCTCTCGGCCGCCCCGCCGCTGAGGACGCGATCGATGGCGACAGCGAGATCGGTGCCGCGCAGGGCCGACGAGACGAGCAACGGCATCTCGCCGCGCATCGCCAGAACTCCGGCCGTCTCGGTGAGGATGAACTCGGGCGAGAACACAATGCCTGATAGCTTCAGCGCGCTGGCTCGCCGGATGGCGACGTCGATGAGATAGGGCGCGGGCGAGGTGTCTCCGGAGATGATGCCGAGCGTTCCCGGAGCCAGCCGTGCGAGCGTCTCCAGCTCGACGACCTCTACCCGTTCGATTGGTTTGCCGGTCGCGGGGCCGCCGATCAGCCGCACGCCCAAGCGGTCGCCTTGTTCCAGGAGATCAGTGATGGTCAGCTGTGCCATAAACACAATATAGAAGAATTCTCTAAGTCCTCAGCACATTGTGCCCGCGAAAACGGCTTCCTAGAGTCGAGGCATGGTCACCCTTTCGTCAGCGCAATCGGCGCCCGTCACCCGCGAGCTCACACACGTCACGGCCGAGGATGTGCCTGCGCTTGCCGTGGGCGCCGCGATCTTCGGAACCGGTGGCGGTGGCGCGGTGTACGCCGCGGAGCGAATCGTCGAGCGTAGCCTCATCGAGCACGGACCGGTAGAACTCGTTCGTGCCGACGAACTCACCGAAGATGACGCGGTGATCATGATGTCGGGCATCGGCGCGCCCACCGTCGGCATCGAGATGCTGTCGTCGTCTGCTCAGGCTGAGACCCTGCTGCGCGAGGCCGAGATCGCGGCAGGGCGCAAGATCACCGCCCTTATGCCTGCCGAGATCGGCGGCAGCAACGGTGTCTCGCCGATCGGCTGGGCGGCACGCCTGGGGTTGAAGATCCTTAACGCCGACGGTATGGGGCGGGCGTTTCCCGAGGCGACCATGATCTCCCCGAACGTCGCAGGAATCCCATGCGACTTCGCGGTGCAGTGCGACGTGGTCGGCAACGTCACCGTGAAGAAGACCATCGATCTGAAATGGCTGGAACGTCACGCGAGGGCCGCCACTGTTGCATCCGGCGGCATCGCCCTGGGAGCGCACTACCTTCTGACCTCCGAGACGGCTCCCGGAGCGGTCATCGAAGGCACCGTCAGCCAGGCGATTCGTGTCGGGCACGCCCTGCTGTCGTCGACTGAGCCCGTCAGTGCGATCGCAGCAGAACTCGAAGCATCCGTTCTCATCACCGGGAAGATCTCGGACGTCGCTCGCCGCACCGAAGGCGGATTCGTGCGTGGGTCTGTGACGGTCACGGGAACGGGTTCTGATCGCGGCCGTCTGCAACGTATCGAGCTGCAGAACGAGAACCTCGTCGTCTTGGAGGACGGAGAGGTGCTCGCCAGCGTGCCCGATCTCATCACCATTGTCGACGCCGAGACCGGACACGCCATCTCGACCGAGATGCTGCGCTTTGGGCAGCGAGTGAGCGTCCTTGCCTGGGCATGCGATCCGCTGTGGCGTACGGAGCGCGGTCTGGAACTGGCCGGCCCCGTCGCCTTCGGTTACGACCTTCCCTACGTCCCCTTCGAGCGAAAGAGCGCACGATGATCCGCGAACGAGACATGTCGATTGGCGTCGACGTCGGAGGCACGAACACCGATACTGTCGTGCTCGACCGCTCTGGCGCTGTCGTGGCAAGCACCAAGCAGCCCACCACCGAAGATGTCATCGGCGGCATCCGCAGCGGGATCGCCGACGTGCTCCGACGGATCGGCGTGCGCCGCGACCAGATCTCGCGCGTGATGCTCGGAACAACCCACGCCACGAACGCGATCGTCGCTCGCCGCGGGCTCGCCAAGGTGGCGATGATTCGTCTGGGGGCGCCGGCAGCAACCGAGTGGCCGCCGCTGACCGCATGGCCGGAAGATCTCGCCGACAGCGTTCTCGCGGGATCGGCCATGCTCGGCGGCGGCCACATGGTCGACGGCACGCCGATCTCATCGCTCGACCGTGACGGCGTGCGGCGGTTCCTCGACTCGCTCGAGGGGCGATTCGACGCCATCGCCGTATGCGGCATCTTCAGCCCGTCGTTCCCCGAGCAGGAGCTCGAGGTCGACGCGCTCATCCGGTCGCACGTCGGTCAGGATGCTCGTGTCTTTCTCAGTCAGGACATCGGACCCACCGGGCTCATCGAGCGCGAGAACGCCACGATCCTCAACGCGGCACTGTACCGCGTCGCCCACGACGTCACCCACGCGCTGCTGGACGTCGTGCGTGAGGAGGGCCTCGACGCGGCAACGTACTTCGCGCAGAATGACGGCACGCTCATGTCGCTCGATTACGCCGAGCAGTTCCCGGTGCTCACGATCGGATCAGGGCCGGCGAACTCGATCCGCGGCGCGGCATATCTCTCCGGCGTCGAGGATGCGATCGTCGTCGACGTGGGCGGAACCACGAGCGACCTCGGCGTGCTGGTGAACGGCTTCCCACGCGAGTCGACACTTCCGCGTGAGATCGGCGGCGTGCAGACGAACTTCCGGATGCCCGACATCCTGTCCGTCGGCATCGGCGGTGGCACGGTCGTCGACGTCGCCTCCGGTCGCGTCGGCCCCCAGTCCGTCGGGTACCGCATCGATCGTGAATCGCTGCTGTTCGGTGGATCGACGCCCACGCTGACGGATGCCGCGGCCCTGGCCGGTTCGACCATTACCGGCCGCACACTGCCGGAGATCTCGCGGGCAACGAAGGCTGCACTCGGCGGTGCGCTGGAGGTCACCGCAGCCAAACTCGAGGAGGCCGTCGAACGGCTCTCGCTGGGACGCATGGACCTGCCACTGGTCGTCGTCGGCGGCGGTGGTTTCCTCGTGCCCGATCGTGTCGCCGGCATCGGTCAGGTGATCCGGCCCGACTTCGGCGGCGTCGCCAACGCCGTGGGCGCGGCGATCTCGCTCGCCGGCGGACGAGCCGATCAGATCGCCGAGCTCGATGACCGCGAGGCCGCTATCGAATCGGCATCCCAAGCGGCCATCGCCAAGGCCATCCAAGCCGGAGCAGACCCGCTCCAGGTCTCTGTCGTCGACGTCTTGGAAACCTCCATCTCATACTCGGCGCGCCCGACCGTGAACATCTCGGTCAAGGCCGCCGGCCCGCTTTCACGTCTCGGTGCCGCAACCCCGACACCAGCGTAGAAAGCATGATCTGCACCACAATCACCACCCGAAAGAGGAGAATGCAATGAAGCACAGCACTGCGATACCGGCCGCCGCCGGCGCCGTCGTCCTCGCGATGACTCTCACCGCCTGCGGCGGCGCGTCGCCCGAGGGCGAAGATACGGGCGAATACGTCTCGGGCGGCACGTTCCGTCACGCCGTTTTCCCCGAGGTCGGCAGCATCATCCCGATGAGCGCGACACAGCCGCAGGAGATCCAGGTCATCACCTACTCCTACGAGTCGCTCATCTATACAGACTCGGAGGGCGAGGAGTATCCCTGGCTCGCCGAATCCTGGGAACTGGGCGATGACGGAAAGTCCGTCACCTTCGAACTCAAAGACGGCGTGACCTTCCACGACGGCTCAGAGCTCACCGCCGAGGTCGCCGCCGACAACATCAACTATCACGCCGACCCGGCCAACACCACGGTTCTCGCCGATGTCCTGCCGGCGGGGCTGCAGGCGACCGGCAGCGGCTCGACCCTCGAGGTCACGGCCGAAGCATCCGACCCGTTCCTCGCGAACATCATCGGCAACATCGTGATGGTCGGTGAATCAGGACTCGAGGAACCCGCGAGCCTGGAAGAGGGCTCAAACGGCACCGGACTCTATGAGTTGACCGATGTGAAGGCTGACCTCTACGTGTTCAACGCCCGTGACGACTACACGTGGGGCCCGAACGACATCACCCGCGATACGGTCGGGCTCCCCGACACGATCGAGGTCAGCGTCGTCACCGATACGTCGACCCGCGCGAACCTGCTGCTGTCGGGCGAGCTCAACGCGGCCGCCGTCGAAGGGCCGGACCAGGACCGCATCGAAGCGGCGGGCCACGACTACGCCGGCATCATCAACCCCATCGGGCAGATGCTGTTCAACGAGCGTCCCGACCGTCCGACCAGCGACCCGCTGGTCCGCGAGGCGCTCATTCTGGGATTCAACCACGAGGACACCTCCGAGGTCGTCTCGGGCGGACGCCCAGAAGAGCTGACGTCGTGGATCACGGATGCCCCGTTCACCTGCTTCCGCGAGGAGCCGATCTGGGAGCGCCCTGGCACCGACCAGGAGCGCGCCGCTGAATTGCTCGACGAGGCGGGGTGGACCGAAGGATCTGACGGCATGCGCAGCAAGGACGGCGAGCCGCTCAGCATCAACTTCATCTACGACGCCACCTCGACCGCTCACGCCTCGGCAGCCGAACTGGTCGCCGAGGACTGGGCAGAGCTCGGCATCGACACCGAGCTGATCGCGATGGACGGCGCCGGATGGTCGGAGTACCTGTACGAGACCTTCGACTATGACACCGGCTGGATCCAGATCGGCGTCGGAAGCCCGGTGACGCAGGATCTGTTCTACGGTGGTGCTTTCCCCGAGGACGGCGGCTTGAACTTCATGGGTGTCGACGACGAAGAGTACAACGCCCTCGCCGATCAGGCACGTGCTGCGGCTGACGCCGAGGAGGCATGTGGATACTGGGAGCAGGCGGAGAAGACTGTGGTCGAGAACTTCCACACGTTGCTGCTGACCGGAACGATCCGTCCGACGTACATGTCCGGCGCGACCTTCGAGATCACCGACTACCTGCAGCCGGTCTCGATCCGTATGACCGAGTGAGCCGCGAGCGATGACCACGACCGAATCACGTCAGAGCCCACCCCCGACCGGGCTGCTGCTGCAGTTGCGCGAGCAGCAGCTGCGGCGTTCGCCGCGCACCGACTTCGCCATCCGGCGATTCGGGCGGCTGATCGTCAGTCTGCTGGTCGTGGTCCTCGCCGCGTTCTTCCTCATCCACTTCGTCCCGGGAGACCCGGTACGGGCGGCTCTCGGCCCTACTGCTCCGGCAGGACTGGTCGAGAGCACCCGTGCCGACCTGGGACTCGACAAGTCGCTGCCGGAACAGCTCTTCACCTATCTGGCAGGCCTCGTGCGGGGCGACCTGGGCACTTCGATTCAAACGGGTCTCTCGGTCAGCGGCACGATCGTGTCGCGCTTTCCCACGACGCTGGCCCTCGCGGCCCTGGGGTTCGTCGTCGCCATGCTTGCGGCGCTGCCCATCGGCATGGGCGCTGCGCTGCTGGCCCGCAGAGGGCGCGGCCGGGCACTCAACAGCGGTGTATCCGGACTGCTCGGCGTGCTTATCGCCGTGCCGGACTTCCTGCTCTCGGTCGGGCTGATCGCCCTGTTCAGCATGTGGCTCGGCTTCTTCCCCCCGGCTGGCTGGGGCGACGCATCGAACGCGGTGCTGCCCGTGCTCGGCCTCGCGCTCGGCCCCATGGCGTATCTCGCGCGCATCGTGCAGGTCGAGATGATCAAGGTGCTCGATTCGACCTACATCGCAACGGCGCGGGCAAAACGACTGCCCCAGCGACTGATTCTGCTGCGGCACGCGCTGCCGAACATCATCACGGCGACGCTGACGGTCGGTGGCCTGTTGCTTTCGGGCCTTGTCGCCGGCACCGTCATCATCGAGACGGTGTTCGCGATCCCTGGTACCGGGAGCACCCTCGTCTCGGCCGTGGGCACCAAGGACTATCCGATGGTGCAGGGCATGGTTCTCATCTACGCCGCACTGGTTCTTGCTGTGAACCTCGTCGTCGATCTGATTCTCATCACGATCGATCCGCGCACCACGATTGCAGAAGGGTGAGTGCCGAGATGACGACGATCGTTCCCCGAAACTCGGATGCTTCCACCTCACGCTCGGCCCCATCGAAGAGGCGCCGTCGCTCGCGTTGGCTCAGCGTGTCCGGCGTCGCGGCCCTGGTCGGCATCGCTGTGCTGTTGGTGATCGCGGTCATCGGTCCCGATGTCTGGACGAGTGCGGCCACCGAACGCAACATCGCCGAGCGCTGGTCGGGAGCGAGTGCCCAGCATCCGTTCGGCACCGATGACATCGGACGCGACATCTTCGCGAGAGTCATGGTCTCGGCACGGTTGTCGTTGCTGCTCACCCTGGGCGCCACGGCCATGCTGATCGTGGGTGGCCTCGTCATCGGCCTGACCGCTGTCATTCTTCCCAAGCGCGCGCGCCGCGCGCTCGTGTGGGTGATGGATATGCTCCTCGCTTTTCCCTGGCTGCTGCTCGTGCTCTTCTTCACGGTCATCTGGGATGCTTCTGCGACCGGGGCGATGCTCGCCATCGGCTTCGCCGGCATCCCCAGCATCACGCGCCTCGTCTACAACATGGCGTCGTCGGTCGCCGACCAGGACTATGTGCGTGCGGCGCGCGTCGTCGGCGTGGGGCCCGTGGGGATTCTCACCAAGCACGTGTTGCCGAACATCGCCAATCCGCTGCTCGTGCAGGCCGCGGCATCCGCCAGCGTCACGCTGCTCGCCTTCGCCGGGCTGTCATTCCTCGGACTCGGCGTGCAAGCACCCGAGTACGACTGGGGACGTCTGCTCAACGAGGGCCTGGGG
>NZ_JAJUFV010000002.1 GCF_029263575.1 Microbacterium sp. | reverse complement strand
TACAAAGAGCAGCGTCGCGTGCTCAAGCGTCTGGCGGATGCCCTGTGGTCGACGGATGCGCTGTGGGTGTCGGGTGCTGACGTGCTCGAGCCGGCGTTCGCGGCAGACTTCCTCGACGCCGCATCGGATGCCGAGCGCGCCCGCGTGGTGGTCGATCAGGTCGCGAGTCTGACGGATCAGACAGCGCTCGACTGGCACGGTCGACTGGTCGGTGACGTCGATCCGGCGGAGGTGGGGATCTGGAGTCCGCGCCATGCTCGCCGCGCACCGCGGGTGCACGCCGTCGCCGAGACGGTCTCCGAAGGAGCCCGCTGATGCCCAGAATCCGGCAGTCAGACGTCGACGAGGTCAAATCTCGCACGAATATCGGTGACATCATCGCCGAACGCGTGGCGCTGAAGTCTGCTGGTGTTGGCTCTCTCAAGGGGCTGTGTCCCTTTCACGACGAGAAGAGTCCGAGCTTTCACGTCCGCCCGCAGGTGGGTTTCTACCACTGCTTCGGATGCGGGGAGTCCGGCGACGTCTATTCGTTCCTGCGGGCGATGGACCATGTCAGCTTCACGGAGGCGGTGGAGCGTCTGGCCGGTCGCATCGGCTACACCCTGCACTACGAAGACGGTGGGGCTGCGCCCGAGAACAGCGGCCGCAGCAGGCTCTATGCGGCCAACAGCGCCGCCGTGGAGTACTTCCGCGCCCAGCTTCTGACACCCGAGGCCGAGACCGCACGCCGGTTCCTCGGCGAGCGTGGCTTCGACGCCGGGGCAGCGGCCCATTTCGGCGTCGGCTATGCACCGCGCGGGTGGGAGAACATGATGAAGGCCCTCACGGCGCAGGGCTTCACCCGGGAGGAACTGCTGGGCGCGGGTCTCGTCTCTCAGGGACAACGCGGCGTATACGACCGTTTTCGTGGCAGGTTGATCTGGCCTATCCGCGACGTCACCGGCCAGACCATCGGCTTCGGCGCACGAAAGCTCTACGAGGACGATCAGGGCCCGAAGTATCTGAATACCCCCGAGACCAACATCTACAAGAAGGCGCAGGTGCTCTACGGGCTCGACCTCGCCAAGCGTGATATCTCGCGCGGTGATCCGCGGCGTGTGGTGGTCGTCGAGGGGTACACCGACGTCATGGCCTGCCATCTCGCGGGAGTGACGACGGCGATCGCGACCTGCGGCACGGCATTCGGCGCCGAGCACATCAAGGTTCTGCGCCGGGTGATGGGGGATGACTCCGGCGCGGGCGAGGTCGTGTTCACCTTCGACGGTGACGAGGCCGGGCAGAAAGCGGCGCTGCGCGCCTTCACCGAAGACGATCGGTTCAACGCACAGACCTTCGTCGCCGTGGCACCCGATGGGCTCGACCCGTGCGACCTGCGATTGCAACGCGGCGATGCGGCGGTCCGAGCTCTGATGGACACCAAGGTGCCCATGTTCGAGTTCGCGATCGACCGCAAGCTCAGCGGCTTCGACCTCGCCACGGTCGAGGGCCAGGTTGGCGCGCTGCGCGCCGCCGCCCCGATCGTGGCAGAGATCCGCGATCAGCTGCTACGACCGGGCTACGAGCGCGTGCTCGCGCGTCGGCTGGGGATGAACCCGACAGAGGTCAGCGCCGAGGTGAAACGGGCCGCACGCGGGGCACGAACCACCCCCGCTCGGCAGGAGCCGGCGGCGGCGCCGAACGCCGAGGCGGAATCGCCGGGCCTGGCCCCGGTAACGCTGGCGAGTCTGCCACGCTCGGCAGAGGTCGCGATGGAGCGCGGCGTGCTGATGGGCGCGCTGCAGTACGGCCATCAGGTCGACCAGGAGATGCTCACCCGGGCGCTGGAGGCGCCGTTTCGCCACCCGGCTCTGGAGACGATTCGTGAGGCGGTCGCGGCTGTCTCTGATCGCACGAAGGCGGGCTGGGCGATGGATGCCGTCAATGCCGTGCGCGAGCCCTACCGGTCGCTGGCGGGGGAGCTGCTGATGGCTCCCTTCCCCGCGAAGGACGAAGAAGGTGCCGTCGCGTCGACGGCTGATCTGACACGCCGGATGATCGTGCGCCACCTCGAGCATGAGAAGAACGAACTGCTGGGCGCCGTGCAGCGCGTGCCCGCAGAATCGGATGGTGGACGTGCGTTGCGGATGCGCCTGCGCGACATCGACGTCGAGCGTCAGCGCTTCGCCGAGTCGTAACAGCCTCAGCGCGCCGGGCGGGAGATGATGGGGGATATGTCTCGAAAGTCCCCCTCGCCGCACGCGATCGACTGTTCTGACCTGGTGATCGATCGCATCGGACACAGCGCACCGACTCGCGCCGTCGACGGAGTGACGTTCGAGCTCTCTCCGGGGGAGCTGATCTGTGTCGCAGGCCCCACCGGTTCGGGTAAGTCGACCCTCGTGGCAGCTCTTGCCGGATCCACTGACCCGTCCGTGCGAATCGTCGGCGGTCGGGCCGAGGTCTGCGGTGTCAACGTGCGAAAGCCGGGCCGACGACACCGCGAGCTCACGTATCTCACCGGCTTCATCCCGCAGGGTGCCGGTGCGGATCTTCCGCCCACTCTCACCGTGCAGGAAGTGATCGCCGAGCCGATCCTGATCCGTGAGAAGCGGGTGAACACGAAGGCGCTCTCGATTCGGGTCGCGACGTTGTTGGACGAGATGCATCTGCCCTTGGGTACCGCCGCGAAGTTTCCCTATGAACTCAGCGCGGGGATGCGTCAGCGCGTGGCGATCGCTCGCGCGTTCGTGCTGCAGCCGAGAGTGCTCATCGCCGACGAACCGCTCGCGAACCTTGACCTGGAGGTGCGCCCGGTCGTCTTCGACGCGATCACCCGACGCCGCAAGGACGAGGGCATGGGCGCCTTGCTGGTCACGAATGATGCCGCATTCATCCGCGAGCTCAACGCTGAGACGTTGATGCTTCGCTCCGGTCATGTGGTCGCGCGCGGGGTGGGCAAAGACCTTCTGTGGGTGCCCAATGCCGAAGCGGATTCCGGTGTCGTCTGAGCCAGCCGACGACACGCCCGACGGCTCTGGTCGATGTCACGACCACCTGCGGGAGTTTGCTAGGATTGTGGAGTTGCCTGCGCGGCATCATGTAATCCCCGATAGCTCAACGGCAGAGCAGCCGGCTGTTAACCGGCAGGTTGTTGGTTCGAATCCAACTCGGGGAGCCAAGTAAGAAGGCGCCGATCTCGGAGAATCGAGATCGGCGCCTTCCTTCATATGAGCGGAATCGTGGCCGTGGCTACCCACTCCTTCTCATGCGCCTGCGACGAGAACTGGCCTCCCATGAGGGTGACCCGTTCGTTCAGCCGAACCATTCCGTATCCACCCGAGGGAATGTCTCGTGAGATCGGGCGCCCCAGTGTATTGCGAATCTCCAGGCTGATGGCCTCCGAGTCGGCGACGACACGGATGGAGACGCACCCTGGGTCGGAGTGTTTCATGACATTGGTCGTGCTCTCTCGGAGCACGCGCGATAGCGTCACGTCGATGAGCCGGGGGAGCGGGTGCTCGAAACAGATGTCGGTCTGCACGCGGTGTCCGGCTGTCCGCAGTGCCAGAGCCGTCGACTCCACGGTGTCCTGCAACCCGTCTGCGCGCGTCGACGGCTGTTCCATCTCTTCACGTGCGATGAGCCTGCGCAGATCGTGCAGTGCGCGGCGGGCGGAGTCTCCGATCTCCTGCTGCGTCTGTGCTCTGAGAACCGGGTCGGTTTCATGATCCATGACCCGCGCCTGCATGGCGATTGCTGTCAGGTCATGCGCAATGACGTCATGCAATTCATCTGCGAGCATCAGACGCTCTTCACGGCGAGCGTCGCGAAACGCCGCCGCCTGTGTCTCCAGATGGATGCTGAACATATGCTCGCGGCTGCGCACTGTGCGCAGGATAAGCCCGAACGATCCAGCCGCGGCCGCAATCAGTAACCCAAGCGCGACCATGGGAGGGTCGGCAGAGCTCTGATTGAGCGTGACGCCTGCCGCCGACACCATGAGCAGGGCGGAGAACATCATCATCAGCAGAGGCGACCCCAAACGGGTGACGGCCCCCGTCGCAATCGCGAGTGCAGAAAAAGCCTCCCCCGACACATCGAGAGGGAAAGAGGCCGCCATGGCCACGGCGAACAATGCGATCGCCAGCGTCGGGGAGAAGAAGAACGTGAGAAAGAGGACCGTGAGGAGGCGGTCGAAGACGGCCTGAGTGAGGGTGACATCAGGGTCAGAGCTGATCATGACGCCACCGACCACCAGCACGGCGAACAGTGTCAGAACAGACGTGACGCCTTCGGCCCTGTTGAGCGGTGGGGCGGAATCGAGTCGGAGGATCTCACCGAACCGCACGATCGCGGACCGAATGTGGCTCATACGGTCCAGTATCGCCGATCAGGAGCAGACACGAATGAAGCGGCAGAACTCAGCCCATGGTCCGGCGGCGGGGATGATGACAGCAAGGAGAAGCGACGACATGTCGGGCCTTTCTGTAGATGCGGAGGGTAAGCACTTTCATCATGCAGGGAATCGGAGGCGTGCCACCACCGTACTTTTGGGTAGAACTACCTCATGCGAATGAAGGAGCGATTGATAAGCTGAAAATATGCGGGAGATCAGTGTGGTTGTCGTCGATGACGACAAACTTGTACGACGTTCATTAGCCACTTTCTTCCGTACCGTAGAGGACATCACGCTCGTGGGCGAGGCCGCCGACGGGGTCGAAGGGCTCGAAGTTGCTCGTGCGACCAAGCCTGACGTCGTGATGCTCGATCTTCATATGCCGCGAATGGGTGGTATCGAGGCCGCGACAGCTATTCGAGCTGAGCTGCCCGATACGGGTGTGCTCGCCATCACGACGTTCGGAACCGCCGATGTCGTGGTTCCCATGATCAGGGCCGGTGCGTCCGGTTATCTGCTGAAAGACTCGGAACCGGAAGACATCATCGCCGCCGTTCGTCGCGTGCACGCGGGCGAAGGTGCATTGTCTCCGGCTGTCACGGGACGCCTGATCGAAACGATCCAGGATGCGCAGCCGGTCTCTCACGTCGAACTGTCACCGGAACAAATTCTCTCTGACCGTGAGCGTGACGTCCTCGACCAGTTGGCCCTAGGGCGCTCGAACGGAGAGATTGCGCGCGCGCTCCACGTTTCTGAGAGCACCGTGAAGACGCATCTACGCAGCATCATGGTGAAGTGGGGTGCGCGCGACCGCGTGCAGATCTTGATCCGCGCTGCGCGTGCTGGGCTCGTGCTCCTCAGCTGACGTGGCTGTCTGATCGGGCGCGGCCAAGTCGTCCGAAAGTACGGCGAGTTCTTCTCCTTGGGGAGGATGTTGACGACTGGACGCCTGCGTCAGAGTCAGAGACATGCAGCACGAACTCTCCGCCAGCACCCACGTCGCCGTCATCGGCATCGGCGAGATGGGGCTGGGGATCGCACTCCTATTGGCTTCCTCAGGACACGAGGTCATCGCCTTTGAGAAAGACCCCGTCCGGCGCGCAGCGCTGCCGCACGAGTTCAAACGACAGCTTCGCCGGCAGCGCATGCTCGCTGGCGAATCAGGTGTCCCGCAGGCTGATCTCATCGGCCGCATCCGTGTGCCTGATGAAGTCGAGGCGGTGCGCGACGCCGACTGGATCATCGACTGCATCGTCGAGAACGAGGATGCGAAGATCGCCCTCGCCGACGCCCTGAGCGACATCGTTCGGCCGGACGCGGTCATCGCCGTAAACACGAGTTGCGTGCCCATCACACGTCTGGCAGCCCGCGCTACAGACCCGACACGCGTGATCGGGATGCACTTCATGAACCCGGTCGCCTCGATTGACGCGGTCGAAGTTATTCCAGCCGTACAGACCTCGGTCGACACAGAAGAGCAGGCCGCTGCGTTTCTTACCTCGCTCGGAAAGAACGCGCTGTTTGTCAGTGACAGTCCCGGGTTCGTGTCGAACCGGCTGTCGCACCTGCTCATGAACGAGGCGGCGATGCTCGTGAGCGAGGGGGTCGCAGAGCCCGGGCGCATCGACAGCATCTTCCGCGATGGCTATGGGCACCGGATGGGACCGCTGGAAACGGCCGATCTGATCGGACTCGACACCGTCGTGAACTCGCTTGATGTTCTGTTCGCCGAGTTCAAAGACACGAAGTTTCGGTGCTCGCCCTATCTGCGCCGACTCGTCGACGCGGGGTATCTCGGACGCAAATCTGGCCGCGGTTTTTACGACTACAGCAGTAAGACGACTACGAGGGTGGCTTCCGCATGACGAATTCGATGACGCTTCCTGCCGTCTCAGCCGTCGCCAAATGCGTCGTCTGGGACCTGGACGACACCCTGTGGACGGGAACCCTTTCCGCTGGCGATGACCTTGTGCTGCGCGACGGCGTGCGCGAGATCGTCATGGCCCTCGATGAGCGCGGAATCCTGCAGTCGATCGCAAGCAAGAACAACCATGACGACGCTTGGGCGCAGGTGGTCGCGTTCAGTCTCGACGAGTACTTTCTGGAGCCGCAGATCAACTGGGGCCCCAAGTCGGCATCGGTAAAGCGGCTCAGCGAGCTTCTCAGCATCGGGATCGACACCCTTGTGTTCGTCGACGATCGCGCGATGGAGCGCGACGAGGTGGCGTTCGCGCACCCGAGCGTCGAGACCGTCGACTCGGCAGACCTCAGCGTGTTGTTGGCGATGCCTCGGCTGAGTCCAGAGGTCGTGACAGAAGATGCCCGACGTCGTCGCTCGATGTATGTCGCTAACCGTCAGCGCACGCAGGACGAAGAGACCCACGCCGGGCCGCACGATGATTTTCTGCGCACCTTGGATCTCACGTTCGACATCGCGCACGCCACAGCAGACGACCTCGACAGGGCCGAAGAGCTCACATTCCGCACGAATCAGCTCAACTCGACGGGAATCCACTACTCGCGCGCAGATCTCGAACAGCTGCTTGAGAGTGATGAACATGACGTGTGGGTGTGTGAGCTCGATGACCGTTACGGCTCGTACGGCAAGATCGGCCTCGCGCTGGTACATCGGACATCGAGCACCTGGACCATCAAGCTGCTGTTGATGTCATGCCGCACGCTCTCGACGGGTGCTGGCACGGTGTTGCTGAACTTTCTTATTCGGCGAGCAGCGGCGCATGAGGTCGCGCTGCACGCGGACTTCCGCCGGACGGACCGAAACCGTCAGATGCTGCTCACGTATCGCTTCGCCGGGTTTGTGCAGCAGACCGATTCCGACCTCGAGACATTCGAGTGGGATGGCGACGAGCTGCCCACATACCCCGACTACATCAAGGTGACCACAGATGAGCATTGACCAGATCAGCACCGACAGCAGCCACGTCGCCACATCGATCCGCGACTACATGACCAGCGGAATGAGCTCACCGTCAGCGCAGGCTCTCACTGATGACGACAACATCTTTGAACTTGGTTTCGTCACGTCGCTGTTCGCCATGCAGCTTCTGGACTTCGTCGAGGAAGAGTTCAGCGTTGAAATTCCTGATGATGAGATCACGCTGGCGAACTTCAGCAGCGTCGCACGTCTTACCGCGCTCGTGACGAGGTTGCGTGATGACCACGCTGCATGAGCCGCAGGTGCTTACCGCGCCCGTGACGCCCATCGCTGAGCGTGCACAGCGCTTCGCCGACGAGACGCTGCGACCTAACGCCGCTTTCTTTGATCGCCAGGGCTGGCTGCCGCGCGATGTGATCGATGAGATGGCCGGTCTCGGGCTGCTGGGTGCGCCGATCGGCACCGAGTGGGGCGGAGCCGGATGCTCCGCGCACGAGTACGGCGAGATCACGGAGATCATCGGCCGTGCCTGCGCGTCGACGAGGACGCTCATGACTGTGCATTCGTCGCTGGTCGGCCAGACGATTCAGCGGCGAGGGAGTCGCGAACAGAAAGTGCGCTACCTTCCCGAGCTGGCTGCCGGCCGGATGCTGGCCTGCTTTGCACTGTCGGAGCCGGAAGTCGGATCGGACGCCAGCGCCGTGCGAACGACCTACACCCGCACTGCCGATGGCTACCGCCTGTCGGGCCGCAAACGCTGGATCTCGTTCGGCGGGATCGCAGACTGTTTCTTGGTCATCGCCACGGGTGAGGCTGGACCCTGTGCCTTTCTCGTCGAGCGTGACTTCGGCGGGGTGACGACGCGCGGTATCGACGGGATGATCGGCAGTCGCGCGAGTGCGATCGCCGACATCTGGTTCGACGATGTTCCGGTGCCCGCGGCGAATCGGCTTGGTGCCGAGGGTGCTGGCTTTGCCTTCATCGCAAACACAGCCTTGCAGTTCGGGAGATTCAGCGTCGCGTGGGGTGGTGTCGCGCTCATCCAGGAGGCGCTGGATGTGATGTCGGAGTACGCGTCGCAACGTGAGCAGTTTGGCGCAGTCATTGGCTCCCATCAGCTCGTGCGCGCTCTCATTGCGGATGCCTTCGTCGATGCAGCGGCTGCGCGTGAACTGGCCGTCGCGGCGGCGCGATCGGTTGAAGCGCGGGCGGGCAGCGCCGTTATTGACACCAACGTTGCGAAGCAGTTCGCTGCCCGCGCCGCGACGCGCGTCACTGCCGACGCCGCGCAGGTGCTGGGTGCGAACGGCTGCTGGGAGGGCCATCCGGCCGAGCGACTTCTTCGCGAGTCGAAGATTCTCGAGGTCATCGAGGGGACTACTCAGCTTCAGCAGCTCATCATCGCAGAACATGCCCTGGCTGGCTTCACGTCGTCCAGGAACAACCTCGGGAAGATCGCATGAGCGAGTCACAGATCATCACCGCCGAGACCCTCGCAGCTTTCGCGGCGGGGGAGCAGCCCGCGGACCTCTTCCATGCATCTGGGGCACATCGGCGTCGCGCCGTCTTTCTCTTTCCCGGTCAGGGAGTGGTCTTCGACGGGATGAGCGCTGGGCTGTGCGAGCAATCGCCGGTGTTTGCCGCTCGCATGCGTGAGTGCGATGCTGCGTTTCAGGCTGTCACCGGCTGGTCGGTCTGGGATGTCATCCACCAGGTCCCGTCAGCGCCCCCGCTCACTGATCTCGACGTGCTCGAACCCGTCATCGTGTCGATCATGCTCTCGCTCGCTGAACTGTGGCGTGCAGCAGGTGTCGAGCCCGAGGCCGTTATCGGTTACAGCATCGGCGAGATCGCGGCGGCGGGCTTCTGCGGCGCTATGTCGTTGGATGAGGTCGCACGAGTAACCGTAGCGTGGGCACGTGGGCAGAAGCCCATTGCCGGGGCAGGCGTCATGGCTGTTCTCGGCCGCTCGGCCGAAGATGTCGAACCCCACATCACCTCGCTGTCGTCCGTGTCGATCGCGGCTCGCCTCTCGCCGACATCCACCGTGATCTCGGGTGAAGAGCACGAAGTCGCAGCCGTTATGCGCGCGACACGCGACGGCGGTGGCTACGCCCAGAACATCTCGGTCGATTTCGCCGCACACTCGCCCGCGGTGGAACCCGAGCGTGACCGCATCCTCGAACTACTCGGAACGTGCGAGCTGGGCCCGTCGCGGCTGCCGTTCTACTCGAGCCTGCGCGGCGGACTCCTCGATACCGTTGGCCTCGGGGCTGAACACTGGTACGACCTGCTGCGCGAGCCGTTCGATCTCGCCGCTGCCGTCACAGCAGCCTGCGCCGACGGCTTTGACGCATTCATCGACCTTGAGCCGCACGCCGGACTCGGAAAAGCGCTCTCGCAGACGTTCGCTGCCATCGACGTCGATGCCATCGCCGTACCGAGCCTTCGCCGTGATCAGCAAGATGCCGCACGTTTCGCGCGTTCCGCTGCCTTCGCGTTCGCTAACGGTGTCGATGTCGACTGGGCCGCGCTCGCGGTTGCCCTGCCTCACATCACTGCGGCAACCGTGGCTCCCGCGGCGCAGGCGGCGGTCAAAGCGTCCGATCCCGGCAATGAGAGCGACCTGCTCGCAGCGCTCACAGCCCGGGTCACTGCTCTGCTCGACGGCACGCGTGCGGACACGCCTGCCGTGCTCGCGGCCGCGGCCGGCACGAACGCCGATACGACGAGTCTGTTCGACCTGGGTTTGACATCGATCGAACTCGTGGAATTGGCAGAACTTCTGCAGCAGCGCACCGGTGTCGAACTCGAAAGCACTTTCGTGCTCGATTTTCAGACTGTCGAGCACATTGTGGCAGAAATCGCTCGACGCCGGACGCCGGATGAAGCGCCAGCCCCGGCCGCGGCGACATCCGTACGCAGCGAAAGTGCGACAGATTTTGCCGAGCCGATTGCCATCATCGGTATGGGTATGCGCCTGCCCGGTGGCATCCGGACGCGAAGCGCCCTGTGGAAGATCCTTGACGAAGGGATCGACGTCGTCACGCCCGTTCCCGCCGGGCGCTGGGAACATAGCGACCTGGACCTGTCCGAGATCACAACGACCGATGGTGGCTATCTCAGCGATATTGATCAATTCGATCCGCTGTTCTTCGGTATCTCGCCGAAGGAAGCCGAGGTCATCGACCCGCAGCAGCGCCTGCTTCTCGAGCTCACGTGGGAAGCGATAGAAGACGCCGGGTACGACCCGTTCCGCATTGGCCGCGAGAGCCGCGTCGGCGCGTTCGTCGGGATCATGCCCGATGACTACAGCCAGGTCGGCCGCAATCTCGGGCACGCACCCGGTGCATACTCCGTGCTGGGCGTGTTGAGCAACGTGGCCGCCGGTCGGGTCAATCACACGTTTGGTTTCACCGGCCCGAGCATCGCGGTTGACGCCGCATGCGCCTCGTCCATCCACGCGATTCACCTGGGCGCGAATGCACTGCGCCAGGGAGACTGCGACGTGGCGGTGGCGGGCGCCGTCAACCTGATCCTCAGCCCGGAGTGGCATGTGTCGTTCTCAGCGCTTCAGGCGTTGGCGCCGAGCGGGCGTTGCCGCAGCTTCGACGCCGGTGCCGATGGTTACATCCGCAGCGAGGGCGCTGCCATGGTGACACTCAAACGACTGTCTGACGCACAACGCGACGGCGACGAGATCATCGCCGTGCTGCGCGGCTCATCGGTCAACCACAACGGTGGCGACGGTGGTTTCACTGTGCCCAGCGGGCAAGCACAGGCCCAGGTCATTCTCGGAGCTCTCGCTCAGGGCGGGCTCGGCATTGACGACGTCTCGTACATCGAGGCGCACGGTTCGGGAACTCCGATCGGCGACCCGCAAGAGGTCAATGCCCTCGCACGCGTATTCCGCGATCGTCAGCAGCCACTTTCGGTCGGCAGCATCAAATCGCACCTGGGTCACCTGGAGGCGGCGGCTGGCATGGCCGGACTGTGCAAGGTGATCGCGTCGATGGATCACGCCACGATCCCGGGGATTCTGCACTTCTCCGAGCCCAATCCGCTCATCTCCTGGGACAGCATTCCCATGCGGGTCTCGGCGCACGGTCAACCGTGGAACACGGATGGCTCTCCGCGGCGAGCCGGGATCAGCTCGTTCGGAATCAGCGGCACCAACGCACACCTGGTCGTCGAGCAGGCACCGCGAACGCAGCGTGCGGTGCGCGAGGTAAGTGGGCTACCCGTGCTGATCGGGTTGTCAGCCAACGACGCGGACGCACTCGAAGAGTCAGCCGCCCAGGTCGCCGAGTGGCGATCGCACGGCGACCATGTCGCCGACATCGCCGCCACGTGGTCAACCCGCCGGGCCCTGGGCTATCGACGCGCGCTGATGACAATCGATGACAGCGATAACCGTGAACTCGTCGCCGTATCGCTAGACGACGATGCCCCGACATCGGTTCGAACTCGCGGAGTGGTCTTTGTGTTCTCCGGTCAGGGGACGCAGT
The DNA here is from genome assembly GCF_029263575.1 of Microbacterium sp. Lineage (GTDB taxonomy): Bacteria > Actinomycetota > Actinomycetes > Actinomycetales > Microbacteriaceae > Microbacterium. The sequence goes on along the minus strand of NZ_JAJUFV010000002.1, from coordinate 45,356 downwards.
ACCTCGGCATGGGAGCCCACCTGTACGAGCATGCGCCGGCTTTCCGCGCACGCATCGACGAACTGGCCGACGAATTCGACAACGCCGCGAATCTGGCAGTGCGCACTGCGATTCTCGGCGATGATGAAGCCGTGTTCAGCGATCAGCTGCTGACGCAAGCATCGATCTTCTCCGTGCAGGTTGCACTCGTCGAACTTTGGCGCGATCTGGGCATCGTGGCGGATGCCGTGATCGGCCACAGCATCGGCGAGTACGCTGCGGCAGTCGCAGCCGGGGCGATGACTTGGCAGCAGGGCGTGCACGCTGTCGTCGAGCGGGGACGCGCCGTCGGCACGGGAGTTGCTGATGAAGCGATGGCGACCCTGCTCGCACCGGCACAGCACGTGCGAACGCTGATCGAAGACATCAACGACATCAGCATCGCCGCTGTCAACGGGCCGGAGAACACCACCGTGTCAGGCACAGTCGAGGCCGTCTCGGCGCTGCGCAAGAAGGCACGATCTGAGCGCATTTTTGTGGAGAGGCTCGACGTCCCGCGCGCTTTTCACTCGCCGCTCATGGCACGCGAGGCTACCGCGCTCGGTACGGCGCTGCAGAGCGCGACATTCAGCCAGCCCACGGCCGCCTGGTTCTCGACCGTCACGGGCGAGCAGATCGAGGGGATTGATTCGCACTACTGGGCACGTCACCTAGCCGAACCGGTGCAATTCGAAGCGGCGCTGGCCGCCGCCGGAACCGCCGGCTACGACCTGTTCCTCGAGATCGGCTCGACGGCGACTGTGGGCGGCCTCATCGCTCAGCAGAGCGCCGGTTCCGAGGTTCTCACGAGCCTTCGGGCCGAGCGGCCGGATGCCGAGCAGCTCGTGCAGACGGCCGGTCGCCTCTGGGAACTCGGCGCCGATGTGCGCCTGTCTCGTCTCCCCGTCGCCCGGGGAAACCGACTGCACGACCGAACCCCACGCCCCTTCAGCCGCCAGCGGGTCTGGTACCGCGACCTAAGGAATGAGCACATGGAGACAGCACAGGAATCCCCAGAGCACCACGCCCAGGTGCTCAGCTACGTCATCGGCGCGCTCGAGCAGATCACCGGCGCCACCGGGTTGACGGCGGACAGCGAGCTGTTCGGGCTCGGAGTGGACTCGCTGATGCTCGTTCAACTCTCGAACCGCCTCGAGCGGCAGTTCGGGCTCGCCGTCGCCGTACGCGAGTATTCCGAATCACTGCACACGCTCGGGCTGATCGCCGAACATGTATCGGCGCACACGGTTCCCGCGGTTCAGACGGAGCCAGCTCAGGTTGAGCCGGCTCAGGTCGAGGAGACGCCGAGCACCGCCGCATCCGCAGGCCGCGCGCCGGGTACGGCCGCTGGCGAATCCAATGCAGCACTCGTTCCGAATCTGCCGACCGCAGCTCCCGCGCAGGCGAGCATCGCACCGCTTTCCGCGCCCACAGAAAGCACCCACGCAGTCATCGAGCGCCAACTTGCACTCATGCAGCAGCAGCTTGCGGTGCTCGGCGGGCAGAGCGTCGGCATCGAAGCGGCCGAACAGCAGGCCGCGCTGACCGCTTCTCTCGCACCGGTCACAGCGCCAAGCCCGCAGACTCTCACCGCACCCGAGCCGACAATTCTGCCCGCCCAGCCGGGCTCTGCTGTCGCCTGCAGGATTAGCCCATCGGGAGTGCCGACTGTGCGCCGCACGGGATCGCACTCGAACAACATCTCCCTGCACGATGACGGCCTCAGCGCCGAGCAGGAGCGATTCGTGCGTGGCTTCGTGCGACGCTATGTGGCACGCACAGCGAAATCGAAAGCATACGCCGAGCGACACCGCGGCCACTTGGCCGACTGGATCGCCTCGCTGAACTTTAATCCGAGCCTGAAAGAGACGGTGTATCCGGTCGTCTCTGAGCGTTCACAGGGCGCCTATTTCTGGGACGTCGACGGCAATGAGTACCTTGACACGACCATGGGGTACGGCGTTCATTTCTTCGGACACAGCCCCGACTTCGTGGTCGATGCGATCAGTGCCCAGCTAGAGAAAGGCTACGACCTCGGCCCACAGAACGCCGTCGTCGGCGAGGTCGCCGAGCTCATCGCAGGCATGACAGGTGCCGAACGCGTCGCCTTCTGCAACACCGGCACCGAGGCTGTCATGGTTGCTGTGCGTCTTGCACGGGCTGTCTCAGGGCGTGACGGCATCGTGCGCTTCACGACTTCATTCCACGGCGCATACGACGGTGTACTCGCTGAAGCGGACGGCGACGAAAGCATGCCGATGTCGATTGGCATTCCGCAGAGCGCGATCGATGACACCACTGTGCTCACCTACGGAAGCGATGAGGCGCTGCGCCGGATCGAAGAGAACGCCGAGAACCTCGCGGCGGTTCTTGTCGAGCCGGTTCAGACACGTAACCTCGCTCTGCAGCCGGAAGCATTCTTGAAGAAGCTGCGTGAAGTGTGCACGCGGCACGGGATCGCGCTGATCTTCGATGAGATCGTCGTCGGATTCCGCGTCGAGCTCGGTGGTGCGCAATCGTACTTCGGCGTCCGCGCCGATATCGCGCTGTATGGAAAGCTGCTCGGTGGCGGTATGCCGATCGGGATTATCGCCGGTGACGCACGGTATCTCGATGCGGTTGACGGTGGCTCGTTCAACACAGACGACGACTCGAAGCCAGCGACACCGACGACGTTCTTCGCCGGCACATTCTGCAAGCATCCGTTGACGATGGTCGCGTGCCGCGCGGTGCTGCAGCGCTTGCGTGACGGCGGCGAGGAGGCTTTGACGCGTCTGAATGACCTGACAGCCGACTTCGCACGTCGCGCGAACGCGCTTTTCGAGTCGGAGCATGTGCCACTGCGCGTGCTGCAGTTCGCCTCGGTTTACCGCTATGAAACGCTGCCGGCGGTCGACATGGCGATGCTCGGATACGAGACCAACCTGTACTTCAAACTGCTCCTCGAGCACGGCATCTTCGTGTGGGAAAAGCACATCGGCTTCTTCTCCATGGAGCACACCCCCCAGCACGCCGATCACATCCTCGCGGCGCTCAAGGCAAGCATCGACGCCCTTCGCTCAGGAGGATTCAGTTTTCAGCGAACCGGTCGTCGCTCGGCGACAGTCGCAGCTGCAGTGCACGCAGACGCCGATGCGGAGGGAGCGCGGGCGATCTCCACACAGGAGAAGCGCGTCTTCGTCCTCTCACAGCTGAAAGGCGGTAACGAGGCGTACCAGGTTGTCAGCGGGCTGAAGTTCGATACGGCGCCAGACGTCGATGCGCTCACAGCCGCGCTACATGCGGCGGTGACGGCGCACCCGGCGCTGCGCACGAGCTATCGCGTCGATGGCGCAGACGTCGAAGCACACGTCGATGCCTCGGCAACCGTGACGGGAGTGCACGTCGACCTCCGTGTTGAGGCCGACACAAGTCTCGAAGGTGTCGTCCGCGAGCTGACAGCACCCTTCGACCTCGCGGTTGCTCCTCTCTGGCGATATGCCCACGTGATCGACCAGCAGGGTGTGCACCGGCTGCTGATCAGCATGCACCATGCGATCGCCGACGGTACGTCGATGCAGATTCTCTTCGCTGACATCGCGCATCACGTCGACACCGGGCGCATCATCGGGCCGGATGCCTCCTATGAGAGCTTTGTCGTCGAACAGAAGAAGGTAGCTCCGACGTACGCCGATGACCGTGGCTGGTGGCTGTCGGCCTTTGAGGCTCTGCCTCCGGCGCTTGAACTGCCGCTGGCGAAGCCGATGCCAGATATCTCGGACTTCCGCGGCGGACATGTCACCTTCACGATCCCAGAGGATCTCGCAGCGAGCCTGAAGAAGCTCGCTGGTGAGCACCGTGTCACCCTGTCATCGCTGTACGCCGGAATGTGGATCATGCTGCTGGCCCGCGTCTGCCAGGTTGACGACGTATGCATCGGCATCCCAGTCGATGAGCGCAACGGCGCATACGAGCACACAATGGGAATGTTCGCGCAGACCGTCCCGCTGCGGGTCGGTGTGGGGTCGGATGAGTCAGCGCTCGAGGTGATCCGTCGTACCCAGAAGGCCACGATCGATTCGCTGGAGCACTCTGCATACTCATACGACAATCTCGTTGCCGACCTCGGTGTGCACGGCCAGTTCGGGCGCAATCCGCTGTTCGATGTGATGTTCACGCTGAACCGTGCCGGTGGCATCCCCGAGCAGATCGGGCAGGCGCGTACGCAACTCATTCCCGTTGAATCACCGTGGGCGATGTTCGCTCTCGCCCTTGAACTCACCGAGGTTGAGGGGATCGTCCTAGGTGATGTGACCTTCTCCGACCCGGTCGGGCGTGCGAACGCAGAGCGACTGGGTGAGCAGTTCGTCGCACTCGCAACCTCGTTGCTCGCCGATCCGCGAACTACGGTGGCAACGCTGGACATCGTCGGCACTCAGCGGGAGACCATCATCACGGCGGGCACCGGCCCCGCCAAGCCGGTGCGTCTGCCGATCGAGCTCCTCGCTGAGTCATTCACCTCCTGGCCCGAACGCATCGCTGTGCGCTCGGCCGAGGGCGAGACGACCTACGCCGAGCTCTGGGCTCGTGCGCACGACTTTGCCGCTCACTTGCGTGCCCGCGGCATCGAGTCCGGAGAAGTCGTCGGAATCAGCCTGCCGGGCGGCTCAGAACTGCTGGCAGCGACAATCGGCGTCCACCTGGCGGGTGCCGCATGGCTGCCGATCGATGTCAGCACCCCCGCGCTGCGACTGCAATCAATCCTCGAGACGTCAGCGGCCGTACTCGTACTGACCACAGCAGAGCTTGCGAAATCGGAGGCTTTGGGCGGCCTCGGCGTCAGCATCGACCAGGTGGCAGGCGGCGATGCTCAAAGCCGTGAGGTCGCCGAACGCGGGAGAGCGGATGTCGCCTACGTGATCTTCACCTCGGGATCCACGGGCATGCCGAAGGGCGTCGTGCAGACAGATCGCGCTCTCGGGAACTTCCTCACCGCGTTCCCTGAAGCGGTCGATTGGAGTGAGGGCAGCGCTGTTGCGTGTTTGACGACGCCCTCCTTCGACATCCATCTGCTGGAGACGCTGGTGACGCTGGTTCGCGGCGGAGCGGTGGCGTTCCCCGACCCGAAGGAACCGACCACACCATCCGCGATTGCCCGGCTGGTGGCTGAGGCTGAGGTGCAGATCCTGCAGATGACGCCCACGCGGCTACGTATGCTCGCAGCTGACATCGGTGCCTTCCAGCAGGCGCTGAGTCAGATCACCACGCTGATCATCGGCGGAGAGGCCTTCCCAGACGATCTCCGGGAGAAGCTGGCGGCATTCGAGGGTCTCGAGGTCTTCAACGCCTATGGACCGACGGAGACCTGCATCTGGTCATCGGTGCGTCGAATCGAGCCCGAGGCACCCGTTTCGTTGGGCACGCCTCTGGCCAACACGACGCTGTACGTCCTGGACGCTCAGCTGTCTCTCGTGCCGGATGGCGTCGAGGGCGACCTGTGGATCGGCGGCGACGGCGTGTCGCCCGGTTATCTCGGCCGCGACGATCTCAACAGCACTGTCTTCGCAGCCAACCCCTTCGGAGACGACATCATCTACCGCACGGGTGATCGTGCGGTATGGATCGATGGCGAGCTCCGCCACCGAGGACGGCAGGACAGCCAGGTGAAACTGCGTGGCTACCGTGTCGAGCTCGAAGAGATCGATCGTGTTCTGGCACAGCTTCCGGGAATTGCCGAAGCCGCCACAACAGTGACCGAAGAGTCACCGGGAAACATGCTGCTGCGCGGCTTCGTACGGTGTGAGACGGGCGCGCACTGGGAAGCAGCGCACATTCGCGCAGCGCTAGCCGAGCGGCTTCCGTCGTACATGGTGCCAGCCTCTGTTGAGGTGCTGGCCGAGATTCCGATGACGACGAGCGGAAAGGTCGACCGACCTGCGCTTCGGGCCTTGCCTCGGTCATCAGCGGCATCCGCGAGCGATGAAGCCCCGAAGACAGTCGATGTGACGACAGCGCTGCTGTCGGCGTGGCATGAGGTGCTCGGCGAGGTCGAGTTCGGGGTTCATGACAGCTTCTTCGACGTGGGCGGAAACTCCTTCAGCCTTGTCATTCTGATCGAGAAGGTCAACGCTGCGTTCGATGTGTCTGTCGATGTCGCCGACGTCTTCGCCAACCCCACGTTCGATCGGCTTCGCACACGATTGGGCGAACTGCTCGCTCCCGCCTCAGCAGGGCACGCGCTGCGCGCCACGAACTGGCGCGACCTGACGTCAGCGGGCGGGCGGCTCAGCCGCTCGCTGGATCTGGCAGTGACCTCCGCCCTCGCCGACGTCGCAACCCGATCGGATCGCTCGGTGCGCGAGGTGTTGCAGGCGGCGTTGGCGGTCACGGCAGGACGGCTGAGCGAACGGGCGCTTGTGCCTCTGCTCATCCCGGCCTCAGCAGAGACAGCGCGCGTGATGACGTTCGACCTGGACGGATGCGCCGACCTCGATGACGTGATCGCCCGGTCTGTCGCCGCTCCGGCGCACGAGCTCGACGCTTTCACCCCGGCGAAAAGCAGACGCGACGAGGTTGCGCTCGCCCTGACGAACACATCTCGACGCGATCTCGTCTCGCACGTCGATGTCGCCGTGGTCATTGACGAGCTCACCCAAGAAAGCGTTGAGGTGCACTACGCCCCTCGCATGTCGGAAGCGGCGATGAACGACCTATTGGATGGCGTCGTCGAACTGCTGAACCTGATCACCGCCTCGGCCGCACCGACGATGACCCACGACCCAGACGAGCGCGTCTCGTCTACTGTCCCGTCTGCCGACCCACAAGAGGAGTCAAAATGAGCCAGATCGCGATCGCCTTCACCGGTCAGGGCGCCCAGTTCATCGGGATGGGCAAACACTGGTACGACGAGCATGAGAGCGTCAGGCAGCGTTATCTGCAGGCCTCGGAGGTGCTCGGATACTCGTTGGAAGAGTTGACCTTCGAAGGCGCGGCCGATGAGCTGACCCGAACTGACCGGGCTCAGGTGGCGCTGCTCGTACTCGAGTACGCGATGTTCGAGGTGCTCACCGAACGTCGCGGTAACGACGGCCTGGTCGTGATCGGACACAGCCTCGGAGAGATCACGGCCCTCGTCGCTGCAGACGCGCTTTCGTTTGTGGATGCGGTGCGGTTGGTGAAAGCCAGGGGAGAGGCCATGGCCGCCGCGGCTGCCGAGACACCGTCCGGAATGTCGGCCGTGCTCGATCTCACTCCGGATCAGGTGACCGATACGGTGCAGCGCCTGCGCGAGGCCGGGCACAGCGTTGAGGTATCGAACTTTAACACCGCTCGGCAGACCGTCGTCTCTGGCGCACCATCGGGCCTCGCGGAGCTGGCGAACGTCGTCGAGGGTATGAACGGACGATGCGTACCGCTGAACGTCGCCGGCGGATTCCACAGCTCGTTCATGGAGAGCGCACGAGAGCAGTATGCGGCCGTCGTCGCCGAGATCGAACTGCGCGGCCCGCGCCTGGACGTCTGGAGCACAGTCACGGGCGACCGCGTCGAGACTGCGGATCAGATCCGCGATGCACTCGCACGCCAGCTCACGGCGCCCGTGCTGTGGGAGAAGGCCGTGCGCTCTATCGCGCGCGCCGACGTCAGCGTGTGGGTTGAAATCGGACCGAAGCCCGTGCTTACCCGGATGATCACCGACATCGTCTCTGGTTCGTCGACGGCCAATCTCTACGACGACGAGGCCGCCGTCGATGCTGCTTTCGACGCGCGTGAGATCGCGCGCCGCACGCCCGGGATCATCGGGCTCTGCCTGGGAGCTGTGGCGTCAACCCGAAACAGAAACTTCGATGACGCTGAGTTCACCCGCGGTGTCGTTGAGCCCTACCAGCGGCTCGTTGCCCTCAATCAGGGTGTTGATGAGCACGGGGTTGCGCCGGTGCGTAGCGAGGCTGAAATGCGCGAGGCCCTGCGTCTGCTCTCCGACATCATGACCGTCAAGCAGGTGCCGGCATCCGAACGGAACGAACGCCTGGACGAGATTCTGCGTCGTTCGGGCGCAGCACGCGAGCTGGTGGGATGACGAACGAACGATGAGCCGCATACTGGATCTCACAGACGTCGCTCTGGCGAAAGGCCGCCCGGATACGGGGAATGCACGGCAGCCGATCGCGATTGTCGGCATGGCTGGGCGCGCGGGGCGCTCACGCGACCTGGCGCAGTTCTGGCAGCTGCTGCGCGACGGTGAGCAGGATTTCACCCGCATCGCCGGGCAACGCCGTGATGATGTTGAGGACTTCCTCGCCGCGCGCGGCACAGCGAGCTTGAGCAATGCGGATCTCATCGGCGGCGCGCGCCTGCCCTCTGTTGCGGATTTCGATCACCGCTTCTTCGGTATGTCGCGTCAGGAGGCGCGAATGCTCGATCCGAATCAGCGCATCTTCCTGCAGACGGCGTGGGAGGCCTTGGAGGATGCCGGACACCTCGGTCAAGACGTCCGCGGTCAGCGTATCGGCGTCTATGTGGGAATGTCGTCGGACTTCGGCCACGACTACCGCTCGATCGTGCAGGCATCGCAGCCGCGCCCGCCTGAGGCAGCCGTTGCGGGCAACGTCCGCTCGATCATCGCGAGTCGGCTCTCCTATCTGCTCGATTTCTCTGGGCCGGCGATGTTGATCGACACCGCGTGCTCTTCCGGGCTCGTCGCGATCTATACGGCCATGCGCGCGCTGCAGTCAGGCGAGTGCACGATGGCGGTCGTGGGCGGAGTCAAATGCGATCTGGTGCCGGTCATCGCGCAGCACGAGGGCGTCGGCGTGGTCGATATCGCAGCCACGGAGGCCGCCGATCACCGTACCCGCACGTTTGATCGGCGCAGTGATGGCACCACAGGAGCAGAAGGCGCATTCGCCTTCGTGCTAAAACGTCTCGACCACGCTGAGCGCGACGGTGACACCGTGCGCGCTGTCGTCCTGGGCGGCGCTGTCAATCAAGACGGCACGTCGAACGGAATCACGGCGCCGGATGCTGCGGCACAAGCCGAGCTCATTCAGGCGGCGCTGGCGGATGCCGAAACACCCGCCGAACGCATCAGCTATGTCGAGGCGCACGGTACGGCGACACGCCTCGGGGACCCTATCGAGATCTCTGGAATCACACGCGCGTTCGGCGCGCGGAGTAGTCGTCAGCAGTTCTGCGCGGTCGGAACGGTGAAGACGAACGTCGGACACATGGACAACGCGGCGGGCCTGGCGGGCTTGGCGAAGGTCGTGCTCTCGATGCAGCACCGTGAGCTGCCGGCGAGCCTGAACTTCCGCGAGCCGAATCCGCAGATCGACTTCGTGGGATCACCGCTGTATGTCAATGACAGGGCAACTGCGTGGGACGATGAGCGTCACCTGCACGCCGGCATCAGCAGCTTCGGTCTCAGCGGCACCAACTGCCATCTCATCGTGCGCAGCGCCGACGCCGTTACTCCTGGTGCGAGTCGTCAGGGCGTCTCGCGCGTGCTGCCGCTCAGCGCCCAGGATGATCTGGCGCTCGGTCGGCTCGCGCAGCGGTATGTCGCCTTCCTCGAGTCGGCCACGATCGATGCCGACGACATGGTCTACACCGCGGGCGTGGGGCGCACGCATCATTCCGTGCGGGCGGGGATCGTGTTTGACGATCACGATGAGCTACTCGATGCCCTGCGCTGCCTCTCGAACGGCTACGCTCACCCCGCCGTCAGTCGGGGAAGCTTCCGTGTCGTCCTGCGCACGCAGCGGGGGGCCCGTGACGGCGATCTCACCGAGGCTGAGCATGAGGCCCTCACGCGGCGCGCCGATTCGCACGCTGCCCAACACAGTGAGGCGGCAGATCGCGAAACGGCCACAGCATTGGCCGAGGCCTATGCTCGCGGCGGCGACGTCGATTTCAGGCGCGCACATGCCGTATCGCGCCGCCGCATCGCCTTGCCCACCTACCCCTTCGAAGACATCCACTGCTGGGTTCCGAGAGCAGCTACGACATCGGCTATGGCAAGCATCGTGAACAACAGCATCCTGGTCTCTGCGGGGCGCGCCGTCGCAGTGCATCGATTGGATGCACGCGAGCACTGGCTGCTGTCAGACCACCGTGTTCAGGGTGTGAGCGTGCTTCCTGGCACGGGGCTCATCGACCTCGTGCTGTCAGCGGCCAGCGCGCTGAGCGCGAAAGCGGTGCCCGTGCGGATCCGACGGATGGTGTTCGAAGAACCCGTGACGGTCGAAGACGCTGAGCCGCGCGAGCTGCACATTCATCTCGACGAGCGCGAGGTCGATGCGCATGAGCATGAATACGACGTGCGCATCGTCTCGCGCGGCGACACCGGCGAATGGACGACGCACGTGCGCGCAGAGCTCGAGGTCACCTCGCACGCCGAGACTCCGGAGGCACTGGATCTCGCAGCGATCAGGGATCGACTCTCGGTCGAGGTAGATCTCGACGATGATCATGACGTGGATCGCGGGCTCGTCTTGGGCTCACGCTGGACTGACGGCCCGCGTTCGGGCAGGACGAATGCGACGGCGACCGAGTATCTTTTCGATTTTGCTCTGCCGCCGCAGAACGCGCATGAGATCGATGAGCATCTGCTTCATCCGGCACTGTTGGATCTGCTCGTGAACGCGACGAACAACCTGACAGAAGACGCAGCCCTCTACCTGCCGTTCTCATACGGTGAGTTGCAGGTGTACGGCAGGCTTCCTGCGCGAGCGTTTGCACATTTCATCCACCGTCCGGAGTCGGTCGAGAAGCGGATGCACGTCTTCGACGTCATCGTCACGGACGCAGCCGGAGCGATCGTGCTGACCGCCGAGCGTTACTGCATCACAGCGGTTCGCGACCAGCGCGACGACGGTTACGGCCACCTCACGGTGGCGAAGCGAATTGACGCGGCCGAGGTCAGCACAGCGACACCTGGTGGTCGTGCGCTTGTTATCGGCAGGGTCAGCGCCACCAGTGACGCGCTCGTCGCCGAACTTGAGCGGCGCGGAATGGCTGTCACCCGGGTGCTGGATCCTGTGGACGCCGAAGACGTCGCCACCGATGCGCAGTTCGCGCTCGGCTACTTCGTTCCCCTCGCCGATGAGCGCGCTGTTGCGGATGCTTCGCGCGGTGCCATCACAGCCGGTCTCGACGTGCTCGATCTCATCGCCACGCGCCGCGTCGGCTTTGAACATGGGCTTGCGATCATCACACGCGGTGCGTATGAGATTGACCCCGCTGCCGACGACGCGAGCCCCGGCCACGCCGCCGTCGGCGGTCTCTTCGACGTTGCCGCCACCGAGTTCCGTGAGCTGGGGATCCGCCTCATCGACATTGACTCTGCGAGCGAAGCGGTTCTGCTGGTAGACGAGATGCTCAGTCCAAAACGTCCGCGTGCTGTGGCATATCGCGGCGGCATCGCCCACGTCACCGATCTGCGCCCAGCACCCATTCCCCTGATTGAGCGTGAGAGCCACGGCGAGGGAGCGGTAATCGTGTCGGGCGGAACCGGCGCTCTTGGACGCGAAGCGGCGCTCGCGTTCAAGGCAGATGGCTACGACTCGGTCGTCGTGTTCGGCTCCTCCGTGACTGATACCCCTCGTTCTGATGAGCTGTTGGAGGCGAGCGGCATCGTTGTCGAACGCTTCGATATCGCCGATGAGGCTCGCACTCGCGAGGTCGTCGCTGAGGTCCGTGAGCGGTACGGCAGTATCACGGGGGTCGTGCACGTGGCGGGTCGACCCGGTGCAGGCTATTTGCACACGAAGACCAGAGCCCAGTTTGAATCGGTTTTCGCGCCCAAGGCGATCGGCGGGTTGAATCTGCACGCGGCGACCGCTGAGGACGAACTTGACTTCTTCGTGCTCTTCTCCAGCATCGCAGCGCTGACCGCTGATATCGGGCAGTCCGACTATACGGCTGCGAACAGGTCTCTCGACGCTCTCGCGCGCCATCGCGCACGTCATGGAATGCCTGCTGTGAGCGTGCAGTGGCCGGCCTGGCGCGAGGTCGGTATGGCGCACCGACTCGGTGCCGTCGACGAGCAGGATCGTTTCGTGCCACTCGACCCAGACGTCGGCATCGATCTGCTGCGGCGGCTCATCAACTGGCGCGATGCGCCCGCGGTGATCATGCCGGGCACGTTGCAGTCGGTGCGCACCTCGACATCGTCGACGGCCACACAGCCGCGAAGCGAAGATGTTCGCCTCCTGGGCTTGGCGCATGTTGATGACATCGACCGCGCGGTCGCTGCTATCTGGGCAGAATGTCTCGGCGTCGACGAACTCGACGCTCATGAGGACTTCGAGCAGCTCGGGGGCAATTCGCTCATCAGCTCGCAGATGATGCGCATCTTTGACGAGCGCTTCCCCGGAGCGCTCGACATCACTGATCTTTTCCGCTACACGACGGTGTCCGCGCAGGCCGAGGTGCTGCGAGAGCGCACCGCTGGCTCCGCAACACCTTCCGCAGACGATCAAGACGATCTCGACGCTCTGCTCGACCGCATCGAACGCGGCGAGTTGAGCATCGAGGAATCGCCCGGGCTCATCTAGAAAGCGAATGCCATGCAAAACGTCCGAGAATTCATCCTTGCCCAGCACGTCGCGAAGAATATCGATCGCGCGCAGACCAAAAAGCTCCTCCGGGAGATATCGGATGCGGCGGTTCGGGAAGATATCGCGATCATCGGGCTGGCGGGACGCTTCGCATCCGCAGGCGACGAAGAGCAGTACTGGGACAGCCTCGTCGAGGGGGCGAACTGTTTGCGTGACTTCCCTCAGCTGCGTAAAGACGACCAGCGCGAGATCCTTCGAAATCCCGCACATGCCGAGCTTCTGCTTGGTGCGCCCGTGGCTGAGGCCGATCTCGATCGGATCTATGACCTGAGTGGGTACATGGACCGCATCGACACTTTCGACGCTGGGTTCTTCTCGATCCCGCCGCTGGAGGCGGACTACATGGACCCGCATCAGCGGGTCGCTCTCGAGATCGCCTACGAGGCGATGGAGAACGCCGGATACGGCGGCGAGGCTATGCGCGGGAGCAGAACAGGAGTTTTCGTCGGGCGAGACCAGACGAACTACTCCTACTACAAGATGTTCTCTGAACGCAGCCCCATGCAGTTGTCTGGCTCATGGGAAGGCATGGTCGCAAGTCGCATCTCATACCTGTTCGACTTCACCGGTCCGTCCATGATGACCGATACAGCCTGTTCTGCGGGCGCGGTGTGCATTCATCAGGCGATCCAGTCCCTGACTCTGGGGGAGTGCGATGTCGCCCTCGCGGGTGGCATCAACCTGTCGTCGGGCGGCGAGGTTCGCCCCGAGCACATCAACGGCGCTTCCATGGACAACGTCGTATCCAGTGCCAGTACTGTTCGTACCTTCGATGCGCGCGCGGATGGCACGCTCTGGGGCGAGGGAGCGGGCATCGTCGTGCTCAAGCCACTGGCGCGTGCACTAGCCGACGGAGACCACATCCGAGCCGTCATCAAAGGCACGGCCATCAACAACGACGGCACTTCGAACAGCATCACGGCGCCGAACGCTCTCATGCAGGAACGTGTGATCCTCGATGCCTGGTCCCGCGCCAGCGTGGATCCCGAGACGATCAGCTATATCGAAGCGCACGGTACCGGTACCGTGCTCGGTGACCCCATCGAGGCGAAGGGCCTGACGAACGCCTTCCGCCGCCACACTCAGGCGCGTCAGTTCTGCGGAATCGGCTCGCTCAAGACGTCAATGGGGCACATGGTCGCGGCATCCGGCGTCGCGGCCGTGACGAAGGTCGTCAAGATGCTCGAAGCAGGCCAGCTGGCGCCGTCGGCCAATTTCGCATCGCCGAACCCCTACATCGACTTCACGGGAAGTCCGCTGTACGTCAACGACCGGCTGTCGGAATGGGAGCCCGTCGATGGGGTCCGCCGTGCCGGGGTGAGCTCATTCGGCTTCATCCGCACCAACGCTCACATGGTGCTGGAAGAAGCGCCGGCGTATCGTCCTTCTGAGCCCGCGCACAGCGCATCGCTGTTCACCCTCAGCGCGAAGACGCCGACTGCGCTTCGCCAACTTGTCGATCGTTTCGCGCGGACACTCGAAAACACCCCGTTCAGCCTCAACGACATCTGTGCGACCGTGAACCTCGGGCGCGGGCACTACGAGCATCGTCTGCTCATCGTCGCCCGTTCGGTCGAAGAGATCCGCGACCGCCTGCGCGAGGTGTACAGCGATGGCATCGCCTCGCGGCCTGCTCGAGCTGTGTTTGCCGGCTCGCATGCGCTGGTGAGTGCGAAAAAGCGCGATCGCGAACCGGGTGAGCTGACGGCAGAAGAGCGCCGGAGCATCACGGCGGATGCCGCGACGGCACTGGGCGACTATCTGCGTGACGGCGATGTTCGCCACCTCGAGCGGCTCGGACAATGCTATGTCGCCGGAGCGCAGGTCGACTTCGCCGAGTTCTATCCGCGCGAAAGCCGTCGGCGTGTGCCGCTGCCGACCTATCCTTATGCCCCCGACCGGCACTGGGCACCGATTCTGACGTCGCGGGTGCAACTGCAGGGCCCCGCCACCTCCTTCAGCCACCCCATTCTCGGCACGATCGTTTCATCAGAGGCCGACGAGATCGTCTTCACCAGCACGATGTCACCGCGAACGCACTGGGTGCTCGATGACCACCGCATCAACCGCACAGCGGTCATTCCCGGCACGACCTACCTGGAGATGGCCAGAGCGGCCTATGCACACGTCACGGGTGCCGAGCACATGCGCCTCTCGCAGGTGTTCTTCCTCACCCCGCTTTCCCTCGACGAAGATGAGTCGGCCGTCGTGACGACGACGCTCACCCGCGATGGGAATGAATATGCGTTCCGTATCGCCGGCGCGCGAGACGGCGAATCGGTGCCGCTTGTGGAGGGTCGTATCGGCGCGTCAGACTCGACAGTGCAGCGGCGTGAGCTCGATCTCATCGCGATCGCAGCGGCCGCCGCCGAGGTGCATGATCCCTATGACGCCGAACCCGAGACCGACGTCTTTCAATTCGGGCCGCGGTGGGACTGCGTTCGCGCAGCCTGGATCGGTGAGACCGAGTCGACAGCGCGCATCCGCCTGCGTGATGGTGTGTCACGCGAGAGCGAGATCGCGCTTCACCCGGCCATGCTAGATCACGCCGTCAACCTCGTATCGCAGATGGGCGAGCACACCTATCTGCCGTATGTCTATAAAGAGCTCGTGCTGCACGGGCCGATGCCTGACGAGTTCCACTCCGTCATCACCAAGCGCCGCGGGGCCGATGGTGATGAGGTCATCACCTACGACGTCGATCTCGTCGATGCCGAGGGAAACGTGTTCGCACAGGTGCGCGACTACTCGGTCAAGCGGGTCGACTGGAGCCGGTTCCAACTCGACAGTGCGCC
Organism: Microbacterium sp.; assembly: GCF_029263575.1. GTDB lineage: Bacteria > Actinomycetota > Actinomycetes > Actinomycetales > Microbacteriaceae > Microbacterium. The sequence goes on along the minus strand of NZ_JAJUFV010000002.1, from coordinate 29,947 downwards.
GCGAAGCCTGGAGTTCTCATGGCGCGAGGTGCCGGATGCAGAGCAGGTAGCCGTATCCGAGGGGTCGTGGGTTCTCGTCATCTGTGATTCCCCGGCGGGCCGCCAGTGGGAGCAGACCTTCGAGGCAGTCGGCCGCGCCGTCGAGGTCGTGCGACTGACGGGAGATATCGAAGCGGATGCGACGAGCTTTACTGCGGTGACGGATCGTGTAGCCGCAGGGGCGGAGGGCATCGTCTGGGCGTTTGACGGTGGCGATGGCCAGCAAGCAACCGATGCTCGGCAGCTGTTCTCATTCGTGCGCCACCTTGTCGACAGTCGAGTGCGACCGTCCGAGGGGCTGAAGATCGCGGTTCGCGACGCCTGGTCTTTCTCGGCGGATGACCGTGTTGCTCCGGCCGCGGCGGCTGCGGCGGCGCTAGGAATCGTGGTCGGACAGGAGCATGAGAACCTGCTGGTCGATGTCGTCTCTGCCGGGCGCGACGCCGATAACGCCGTGCTCGTCCGCGAGATCGTGGACGTTCATCGTGCCACGCCGCGAACGGTCGTCGGATCGCGCGTGCTCATCCGCCGCGCAGACTTCGCCGCAGGTCGCACGGTCGAAGACCACACGGTCACAGGCGCCACGATCGTCATCACCGGGGGAACGGGCGGTCTGGGCCTCGCTCTCGCCGAACGCTTCGCCGCTGCCGGTGCGGCACGGTTGTTGTTGTTGTCACGGCGAACCCCTGATGAGGCGACACGTGCGCGCATCGACGCAATCCCTGGAGCGCGGTGGTTCGGCGTTGACCTCGCCAGGGAAGATGACGTGCACGCATTCACCGAGTGGCTGCGAACCGAACAGATCGCGATCGATATCGTGCTGCACGCTGCTGGCATCGCCGGTGCTGGGTTCCTCGCCCGCAAGGAGGAAGCGGAGTTTGCCGCGGTTCTGGCGCCCAAGGTCTCGGGTGCTCACGCTGCCACCCAGCTGTTGACGGTGCCGGATCAGGGGCGAATCGTGTTCTTCTCGTCGATCACCTCACTGCTCGGTGGGCCGGGACAGGGCGACTACTGCGCCGCGAACGCCTATATGGACGGCCTCGCTGCAGATCTGCGCTCGCGCGGTGTGCACGCGGCATCCGTTCGTTGGCCAGCATGGTCGGGCGCGGGCATGGCCGTGGAGCATGGCGTCGACGATCAGGCGCCTGTGCGCTCGATCTCGCTGGACGACGGCTTTCAGTGGCTGCTGGGCGTGCTCGCAGAGCCCGCCGACGACATCGTGCCCTCGACGTTCGACACACGTGTGCTGGCAGACGAGGCGGCGGGCTTGCCCTTTGAGATCCCTGCCGAGGTCGCCGCGCAGATCGCCGCGAAGCCGGAGAACATCCCCTCCGGTGATGAGATCACGAGCGTGCAACTGACCGGGATCGCAGATCCCACCCCGGTGCAGGTCGCGGTGGGCTCGTGCTATGGGGCGGTTCTCGGCCTGTCGAAGATCGATGCCTTCGCATCTTTCCAGGAGCTCGGCGGCAACTCCCTGGTGACCACGCAGTTGCTGGGTGTGCTTGGCGAACGCTATCCGGGCGTCGTCGACATCGCTGATCTCTTCTCGTATTCCACGGTCGTCGACCTCGCTGACTTCATCGCTTCGTCGACCGGGCAGGAAGAGCCGGCAACCGAGAGCCCGCGCGATGACCTGCTCGGCGAAGTTCTCGCCGAGCTACGAGACGACGAGCTCAGCGCCATGTTCGCTAACGAGGGGGTAGCCAGCCATGAGTGAGACCGTGACGGATGCCCGCAAGGATCTGCTGCGCTACGTGCTGTTGGAGGCGAAGGAGCGTCGACTCGATGCCGACCGCGCCCGACAGTTCGTTGCATCGCTGGCTTCGTCGCGACCGGAGTCGACACCTATGGCCGTCGTCGGCATAGCCTGCCGATTCCCGGGTGGTGAGAGCAAAGAAGAATTCTGGGACGCACTGTCCGAAGGGCGTGAGTCGATCGGCGAGTTCCCTTCTGACCGTCTGGCGGATCTGCTGCGGGTTGACCCGGACGCAGCCGCGAATGTACGCCGCGGCGGATATCTCGAGGCCATCGACGAGTTCGATGCCGAGTACTTTGGGATCCCACCGCGTACGGCCCAGCAGATCGATCCCTACCATCGGGTGTTGATGCATGCGCTCATCGAGGCGATGGACGACGCCGGCCACCCGCGAGACCAGCTTCAGGGGTCCCGAACGGGCGTGTTCGTCGGCAATGACCATACGCATCGTCTGATCACGTCGTATCTGCCATTTCTCGAGGAGACTGACTTTGGCGGCATCACCGGGTCGTGGACCGGTATCCTCGCCAGCAGGCTGTCTTATCACCTCAATTTGCGCGGTCCGGCACAGGTCATCGATACCGGATGCTCGTCGAGCCTCGTAGCGTTGGACGCTGCGATCAAGGCGATCTCGCAGGGCGACTGCGACACGGCCTTCGTCGCCGGCGCGAACCTCTTCCTCTCACCGTCGAGCATCGGCAACGAGACAGAATCCGATGGCAGCCGCGTGCGCCCCTTCGACGCCGCCGCCGACGGCACGGTCTGGAGCGAGGGCGTGGCGGCCGTGTACATCAAACCGCTTGACGCGGCGCAGCGCGATCGCGACCACATCTACGGTGTCATTCTGGGCAGCGCGGTCAACAACGATGGCAAGAGCAACGGTCTCACAGCCCCGAACGCCACCGCACAGCGTGATCTTCTTGTGCAGGCCTGGTCGCGCGCCAAAGTGGTGCCCGAGTCGATCGAGTACATCGAAGCGCACGGCACCGGCACCACGATCGGCGACCCGATCGAGCTGAAGGGGCTGGCAGCTGCCTTCGCGCAGTCGACCGATCGTCGACAGTTCTGCGGAATCGGATCGGTCAAGTCGAACATCGGGCACAGCGTCGGGGCAGCAGGGCTCGCGTCGCTCATCAAGACGCTTCTGACGATCGAGCGGGGTGTGATGACGCCGACGGTGAACTTCACCGCCCCCAATCCTCTAAGCGATCCCTCCGGCTCTCCCGTATACGTTGTCGATCGCACGACCGAGTGGGCCACACCGATCGCTGAACGACGCGCCGGAGTGAGCAGCTTCAGCCTGAGCGGAACGAACTGCCATGTGGTCCTGGCAGGTCACGAGCACAAGCGCGAGCGTGTAGCGCAGCGCGAGAACTATTTCCTGCCGCTCTCAGCACGCGATGAAGACCTGCTCGCACGCGCCGCGAGCGCACTGGAGAGCCATCTGACCGCGAACAGCGAGCTGGCTATGGAAGACATTCTCTTCACCGCCGTGCAGGGGCGCGAGCACCACGAGACCCGTGTTGTCGTGCATGCTCGTGACCGAGATGGGCTGCGAAGCGCGCTGCGCTCTGTCGCCGAGAGTCGAATCGACGAAGCAGTGCTGCGCCGCGGCGATGACGCCGTGGTCCGGTTCGATTCGACGAGCGCTCACGGTGCGCTGTCGCGATACCTCGCTGGCGGCGATCCGACGGCAGAAGAATTCTTCGCCACGGATGACGGACGACGAATCCCGCTACCTCCGCAACCTCTTCGCCGCACGCGCGTGTGGGAGGAACGATCAGCTAGTGCTCCGACAGCCGTCCTCGCCGGACGCTCGGCCGCATCCGGTTCCGATCCGACGAGCATCCTCGCCGACGCGCTACGCCGCGACGGCGACCCGCTCACGAACGCGATGCGCGCCGTATGGAGCGGCGTTCTCGGCTACGCACACATCGATGAATCAGCTGACTTCTTTGCACTGGGCGGAGACTCAATCACAGCGGTCAAACTCACGCAGCAGGCGAGTGCGGTTCTCGGTTCAGCGATCTCGGAGACTGCGATCTTGGAACAGCCGCAGCTGGCTGACTTCGTTCGCGCGCTGCATCAGGAAGGCAACTTCAGCCCGGAGACGCTGTCTGAGCGCGCAGCGCAAGAGTCGGTGAGCGGGGGAGAAAGCGAATCGATCGACCTTCCGATCACGCCGCAACAGCGCAGCATCTTCACCTCAGCGCAGTACTTCCATGACTCGGTGAACTACAACGTCTCGGGCATGCTCCTGGCCCCTGAGCCTCAGAGTGTTTCCGCTCTGCAGGCGGCGCTGGACGCACTGATTGCCCGTCACCCTGCCCTTCGCACCTCGTTCCACCTGATCGATGGCACGCCAGTGCAGCGCGTGCATGCCACAGCATCCGTCCAGATCGACAGGCTCACCCTGGCTGACCCGGAGACGACCGACGAGCATGAGGCTGTCGCAGCCCAGGCGATGTCAGAGTGGGTGCGCCCGTTCGAGCTGACTCGGGCGCCGCTCATCAGAGTCGGCTATGCCGAGTTTGCCGACGGCACCAGTGGCGTGGCCATCGACATGCACCATCTCGTCACCGACGGAATGTCGATGGGTGTGCTCTTCCGCGATCTGCGTCACTTGCTTGACTCTGCGGCGCTGCCGGCGTTGCCCGACGCCGAACAGATCGCTCGTGATTCGGTATTTGCGCACACGGATGCCGCGATGATCGAGCACCGCGGCTACTGGCGTGAGCGTTTTTCGGATGGTGTGCCCGTTCTCGACCTCAACACAGACTTCCGTCGGCCGACGACGCTGTCGGTCGACGGAACGCAGCACGTGCGTGTGGTCGAGGATGACATGCTCGCCGCACTGACTGCCTGGGCACGCGCACGCGGTGTGACACTGACGGCGGTTTTGCTTGCCGCTTACCACCGCGTTCTGGCGATAGCCAGTGGCCAAGAAGACATCGTGATCGGCATGCCTGTGACGGGACGCACGGCACCGGGCTCCGACGATCTGGTCGGGATGTTCGTGAACACCGTCGCCGTCCGCATCGATACGAAAGAGAGCGACACGATCGCCGATGTGGTCTCGCGCACAGGCGAGCGTGTGCGCGAAGCCGTGGCGCACCAGAGTTTCCCGCTTGAGTCGCTTGCCGCCGCAGTGGACGCCCCGCGCCTGGCAGGCAGGCGCCCGATGTTCGACGTATACTTCGCGCATCAGAACATCGATATGGCGTTAGAGAGCGACGGCGAGCGACAGGTGCCGTTCCACACGGGCACCGCCAAATTCGACATCACCCTGTCAGCACGCCCCGCCGCTGGCGGACTCGCGCTGGAGTGGGAGTACGCGACAGCACTGTTTCGCGCGGAGACGATCGAGCTCTACGCGGATCGCTTCGTCCATGTGCTGCGTCAGTTCATCGCATCCGACGCCTCTTCGTCACGTGATTCGCTGGAGCGCATGGATGCGCGTGAGCGCGATCTCATCCGCAGCTACGCGGTTTCGCCGGCGGCAGAACTGGACAAGCGTCAGCCGGAGGGCGTGTTCAGCAGGTTCCTTGACATGGCCAAACGTGACCCCGAGCGGGATGCGATCGTATACCGAGGACGACGCACAAGCTATGGCGAGCTTCGTGAGCGCATCGAGATTCTGCGCTGTGGCCTGCACGCACGAGGCGTGATGCCGGGTGATCGCGTCGGTATTCTCGTCGGGCGCGGCCCTGAGATGATGGCGGCCATGCTGGCTGTCTGCGCGGCCGGTGGCGTGTATGTGCCGTTGAACACCACTTTTCCCGATGAACGACTGCGCGGCATCCTGACGGACTCTGAAGCCCGTCTGGTGCTGTGCGATCAGGATCGTCGCGATGCGGCCGAGCGGGCAGCGCCAGCGGCAACAGCGGTGATCGACGTCGCCGAGTGCCGCGCGGCGGCGGATGCTCCACGCCCCGCCGTTCGTGAGACCTCGCCAGCCGATCCGCTTTACGTCATGTACACCTCTGGCACGACGGGGCGTCCGAAGGGAATTGTCATCCGTCAGGAGGGAATCCTGCGGGTCGTGGTGGACGCCTGGTATGCGCCCGTGCACGAGGACGACACCTTCCTCATGATCTCGGACTACTCATTCGACGGCTCTGTCTATGACCTTTACGGCGCTCTGCTCAACGGTGCACGCGTCGTGATCGCCGAGGCAGAGACAGCCGCCGACGTACCTCGTCTGGTCGAGCTCATCGACCGCGAGTGCATCACGACCTTCTTCATCACGACCGCACTGTTCAACGTGCTCGTCGAGCATGACTCGCAGGCATTGGGAGCCGTGCGCCGAATTATTTTTGGCGGGGAGACCGCCTCGTACCCGCACGTGCAGCGTGCGTGCCTGACCTTCACGAACACGACCTTCATCCATGCATACGGTCCGACGGAGACGAGCGTGTTCGCGACCGTGACGGAAGTGGATGCCGCCAGCTCTGACCCCCTTCCCATCGGTCGTCCTCTCGATTCGACAACCATTCGAGTATTGGATGCCACGGGAGCCCCGTGCCCGGTCGGTGTCGAAGGCGAACTCTACGTGGGCGGACGCGGCGTGGCTGACGGCTATGTCAACCGGCCCGAGCTGCAGGCCGAGAAGTTCGTCTCGCTTCCGGCGGCGCCCGGCGAGCGCCTCTACCGCACCGGAGATCTGGCAGTGCTGGGGTCAGACGGATGCTTCTACCACCGCGGTCGGATCGACGACCAGGTGAAGGTGCGTGGCTTCCGCATCGAACCGCAGGAGATCGCCCGCAGCGCCTGCCGTGCCGCAGGAGTGACGTGGGCTCACGCCGCCGTGCTCGCACGCGGTGGGGCGACGCCGAGCCTGTGCCTGTGGTTCACCGGAGGCGTTGACGGGCCGACATCCGTCGAGCTGCGCACGCACCTGCGCCGGGAGCTGCCCGATTACATGGTGCCCGCGTTCCTTACGAAAGTGGACGAGGTGCCGCTGACGCCCAACGGCAAGGTCGATGTGGCAGCACTGGCTGCGCGCGAGGACGTGGCACCGACGCCGCAGCCCGTTGAGGTAAGTGACGTTATCGCGGACTCGTTGATCGACGACATTCGATCGGTGTGGTCGGATTGCCTGGGCGTTGTCGTGCATGACATCGATGCCGTCTTCTACGAAGCCGGGGGCGACTCGATCAAGGCGATCCAGGTCGTAGCCGGGCTTCGCGATAAGGGGATCGAGATCGAGGTCGCTGACCTTCTCGGAGACGAGACCATTCGCACGCTAGCGGATCGTTTCTCAGACCGGTCGCGATCAGGTGGCGCAAGCGTCGAGCGCGTCAGGGAAGTTGTTCAGTCGACACCGCTCGGTGTGGTGACGCCCTCTCCAGCACAGCAGGCCTACCTCGATGAGGAGCACAATAGCGGGAAGCTCTTTACACAGAGCATCCGCGTGCGCCTCGACTCGTCTGTGCCGGCCACGGCCGTGCGTAGCGCTCTGGAGCAGGCAGTGGAGCGTCATGAGGCGTTGCGCACGACGCTTACCGCGCGCCGCACCCTGAGGCTGCGTTCGACAGATCAGCTGGTGGCACCGATCGTGATCGACGCCCGCGCCGATGACATCGACGACCCGATCGCGGCGGTGCAGGCAGCTGTAGACGAGCAGCACGGCCCGCTCATCGCAGCCGGTGTCGAGGACGATTACATCGTCTTCGCAGCCCATCACCTCAGCGTCGATGTCGTGTCGTGGACGGTGCTGCTGCCTGAGATCGTCGGCACGTTGAGCGGCGAAAGTATCGACCCGGTGGCGACGCGGCCAATAGCGCAATGGTCCGCGGAGATGGCAGAGAAATCAGCTCGCGGCCAACGCCGCAGCGAGCTGCCCTACTGGCGGGCGCTCGCGGCACGTGCGACATATGAGGTCGAACTGTTCACTCGTGGTGAGCTGCGACGCGATGAGACCGTACAGATGCAACACGTGATCGATGGCGAACGCGCTACGGCGCTGTTCGAAGCCGCGCAGGAGCATGCCGGTCTCGGCCGCGACGACGTCGTCGTGCTTGTGATGGCGCGAGCAGCCGCGCAGTGGGGGAGCAGATCGCAGTTGCTCGTGGCTCGCGAGGGGCATGGGCGAGACGCTCTCGGCGATGCCGCCGAGGTGTCCCGAACCGTCGGCTGGTTCACGACGGTCTATCCTCAGCTGGTCGCGGTGACCACGGATGCTGTTGCCGACGCGAAGCAGCTGCGTCGAGATATCGACGAGCTTCCGGCACACGGCACGGGCTTTCGGCCTCTGATTCAGCACGACGATCTCGATGACGACGATCGCTCGCTGCTGGAAGCCATGCGCCCACAGCTGCGCGTGAATTTCTTGGGGACTCAGGAGCACTCGGGCGGGGCATCGTCGTCTGTGCTCGAGGTTGAGCACCTTCCCGCTGAGATGACGGTGGATGCGCACTACGCCTCAGACATCTGGATCGATGTGGTCGCGGAGCTGCGGACGGACGCGCTGGTGGTTGAGGTGCGCCTGCCGGCGAATGATCCGATTGCGCCGGCCTTCTCGATGGCACTCGATTCGGCATTCACCGAGGTCTTCGATGCCTTCGCCTCCACACAGGCGCGGTCAGTTATCGCGCCCGCTGATCTCGGCGCCGACACTCTGGCAGATATTCTCGCCGGTCTCGATCTCGGTTCAGCGGTTGACGCATCCGTTTCGAACACTCCAACGCACAGCGCTTCCGGCGCTGACAACGCACTGAGGAACTCATGACAGACACCGCCGCGCCCGCCGTCGAGTCGATCAATCGGTTGACCGCGATGCAGAAGGGCATGTACTTCAGCACTGTTCGTGACCCTGACAGCGACGCCTACATCGAGCAGTTCGATTTCACTCTCGTCGGCACGCTGCCGCTCGACGCATTGCACCAGGCTTTGGCTGCGACCTGCGCGCACTTCGCGGTGCTGCGCACAGCAATTTCGTATCGAAACACGGACGACCCCTTCCAAGTGGTGATGCGCGAGCGCACCATGCCGGTCGAGGTGGTCGATCTGCGCAGAGACCGCGATGCGCTGTCTCGACTCGACGATGTGAAGGCTGCCGATCGCTTTCGCGGATTCGACCTCGCGGCTGACCCGCTGATGCGCGCCACTGTACTTCTCGTCGACGACGACACCACGCATCTGCTGCTGACCTTTCATCACATCGTGCTCGATGGCTGGTCGCTCGGGCCGCTCTTCGCGACACTGTTCGAGTATCTCGGCGAGGCACAGGAACGCGGTGAGATCATACAGCGTCGGGAAGAGCATCCTTTCGGCCGCTATATCGACTGGTGCCAGTCGGTTCCCAGCGCCGACGCTGAGCATTTCTGGACGGAGCGGCTGAGCGGTTATGAACGCAAAACGCTCATCCCCGTAGACGCGGCGGTGTCGGTTGATGCCACCGTCACGCGAATGCACACCGTGCAGCTCGGCAGCGAGGTCGTCAGTGCCATGGCACGCGCCTCACGTGAGTGGCGCGTCAGCGCAAGTACGATCTTTCATGCCGCCTGGGGCGTATTGCTTCAAAAGGTGGCGTACAGCGACGATGTGGTCTTCGGAAGCGTGGTTTCCGGTCGTGCCGTACCTGTTGAGGGCATCGAACACATGGTGGGGCTCTTCGTCAATACATCGCCCGTCCGCGTGACCAGCACAGCAGATGCGAACTTTGAGCAAATGTGCCGTGCCGTGCACGAGGACTCCCGGCTCGCAACGGCTCACGCGCATCATCCGCTGTACGAGGTGGCTGCGCTGGTGCCCGGGGCAGGCGAGCTGATCGATCACGTGCTCGCATTTGAGAACTATCCGCCGGTCGAATCCTTCGTGAGTGACGACGACGACGAACGGCTGCGGGTCACCGGGTTGGATGTCTTCGAACGCACACCTTACGCCCTGCACGTGGTCGTCAACCCGGGCGATACGCCGACCGTCACGTTCACGTATGACGAGGCACGCTTGCCCCAGGAACGGGTGCAGATGCTGGCCGACGGCCTGGTGCGCATCCTGACCATCGCTCTGGACCAGCCCGCGCTCGCGCTCGATGAGATCGCCCTTGTCGAAGCATCAAACGTCGACATTCACGAAGGCATCATCGACAGTACGATTCTGGAAGAGTTCGCACGCTGGGTGCAGTCGACTCCGGAGGCTATCGCGCTGGATGCCGGACCGGATTCTCTGAGCTACCGCGAGCTCGACGATCGGGCCCGCCGGATAGCCACCGAGGTCGAGTCAGCGGCAGCGGGCAGCGATGCCCCCGTTGGCGTGCTCGTGGGCCGATCCCCGAACCTCGTGGCCGCGCTACTGGGTGTGCTCATGTCGGGTCGGGCATACTTGCCGCTCGATGGAAAGGATCCGGATTCGAGGATCGCGACAATCTTGCGCGATGCCGAGGCCGTCGTCGTCTGCGTCGACCACGATCGTGCGTCGCGAATCCCCACTGATCTGCGCTTACTCAGTGTCGACGTGCAAAGGCTCGGAACCTCGGCCGTGATCACGCGAATCCCCACGCCCGACGCTCCCGCATATGTGATGTACACCTCGGGGTCGACCGGCACACCGAAGGGGTGCATCATCACGCACCGCAACGTGGTGCGCCTGGTCACTGATCAGAGTTATTTCGACTTCACCCCGGCACAGCGCATCCTGCATACCAGCTCACCGGCTTTCGACGCCTTCACGTTCGAAATGTGGGGAGCGCTGCTATCCGGCGCCACTCTCGTCTTCGCCGACGAGATGGACGTCCTCGACGGGAATCGTCTGCGGTCGGTAATCGCCGAGCGAGCCATCACGGCGATGTGGCTCACCGTCGGGCTGTTCAATCAGCTCGCGGATCTCGACCCGGCCCTGTTTGTGGATCTCGACCACCTCCTCATCGGAGGAAGCGCGCTCGCACCGCGCCAGGTGGAGCGGGTCCAGGCGGCTTGTCCCGGACTGCGCATCACGAACGGCTATGGTCCCACAGAGAACACCACGTTCTCGACGACGCACGAGATCACCCCCGACGATCTGCGCGGTGGGCCGATTCCGATTGGCCGCCCCCTTGCACACTCGAGTGCTTTCGTCGTCGATCGTGGTTTCAATCTGTTGCCCCCGGGAGCGCTCGGCGAACTGTGTGTCGGAGGCGCGGGCGTCGCCGCCGGATACTTGCAGCGCCCAGAGCTCACAGCTGAACGCTTTATCTCACTCGCAGCTGTCGGCAGTGCGCGGGTGTATCGGACGGGCGACCTGGTGCGCTCGCGTGCTGATGGGACGCTCGTGTACCTCGGCCGCGCAGACGACCAGGTAAAGATCAACGGCTACCGTGTCGAGATTGGCGAGGTAGAACGCGCTCTCACAGCAGTGGCGGGTGTCAGCACAGCGGCCGTGCTCGCGATCGAGACGGCGGGAGCGTTGCGCCTGGCAGGATTCTTCACGACGCACGGTGACCCTGCGCCGGCAGAGGTGAGGCGTCTGCTCGGAGCCGCACTGCCTGCGTATCTTGTTCCCTCATCGATCGATCGTGTTGACACGATCCCGCTCACTCGCAACGGCAAGGTCGATCGCGCGCAGCTGCTGGCGGCCGTCACCACCGAGCCGAGCACGACGCCGGTGCCGGTGACTGCGGCTCCCGGAAGCAGCGGCGCGGTACTCGCGCAGATCTTCGCCGATGTGCTTGAAGTGGCATCCGTCGACGTGCAGGCAAACTTCTTTGATCTCGGGCTCAACTCGCTCACTCTGCTCACGGTGAACAACCGCATCCGCGCCGAGCTCGGCGTCGAGTTGGCCGTGACCGAGCTGTTCGAACACACCACGGTGCGAGCGCTGGACGAGCGCATCGTGCGCCTGACAACGCCAAATGCAACCGAATCGGCCGACGACGTTGACGATGACGCATCCCTGGTTGCGGCGCCGTCCATGCTGAACCGACTTGCCCTTGATCTTGAGGAAGAGGACTGAGATGACCGATCTGGCACGCGCACAGGAGACTTCGCCGACGACCGGACTGGAGGTGGCCGTCATCGGCATGGCGGGTCGTTTTCCCGGTGCGCGGACGGTGGACGAGTTCTGGGGCAACCTGATCGACGGCGTCGACGCGATCACGCACTTCACCGACGAAGAACTACGTGATCGCGGTGTACCGTCGGAGATTCGCTCGCAAGCCGACTATGTCGGCGCCCGCGGTGTGTTTCCTGAACTCGACGCATTCGATGCTGGCTTCTTCAATTACACTCCGGCGGATGCACGTGTGCTCGATCCGCAGGTGCGCGCGCTGCACGAGGAGGTCTATCACGCCCTGGAGGATGCCGGATACAGCGCCGAGGGCCGTGGCAAGGGTGTTGGACTGTTTCTTGGCGCAACGAACAACCTCGCGTGGGAGGCGCATTCGCTGCAGCAGTACGTGATCCCCTCGGGATCGACTTTCGCGGGAACCCAGCTCAACGACAAGGACTTCGCGGCGACGCGTATCGCCTACACGCTGGATCTCACCGGACCGGCGATGACGCTGCACTCGGCGTGCTCGACCTCGCTCGTGGCTATCGACATGGCGTGCAGATATCTGTGGACCGGGGCGTGCCAGGTCGCCCTCGCAGGCGGCAGCGGGCTCACGCTGCCGCATGAGAACGGCTACATGTATCAGCCAGGCATGATTCACTCGCCCGACGGCCACTGCCGTCCCTTCGACCGCGACGCGGCCGGAACGGTAGAGGGCAATGGCGCAGGCGTCGTCGTCCTCAAGCGACTTGAAGCTGCCCTGCGCGACGGAGACCGAATCTACGCGGTCGTCAAAGGCTCGGCAGTCAACAATGACGGTCACCGCAAGGTGGGCTACACGGCACCGAGTATCGAAGGACAGACCGAGGTGATCCGTCGCGCCTATCGGGTCGCGCAGGTTGCTCCCCAAGAGATCCATTACCTAGAGACTCACGGAACAGGAACCGCTCTCGGAGACCCCATCGAAGTCGAGGCTCTACGTCGAGCCTTCGGTGAGACGACCACGGGGCAGATTGGGCTCGGATCGACGAAGGCCAGCATCGGTCACCTCGATACCGCGGCCGGCGTGACATCTTTCATCAAAGCCTGCAAGGTCGTCAGTGAACGGACTGCTCCGCGTAGCCTGAATTTCACAGAGTGGAACGCGAACATCGTCGCGGAAGGCAGTCCCTTCCACGTCGTGACTGAGACGACCGATCTCGCAGTTCATTCGACGGCTTCGTCGCCGGTACGCGCAGGCGTCAGCTCGTTCGGCATCGGGGGGACGAACGCGCACGTGATCTTGGAGGAGCCGCCCGTCGTCGTCGCAGACGCAGCACAAGCGCGTGACGCGCACTCGTTCGTGCTCGGCGCAGCATCCGAGAGCGCGATTCGCCAGACGCAGGAATCGTTCCTTCGTTTTCTCGAATCCGGTGCTGATGTGCGTCCACAAGACCTCGCATGGACGCTGCAGCAGCGCCAGCGAAACCTTCCGTACCGGTTTGCGACCGCGTTCGATTCACTCGACGATCTGCGTGCGCAACTGGACGAGGCGGTCGCCGCCGGGGGAGATGCACACGATCTGACGGCCGCGCCGACTCGCCGCATCGTCTTCCTTTTCAGCGGAATGGGTGCTCAGTACGCCGGAATGGCGCGCGGACTCTATGAAAGTGAACCAGTGTTCCGCGCGAACATGGACGAAGGGTTCGAATACTGCGCGAGCCTAGGCGTCGAGGAGCCGCGCCAGGCATTCTTTGAGACGGGAGAGGCCGCCGAGGCGCTGCTGACCGACATCGTCAATACCCAGCTGCTGCTGTTTCTGACCGAGTACTCACTCGCGAGCACGGTCATGGCATGGGGGATCTCGCCCGACGCGATGATCGGGCATAGCGCGGGTGAGCTTGCCGCAGCCTGCCTCGCCGGTGTATTCAGCTATGAGTCGGGCGTTCGGCTTGTGCACCTGCGCGGAACGATGATGGCGCGCTCCGCTGCCGGAGCGATGACGTCGGTAAAGGCCTCTGTTGCCGCCATCGAGCCACTGCTCGGTACAGGAGTCGAGCTCGCAGCTGAGAATTCAGCCGAAGACATCACCGTCACCGGCCTTGAGGCGGATATTGCCGCTTTTGAGCAGCGCTGCGAAGAGGGCTTGACCTACTCGAGAATCGACTCACCACGTGCGAACCATTCGCGCACTATGGATGCGGTGCTGGACGACTTCGCACGCGGCTTGGAAGGGATCGAGCTGTCCGCACCGACTCTGCGCTACACCTCGAATGTGACCGGCGACTGGATCACTGCTGACGATGCACAGCGCATCGGCTACTACCTGGCCCACCTGCGAAACACCGTCAAGTTCAAGGCGAACGTTGATACCGTGCTGGCGGATGGCCCCGCGGTCTTCCTCGAACTCGGACCTGGGCGGGTACTGAGCTCTTTCGTCCGGCGCATCGCCGCAGGTGGGGAGAGCACCGCGGTCAACCTGCTGCGACACCGTAAAGAGACTGTGACGGACGCACATCACCTGGCACGCGCAATCGGGCGTATGTGGGAGGCTGGTGTCGCGCCAGATTGGGCGCGCTTCCACGCCGACAGGTCGGTGCGGCGCGTCGCGCTTCCGCTCTACGCCTTTGACCGCACGCCGTACCCCGTCGATGTTGACCGCTTCACCGCATTGCTTGAGGGCGGATCAGCCGCCGTCGGGCCGGCGCAGCGCGCGGCTCTCGACATGACGGTCGGTCAACTCCAATGGACGAGAACGGTCGCGCCAGTGGTGGACAGGCAGGGGCGCGGTCGAGTGATTATCTGTCTCGGCGACGATGATCGGGCTCGTGCCGCCGTCGATGCCGTGCCGCACTGGCGGGCATTCCCGGTGCGCTTCGGAGCGTCGTACCAATTCGACCCGGCAGGCGGCGCCCAGGTGCGCGTCGATCACAGCGGTGACATCCGCCGCCTGTTCGATGACCTTACGGCGCACCGTCAGCACGGCGACGCGATCGTCGCCAGCGGTGACTTCAAGGCCGTGCAAGCATCGACCCGCTCGCTTCTTCGCCTGCTCGACGAGGAAGAGGCTCCGGCATACGAACGTATAGTGGCGCTGACCGATGCTGCGCCCGACGGCACCGCCGACAGCATCGCGGCGTCGTGGGCGGCGGGTATTGCCCGTGAGCAGCACGCGGTGGCCGTCACCGCATTGCAAGCCGATGGCGGACTGGGCGCGGCGTTGCTCGCAGAACTTGACTCCAGCGCAGAGCCGGAGATCGCCGTGCGGCACAGCGCAGACGGTCGTCAGATCGTGCGGCTGCATCCCGTGATGCTTGAGGACGTCGACCCGGTCAGTGACGCGACCGTCATCGTGTGCCCCGCTCACGCGGTCACAGCGGCGATGAACGCGCTCGTGCCGACGCATCCGCTACGGCGGTTTCACATTGTCCCCTACGCAACAGTGCTGGGTCCGACAGCCGACATCGGCGTGACTAACGAGCGGTGCACGGTGGGGGACACCGTGCATGCGCGCGGCGTCCATGCATTGGCGCGAGCTCTTGTCGACGGCATCCGCAATCGTCCGGGAAATCGAGAGATCGTCGTGTGGGACGACGGGCCGCGCACGACCGGTGGCAGTGTTCCAGACCTTGGACGCGAGCTGCGGTCACAGCTTCAGGCTCCGCCGGTGCCGATGCAGCGTCGTGTCACCGTGGTAGCTGCCTGGGATGCTTCCGTCGACGGTTGGAGCGGCGAGACGACCGAATGGTTCAATAGCTTTCATCGCCGTACTGCGGATATTCCGGTTGTGCTGCTGTTGGGAGATGGCGCTGCCGCCTCGGTGCTCGATCTTGCAGCGCGGATGCCGGAATCGGGCATTCCCGTCGCTTATCTGGGTGACGACCCCTTCGTGGCACCTGCGCGACCGGCCGAACCCGAGACCGTCGTCGAAGGGCGAGCGAACATCGCCGGCGTACTGACCGAAGAGCTGCGCACCCTCTTGGGGCTCGAAACCATCCCCCCGCGTGCCGATGTGTTCGATCTCGGCCTCGACTCGGTGCGCTTGACCACCTTCACTCGGGCGCTGGATGGGCGCGGCGTCAAACTGCTCGACAGCGATGTGCATAACAATCCGTCGATTGCGCAACTGAGTGCGTTTCTCATCGAGCAAGCCGGGTCACAAGATGTGTCGGAGGGGGGTTTCACAGCGATCGAACAGCAACTGAGCGCCAACGTCGGCTTCGTGTGCCGGTTCGCTCGCACTCGCGATGACGACGGGGAGTTCGGCAGGCTTGTGTTGCTCGCCGGTGAAACGAGCGAACAGCAGCGTGCACGGGTGATGCGGGAATTGGCCGATCTGCGCGTCGGCCCCGATCAGACGCCGGAGTTGATCTGGCCGATCACAACGGACACGGGCGACGTAGAAGGCGTGGACCTTCCTGTCGTGAAGACTGAGCCGTTCGAAGTGGCCGCTTCGCTGGACGCTGTCTTCAACGAGATCGATCGACGTCAAGACGACGTGCGCCGAATGGTCACGTCCAGGCCCGTGCGGTGGAGCTACCCACTTACGGGTGTGCAGAAGTACCACTTCAAGGGCAAGACGCCGCTGCAGATGTATCTCATCAATTTGCGAGAGCCCGTGCGCATCGATCTCCTCAACCAGGCAATGCGCGACGTGGTTGGCCGTCATGGCGTGATGCGGATGGCTCTTGGTCGATCACGCGGACGCATGGTGTGGAGAGAGCACGAGCCGCCGTCAGACTTCGCTCTTCCGCTGCTCGATCTGTCCAGGTTCTCGCCCGAGGAAGCACAAGAGATTCATCGTGCGCTCGTGCGTCGCAAGTGGACGATCGACTTCAAGGTGCTCGGGCGGCCCATGTACACAGCCGTTCTGATCAAGCATCATGAGCGCAGCTACGACATCCTGTTCCAGTTCGACCACTCGATCTTCGACGCAGGCTCAGGGCAGGTGCTGCGCAGTGACCTCATCCGTCGTTATCGACAGCTCGTCGCCGGAACCACTGCCGCCATGCCTGCTGCGGTGAGCTATCGACACCTGCAGCAGCAGTTCGCCAAGGGCCCTGTCGATATCTCAGCGGACGAGATCGTCGAGCGCTTCGAGTTGGAGCGCTGGACGAGCGGCGCGAAGCAGATTCAGGAGCGGTCGGCGTCGCGGCTTACCGCGGAAGTGCGCCAGCTGCGCTTCTCCACCGACCTCGGCGGTGACGAGGACGGTTCGGGAATCGATCCGTTCGCCGCGGTCGTGCACCTGTATTCCCGACTCGTCGCTCGAACTCTCGAGGTTGATGAAGTCGCCCTGGACGTACTGTTTCGAGCGCGTGAGTACGAGGGACGCGATTACTCAGACATGATGGGCATGATGATCGGCAGCGTTCCCGTTGTCGTTCCGGCCGAGCGCGGTTCGCACGCCTCGGCGCAAGACATCGTGCAAGAGAAGTTCCGCCTGATGGACAGGCACAACATTCACTTCTTGAACCTGTTCTCGAGTCTTCGGCTCATGATGAAGTTCGGCAAGGTCTTCACTGCGACCAAGTCGGTCAAGCCCAAGGGGAACTCGCAGACCTGCATGCTCAATTACGCCGGAAACCTCGAAGCCGAGTACGACGAGATCTGGGACATGACCCTCGATCAGTTGTCGACCGAGCAGGACAAGCTCGACTACGCCGATTTCTACTGCGTCGCGAAGACCACGGGAACGCGCCTCGATTTGCTCTTTCTTACCCGCTGGGATGTTCCGTCCGATGAATTGCACGGCATCCTCCTCGAGGAGGTGGAGGCGCTGCGCGAAGACATCCACGCACCGTAACCGATCGACCAACCAACTGCCCGACACACATCAGGGAAGAATCAATGACATTGATAAATGTGGAAAACGTAACCAAGTCATACAAGAGCAGAGGAAAGACACGCGTCGCCAACCAGGACGTGAGCTTCTCTGTTGAAGAAGGAGAGGTTTACGGCCTTTTCGGCCACAACGGCGCGGGCAAGACGACTCTTGTCAACCAGCTTCTCGGGCTCTTGAAGCCTGATTCGGGCGAGATCCGAATCGCCGGTGAGGACATCGTCAAGAACCGCAATCGTGGCCGGTATCTGTGCTCGGTTCAGCCGCAGTCGAAGACGCCGCTCGGCGAGCTCACACCGCGTGCTGCCATGGGCATCATGGGAAAGCTGCGCGGCGCCAGTGACGCCGAGGTAACCGAACGAACCGACGCGCTGCTGGATGCTCTCAACATCCGCGAGTGGGCGGACGTCGAGGGCAACAAGCTCTCCGGCGGCGTCCTGCGTCTTACCGGATTCTGCATGGCTGCGATTCGCCCCGGACGCGCGGTCATTCTGGATGAGCCGACGAACGACGTCGACCCGGTACGCCGTCGCCTGCTGTGGTCTGCCATCAGAGAGCTCACCGACGACGGCACAGCCGTTCTGCTGGTGACGCACAGCATCCGTGAAGCAGAGGGCGTGGTCGATAAGATCGCGATCCTCGACGAGGGACGCGTGCTCCTGCAGGGAGACGCGAGCACGATCAAGGCCGTCGAAGGACAGGGGCGCATGAAGCTGATCGCCCCCGTCATCGACAGTGCCTTCGACGCACCTCTGCTCGCCTGGGCAGAGGAGGCGACGGTACGCGAGCAGGAGCTCGCCGTCACCTTTACCCGCGAGCGATCGGCTGAGGCACTGGCCTGGGCTACTGAGGAATCAGCCCAGCGGCGAATCGGCGACTATGCGCTCACCGAAGTCACGCTGGAAGACATCTACATCGACGTCCTGTCGAGCAAGGAAGGAGCCACCAGTGGCCGCTAAGAATCAACTGGGCACGATCTTCGAGCTCCAGCTGCGTAAACAGGGTAGCTATCTTGTCGTGTTCGCGATCATCATGGTGATCATCGCACTCGGCGTCGTGATTGGCTTCTCGTTCTTGATGCCAGCGCAAGACGGCACTCAGCTGCTCTATCTTGCTACCGGTGCGCCGACGATCGTGCTGGTCATGACGGCGCTGGTGACAGTGCCCATGCAGAACGCCGGCGCGAAGATGTCGGGTTACATCGACTTCATCAAGGCGCTGCCGTCGAGCCGAAGGTCCTTCCTGATCGCAGACGTGACCATCTGGGCTGCGATCACGGTTCCGGCGATCGCAATCTCGATCCTCATCGCCAACCTGGTCTTCAACCCGGGATATGACATCTCGTGGACGATCGTTCCGGTGTTCATTCTCGTCGTGGCCTCGTGCTTCGGTATCGGATACGGGTACTCGTTCGTCATGCCCGCCGAGCTCTCGATGGCGCTCTCTCAGGTCATCGCGTTCACGGCTCTTATGTTCACCCCGATCAACTTTCCGATCGATCGGCTGCCGGAGTGGCTGCAGGTCGTGCACATGGGGCTGCCGCTGTACCACATGGCTGAGGTCATGCGTGCGGCGCTGGCGCAGTCCGTGTTCAGTGCAGATCCGATCAGCTACATCATTCTCGGCGTCTGGGCGCTGATCGGCTTCTTCGGAGCCGCGCGGTTCCTTGAGCGGGCCTAACAGAATCAGCACGCCAGGGGCTGCGGTGCTGACATCACCGCCGCCCCTGGAGCGCGAAAGGATCGACATGCATGAGCAAAAAGTTCCGATGGTGTGCTTCCCGCACGCTGGTGCGGGCCGGTTGTACTACGGACGGTGGCGTGCGGCGTTCACAACGAGCGTCGAGCTGACGGTCGCACAATACCCGCAGCGCGAGCAGAAGCTCGCCGTGCCGATGCCGGGGAGCGTGCGAGAGCTCGCCGCTGACCTGGTCGAGGAGCTGAGACCGGTGTTCTCGCGCCCGTACGTCATCTGGGGCCACAGCATGGGCAGTGTCGTCGGCTATGAGGTCGCGAAGATCGCACAGGAGCGTTTCGGCCCACCCTTGGTCTTCTTCAGTTCCGGAGCGTCATCGCCGAGCGTGAGCAGATTCACCCGGGCGGATGACCTGGCCACCGACGAGTCGATGAAGGACGTCCTGCGCAGTTACGGGGGCATCAGCGAAGCAAGCCTGGCCGATCCAGACTTCATGAAATGGTTCGCCCCGGCAATCCGGGCGGATCTGAGGCTGTTGTCGACGTACCAGGACACCGAGTTTGAGCGGCTGCGTTGTCCACTCGTGCTCTTGGAAGGGCGCTCTGACAAAGTGCAGATCGAGCAATGGCCCTGGTACGCGGAAGGGCCCGTGGAAGTGCATGAATTCGACGGCGGTCACTTCTTCATCGACGAACATCGTCAGACGATCGCTGCACTTATCGAGTCTCGGATCAACCTCGCATGGCAGCGCCGGCCACAGACCGTGTGACCACGGCTATCGGTCTGGCGAACGTGACCGTTTTCACATTCGACCTCGCGAAGCTGACAGACGACGTCGAACGTCAAATCGCGGGAGCGATAGCTCCAGCGCGCCGGGAACGAGCCGCGAGGTATCGCTTTGCTGATGATCGCCGGCGCAGTCATGTCGCGGGTGCGCTGATCCGACGCGCCCTGGCACGCTCGGGCGAAGATCCCGCCGGAGAGCACCGGCTATCGGCTGGCGAACATGGCAAGCCGTTCTTGCCCGGTGCGGCGCTTCACTTCAACGTCTCGCATGCGGGTGACCGCGTCGTATGTGCGGTATCGGCACAGAACCTCGGCGTCGACGTCGAGGCTGTCATGTGGCCAGGACTTGATCTGAGGAAGATATTCTCGCCCGATGAGCGTGACTATGTCGAAGGCGGTGACATTGTCGAGCGTGCACGGCGCTTCACACGGGTGTGGACGCTCAAAGAGAGCTACATCAAATACCTCGGCGTCGGGCTGGGCTTGCCGTTACGCGACTTCAGCGTGGTGCACGGTGAACAGCTCGCTGTCATCGACGGCGCTGGCGACTCGTCACCGTCGATGCACGTGCGTGACTGGGGGCAGTATGTACTCGCCCTCTGCCATAATCAGCGCGACGCGGTCTGCATCGAGTCGGCAACTGCTGCGGAGCTGCTCGAATTCTGTTGAACTGAGGCCCGAGCCGCGGCGGCACCTACGCTGCCGGGCGTTTCCAGTGCCGCCAGCCAGTCGCCGAGGAGCCGATGCGCATGAGCACCGTATTCGAGCGTCGCTCTCTGGAAGTCGAAGACGTCGCGCTCGTCTGCGGCGATATCGTTCGAGTCGACCGATTGCAGCAGAGCGTCGATATCTTTCGCATCTTCTGATACTCGATCATGAAGCGCCTGGATCGTGACAACGCGCTCATCCTCCGGCAGCCATCCCAACAGGAACACCTTGGCCAGGATCATCGTCTCGCTGTCAGACGAGGGCGGAAGTGGTGCCTGCATCCATTCACGCCATGCCTGCTTTCCCTCGGGCGTGATGGTGTATTCGCGCTTTCCGCGCCGCCCGTCCTCTGCGTCTTCTACCGTCGCCCAGCCTGCGACGACGAGTTGCGTCAGAGCCCGTCGGATGCCACCGATGCTGCCGCTGTAGAACTGCGCCATTCCGGCGGTGAACCTCTTGTGCAGGTCATATAGCGAAAGCGGTCCGCCGAGAAGCAGCCCGAGGATCATGTAGCGCATTGTCCGAACTTATCGGAGGGACACGGCTTCTGCCACTCGTGTGCGTGGCTCAGCCTAGGTCAGCGTGATGATGAGCGTCGCGATGGCAAGGATGGCCGATGCGGGTGCCATGACATATCGCTCGGCCCTGCTCCGTGAGCGCAGATTGCCGAAGGTCGCGAGCACGAGGTACCCAAAGAGTACCCACGACAGCACCATGATCAAGCCGGAGCCGTTCAACGGGAGGTCGGCGCCCTGAACCAGCAGGATGTACGCGAAGACACCGTAGAGCACGACAGCGCCGACGCTCGCCCACCGCATGCCGACGGGGAGGACGCGTTTCGCACCGCCCCACAGGAGCCTGCCAACGGGGAGGCCGCACGCGGCCAGGATCTGCACCGCAGCGAGGACGGTGAGGGTGGTTAGGGCAATGATGGTGGCTGTTTGCTGCATCTGAGTGGGCACTTCCGTGAGGATCGCTGTTGGACGTGGTCACAACCCTGGCGGGCACTATCAATATAGTACCGCGATATATCGATGCGCAATATTTGAGTCAACCCTCCAGGTTGTCGACCCCCGGCATCCAGCTCACGCCTGGTTTTCCCCAGCCGCGCTTGCGGACGATCTTCTGCACGACCTTCGCATCGCCATCCGACAGGCGGTCGACGTACAGGATGCCGTCGAGGTGGTCGAACTCGTGCTGCATGATGCGCGCGCGCCAGTCGGAGACCTCGATGCGAACGTCTGCGCCCTCAAGATCGATCCCCGTCACCAGCACGTGATCGGCCCGGCGTAGCGCGAAGCGCTCACCGGGGAACGACAGGCATCCTTCGGACTCGTCATCAGGGTCGGGTGAGCCCGGTTCGGGCGGCGACATCCACAGCACCGGGTTGATGATCTCCCCGCGCCACGGCTGCTCGTCGTCGTCGACGTAGGAATAGGCGTAGATGCGCAGCGCCACGCCCACCTGGGGCGCGGCGAGGCCGACACCGGGCGCGGCATCCATGGTCTCGTACATGTCGGCCACGAGCGCGCGTATGTCGGGAGTGATCTCGTCGACAGCGGATGCGGGGGAGTGCAGAACAGGATCGCCGAGGACGCGAATTGGGAGAACAGCCACGCCACAAGCCTACTGCGGGGCAACGGCCCGGTATTGTTCTAGTGTGAGCGCGAGCGCAGGTGTGTGGATGGCAGAGGTGGATGTCGACCAACTCGTGGGCGCTTTCCAGAACCCCGCTCTGTTGCTGGGTATTCCGCTGGCCCTCGCGGGTGCCGTCTTCATGTCGCTGGGCGCGCAGTATCAGCACCGCGGCGTCGACAAGGTCGAGCGCCTGAGCGGTTCAGCCGGCACGACCGGACTCACCGGCGCGCAGCTGAAGGGTCTGTTGACCAGGCCCTCCTGGATCATCGGCACCGTCATGCTCGGGTTGGCGATTGTCTGTCAGCTCGCGGCCCTCTCGATCGCCCCGCTGATCGTCGTACAGCCGCTCGGAGCGATCGCTCTGGTGATGACAACGCTCCTGAACGCGCGTATTTCCGGTCATACACCCACCAGGCGGTCGCTGACCTCGATAGCCGCGTGCGTCGGTGGCATCTTCATCTTCGTGTTGGTCGCCGCCCTGTTTGCCACCGAGCACGCGATCTCTGATCGTCAGCTTTTCGTCATTCTCGCAATCCTGCTCGTGGTCATTATTCTCTTGGGCGGATGCTGGCTCATTCTGCGCCACCGGATGCGGGCGCTGTTCTACGTCGTCGGCGCCGGGATCCTCTACGGATTCGTGGCGACCATGGCCAAGGCGGTCATCGAGCGCGTGAAGGCTCAGGAGTTCGACTGGATCACCGTGGTGTGCGTGATCGCGCTTCTCGCCGCTGCCGCGGCGGGAGCGTACTTCGTGCAGACCGCTTACAGCTCGGGCCCGCCCGACCTGGTGATCGCCGGACTCACGGTCGTCGACCCGCTCATCGCCGTGCTGATCGGCATGCTGGTGCTCGGCGAAGCCGCCGCCGCGCCGCCGTGGGCACTCGTCGTCTTCGGCGTTGCGGGTGCGGCCGCGGTGTGGGGCGTCGTCGGACTCGCCCGCTACCACCCGCAGGTGCTCAGCGAGAGCCAGGAGCTCGGTATCACCCGCGGCAGCGGCGGGGCGGCTTCCACCCCGGGATGGTCGTCGTCCACCACCCCGAGCGAGCCGACCGACCGACCGGAGACAGACGGGTTCAGTAGCTCGGATCGATGAGGTCTTCTGAGACCTCAGAGGCGGCGGCCTCGTCGACGAAGAAGATCGTGCGCTTGCGTCCCTTCGCACCCGCCGCCGGCACATTCGTATAGCTCGCGCCGGCCAGAGCCAGGCCCAGCGCCGACGCCTTATCTGCGCCGGTCAACACCAGCCACACCCGCTTCGACGCGTTGATGACAGGGCGTGTGAGCGTGACGCGCTCGGGCGGAGGCTTGGGGGAGTCGCGCACCGGCAGAGCCACGGCATCCGTCTCGGTCACCTCTGCGCGATCCGGAAACAGCGACGCGATATGCCCATCGGGCCCGACGCCGAGAAAGCACACCGCGAAAGACGGCCAGGCCTGCCCGTCGTCAGCGAACCGCGCGAGCTCCTGCGCATACGCTTCCGCGGCCTCATCAAGGGTGAGCCCGCTGTCGGAAGCGGCGATCTCGTGCACGTTCTCGGCCGGGACATCGATGTGATCCAGCAGCGCGTCCCGAGACTGCACGGCGTTGCGATCAGCGTCGTCGTGCGCGACGAAGCGCTCATCACCCCACCAGAAGTGCACCAGCGACCAGTCGATCACTCCCACGTTCGGGTGGGCGGCCACAGCCCGAAGCACGGCGCCGCCCATGGAACCACCCGTCAGCGCGATGTGCGCGATACGGCCGTTCTTCGTGCGCGCGCGCACCCGGGTCAGAAACCGATCCGCGACCCGTTCAGCCAGCGCCGCGGGTGTGGACTCGACGACGACCGTCTTCTCTGCCGGCGTTGCAGTCATGCCGTTCACGCTCCTGTCTCGGGCGGGCCCAATTTCTCCCAGCCCTCGGTGATGACCCGACCGTACAGCACATCAGGATCGAGCCGGCGCAATTCTTCAGCCAGGCACTCGCGCAGCGTGCGGCGCGGCAGATGAAGCTCGTGATCGGGCTGACCCGGCTGCGTGAGTACCGCGACGCTGCTCTCGGGGCGCTCCAGGAGGATATCGCCGCTGGCGCGTGTCAGCCGCACCGATTTGATGCCGACCTCCCAGTGCGACGGATCTTCGAAGTGCCACTGCACGGGAACATCCAACGATAGTTGCAGCCACGCGGCCAGCAACGCCGTCGACGGCGACGCCGCGGCGCCGAGAACCTCAACGGCTGTCACCGTCTCGTACGGCGGCTGGTCGAGTACGGCGGCCAACTGCTCGCGCCAGTGCGTCAGACGCGTCCACGCCAGATCGGTGTCGCCTGGCGCATGGCTCGAACCGAGAACCGCGAGCTGTTCGCGGACATCGGAAGCGGTGGCGGCATCTGTGATGCGACGCTGGGCGATGCGCCCGAGCGGCGACTGCGCAGGGTTGTCTGGCGCGTCCTCAGGCCACCACGCCACGACGGGGGCATCGGGCAGCAGGAGCCCCGTGACCAGGCTCTCCTCGTTGCTGGCCGCATCGCCGTAGGCATGCAGCACGACGACCTCGCTCGCTCCGGCGTCGCCGCCGACACGGATCTGCGCATCGAGGCGGGATTCGCCCTCGCCTGTGGTGAGCACGATGACCCGCATCGGGTGCTCGCGTGAGGCGTCGTTGGCGGCGTCGATAGCCGCCTCTGCTACGCCATTGCGTGCCGAGATGATGAGGGTGAGCACACGGCCGAGCGCGACAGCACCGCCGTCTTCGCGTACCGTGACGAGCTGCTTGGCGACCTGACTGGTGGTGGTGTCGGGAAGGTCGATGATCATGGTCGTCTCCAGACTCGTCCGTCGCGGGCAAGCAGTTCATCAGCCGATGCCGGCCCCCAGGATCCAGAGGCGTATTGCTCGAGCGGACCGCCCTCGGCTTCCCAGTACCTCTCGACGGGGTCGAGGATCTTCCAGCTCAACTCGACCTCTTCGTGCCGCGGGAACAGCGGCGGGTCGCCCAGTAGCACGTCGAGGATCAGGCGCTCGTAGGCCTCGGGGCTCGCCTCGGTGAAGGCGTGTCCGTAGCCGAAGTCCATCGTGACATCGCGCACGTTCGTGCCGGCACCGGGAACCTTCGACCCGAATCGGATCGTGACGCCCTCGTCGGGCTGAACGCGGATCACGAGAGCGTTCTGTCCGAGCTCCGCCGCGTTTCCGCGGCCGAACAGGTGCTCAGGAGCCCGGTTGAACACCACGGCAATCTCGGTGACGCGGCGGCCCAGACGCTTGCCGCTGCGCAGATAGAAGGGCACGCCGGCCCAGCGTCGGGTGGCGATCTCGAGCTTGATAGCGGCGAAGGTCTCGGTGGTCGACTCGGGGTTCATGCCGTCTTCGCTGAGGAAGCCGTCGACCTTCTCGCCACCCTGCCAGCCGCCGGCGTACTGCCCGCGGGCGGTGGCGAGCGACAGATCATCGGGCAGGGTGACAGCGGCCAGCACCTTCTCCTTCTCAGCGCGCAGGTGCTCGGCCGAGAGGCTGATGGGCTCTTCCATGGCCGTCAGAGCCATGAGCTGCAGCAAGTGATTCTGGATGACGTCGCGCGCCGCGCCGATGCCGTCATAGTAGCCGGCGCGCCCGCCGACGCCGATGTCCTCGGCCATCGTGATCTGCACGTGGTCCACATAGTTGCGGTTCCAGATCGGCTCGTAGAGCTCGTTCGCGAAGCGCAGCGCCATGATGTTCTGGACGGTCTCTTTGCCCAGATAATGATCGATGCGGAAGATCGAGTCGGCCGGGAACGCCACCTCCAGCGCTTCGTTGAGCGCACGGGCTGATTCGAGATCGTTGCCGAATGGCTTCTCGATGACGACACGACGCCACTGGTCTCGGCCGCGCTCGTCGCCGACGAGGCCGGACTCCTTCAGCTGCTTGGCCACCAGCGGGAAGGACTTCGGCGGAATCGAGAGATAGTAGGCATGGTTGCCCATCGTGCCGCGTTCGACGTCGAGTTTCTCGACCGTCTCGCGGAGCTTCTGGAAAGAAGCCGGATTGTCGAACTCACCGGAGACGAAGCGGATGCCCTGCAGCAGCTGCTGCCAGGTCTCTTCACGGAACTCGGTGCGCGCGTGCTTCTTGACCGCGTCGTAGACGACGTCGGCGAAATCCTGATCTTCCCAATCGCGTCGCGCGAAGCCGACGAGAGCGAATCCCGGGGGGAGCAGGCCACGATTGGCCAGGTCGTAGACCGCGGGCATGAGTTTTTTGCGCGACAGATCGCCGGTGACACCGAAGATCACCAGGGCGCTGGGACCGGCGATGCGGCTCAGGCGACGATCGTCGGGATCGCGAAGCGGATTGTGGCCGCGTGAAACGGGAACGGTCATCGGCGGGGCATTCTCCTACTGATGTCTTGCGTGTGGATTGTTGCGGACTACTTCTGGGCGGCTTCGAACAGCGCGAGGACGTCAGCGGAATCGTCCGTGATCGTCAGCGTCACCACCGGCAGACCCAGATCGGCGAGGACTTTCGCGTCGCCGGCGGCCTGAGCCTCGATGAGCTGGCCATATGTGAAGGGACGATCGGGGATCTCGAGGTCGACGTCGGTGCGTTCCAGGATCTGCAGGAAGACGCCCTGTGCCGGACCACCCTTGTGATACTGACCGGTCGAGTGCAGGAAACGCGGGCCCCAGCCGAACGTGGTCGGCCTGCCGGAGTCGGCCGCGACCAGCTCTCGGAGGCCGGCCAGCTGTGACAGCTCGAGCCGGTTGACGTAAGCCTGGATCGCGACGTAGCCGTCGTCGCTCAATCGTGCCCAGAGGGCATCCATGACGGCTTCGATGTCGCCTGAGGCGGTCAGGGCCGCATCCGAGGCGCGCACTTCGATGCCGTTCTGGACGAAAGCGGGAGCAGCCTGCTCGGGGCGCTCATCCAACAGGCCGCGCGTGGCGGCCTTGGCCGATTCGACATCGGGTTGGTTGAACGGATCGATGACGAGCAGATAGCCGGCAATGGCCGTCGCATACTCCCACACGAGGAAGTTCGCGCCCAGCGAGCCGCTGATGAGGATCTCTCCCTGGTGACGTTCACGCATGTGAAACTCATTGGCGTCGTCCACGAGGCGGACGATCTGCAAATCGTCGGGAACGTTTTCGACTTCCGGCGATACGGGCAGCAGCACGACCGGGAGGATGCCGGTGCCGTTCTTGCCCGTTGACTCGGCGACGAGCTGCTCGATCCAATCGGGCAATCCGACGATGTGCGTGCCGTCGGTGACCAGACCCAGCTTGTCTCGGCGCGGATTCGTGCATGAGATCGCGGCGGCGAGACGCAGCGCGGGATTATCCGCCTGGTCGACCGCGACCGGAAGGAGCATGGCTTCGGCCTCGTCGAGCAGCTCATCGATGTCGACGCCCGCGAGCCCGGTGGGAACCAGGCCGAAAGCGGTCAGTGCCGAGTATCGACCGCCGACGTTCGGGTCGGCGTTGAAGACCCGGTAGCCTTCGGCGCGCGCGGTGGTGTCAAGCGGAGACCCGGGATCGGTGACGACGACGATGCGTTCGGTCGGATCGATGCCCAGGTCGCGGAAGGCGGCTGCGAACGTGCGCCGGTGCGAGTCCGTCTCAACGGTCGATCCCGACTTCGACGACACGACCAGCACGGTCTCGGCGAGCGCCTGATCGAGCGCAGCCAGGACCTGCCCCGGGGCCGTCGAATCGAGGATCGTGAGCGGAACGCCCGCGGTTCTGCTGATGACCTCGGGAGCGAGCGATGACCCACCCATGCCAGCCAGTGCGACACGCGTCACCCCGCTGGCGCGCAATTCATCGCGCAGGGCGATGATATCGGCGACCAGCGGGCGCGAGAGCGCGACGGCTTCGACCCATCCCAGACGAGCGGATGCCTCGGCCTCAGCCTCAGCACCCCACAGGGTCGAGTCGAAAGCCGTGATGCGCGATGCGATGAGGTCACCGACGAGCGCCGGGACCACCTCGTCGATCGCGACCCGCGCCGCGCCGGTGGCATGGATGGCAAATGTCATCGCTGCGAGTCCAGCTCTTCGGCAACCTGCGTCAGCAAGTCGTGCCAGGAGTCGATGAACTTCTTCACACCTTCGTCTTCGAGTACCTGCGTGACGTCATCGAAATCGACGCCGACCTCGGCCAGCCCTGCGAACACGGCGCGAGCCTGCTCGTAGCCGCTGGTGACTGTGTCACCGGTGACGACAGCGTGATCGAACGTCGCCTCGAGAGTCTTCTCGGGCATCGTGTTGACGACGCCCTGCGCCACGAGTTCGGTGACGTAGAGCGTGTCGGGCAGAGCCGGGTCCTTGACACCGGTAGAGGCCCACAGCGGGCGCTGCAGATTGGCGCCAGCATCCAGCAGAGCCGTGGCGCGGGCGTCCGCGAAGGTCTTCTCGAAGAGCTCGTATGCCAGGCGTGCGTTGGCGAGCCCGGCCTTGCTTTTCAGCGCGAGTGCCTCATCGGTTCCGATCTCGGTCAGACGCTTGTCGGTCTCGGTGTCGACGCGCGACACGAAGAACGAGGCGACCGAATGGATGGTCGACAGATCGATGCCGGCGGCCTTCGCCTTCTCAAGCCCGGTCAGGTAGGCGTCGATGACGTCCGCGTAGCGCTCCAGGCTGAAGATCAGCGTGACGTTGACGCTGATGCCCGCGGCGATGGCCTTCGTGATCGCGGGAAGCCCGGCCTTGGTCGCGGGGATCTTCACGAGCAGGTTCGGGCGGTTGATTTTATCCCACAGCTGCTTGGCCTGCGCCACGGTTCCCTCGGTGTCGTGGGCGAGATCGGGGGAGACCTCGATCGATACACGACCGTCGACGTGACCGGACGACTCCCACACCGGACGGAAGACGTCGAGCGCTGCGGCGACATCCTGCGTCGTCGCAGCGAAGACGGCCTCTTCGGCGGTGGCACCTGAGGCAGCCAACTCGCTGACCTGCGCGTCGTAGGAGGTGTCGTTCGCGTCGGTGATCGCGCCGGCGAAGATCGTCGGGTTGGTCGTGACACCGACGACATTGCGCGTCTCGATCAGCGCGGCGAGGTTGCCGGAGTCGATACGCGTACGGGAGAGGTCATCGAGCCAGATGCTGACGCCGGCTGCGGCGAGGGCTGCGGTGGGGGTGGTCATGCGTTCTCCTTGATGGTCTCGCGGGCCGCCTCGACGACGGCTTCGGCGGTGATGCCGAACTTCTGGAAGAGGGTCTTGTAATCGGCAGAGGCGCCGAAGTGATCGATCGCGACCGAGCGGCCCTTGTCACCCACGATTCCGCGCCAGCTCAGCGCGGACCCGGCCTCAACTGAGACACGGGCGGTGACAGCGGCTGGCAGCACGGACTCGCGGTACGCGGCATCCTGTTCGTCGAACCATTCGAGCGACGGCGCCGAGACGACCCGGGCACCGATGCCTTCAGCGGCGAGCGTCTCACGTGCTGCGACGGCGAGCTGCACCTCGGAGCCGGTCGCGATCAGGATCACGTCGGTGGTTCCACCCGGGGCCTCCGCGAGCACGTAAGCGCCCTTGGTCGCGTTGTCGGCCGAGGCGAGCGTGTCGCCGGAAGCCG
>NZ_JAJUFV010000001.1 GCF_029263575.1 Microbacterium sp. | reverse complement strand
GCCCTCGTGGACTCTCTGGTTTCTGCTCGCACTCGGAATATTCCGTCTCGTCCTGCCCTACCTCGCTCTGCTGCGCTGGCCGCTCGCGTGGAGTGTCGTGATCTCGGTCAGCGCCGGCTACCTGACCAACGTCGACAGCACGTTCTCGCTGTCTCGCACCCTCGGCTTTCTGCCGTTCTTCGTGCTCGGCTGGTGGCTGCGCGAACATGACCTCGTCAACCGACTGCGCTTGATCGACTTCCGGCCGTGGTGGTTGCGCGTGCTCGCCCTCGCCGTCCTCGCTGTCGATGGCTTCATCGCCTGGAACTGGCAGGAGCTATGGACGAAGGTCGAGTTGAGCAAATGGTTCTTCTACGACGATTCCTACGCTGACCTGGATGCCCACGCCTGGTGGTCAGGCGGCGTACGACTGCTGATCATCGCGATCGGGCTCATCCTCAGCGCCGCGTTCTTCATCCTGATTCCGCGTCGCACCCGATGGTGGACCCGGTTCGGCCAGTACACGATGTACGTCTATCTGCTGCACTCGTTCGTGCTGTACCCATTCCGCGAATCGGGCATCCTGCGCAATGCGGAACCGACCTGGATCTGGCTTCCCACCGTCATCGCCCTCTCAGTCGTCATCGCCCTCGTGCTCGCGACGAAGCCCATCCGCTGGCTCACACGCCCGCTCATCGAGCCGCGACCGCGCTGGCTGTTCAGCGATACCAGGCTCGTCTCCGACACATCGCGCCGTGATGACCCGACCGGGTCGAGGCGTGCCGTCGAGGGTTAGTCAGCGACGTCTACGCGGGGAAGACGGCGCGCCACTACCGCGATGTAGGCGACGAGCGAAGCGAGCAGCAGCAGCTCGGCTGCAATATACCCGTAGTGCAACCATGACTCCCCCGGATCGCCACCCGCGATGATGACGTCACTGCGAGCAGCCAACAACGGCCGGATGACGAACGACTCGACCGCCATGACCAGCCACATCACGCCGATCAGCAGCCAGCCACCCCTGGTCTCACGGGGTCGGGCCCGACCGATCAGCGTGAGCACGACGAGGATCGCCCAGCCCGCGACTGACAACGCGACGAACACGAGTCGGCCGATGCCGAGCCCGAGCGGCGTCGTGATCCCGGGGGCGAGGAATTTCAACGGTGTCTCCATGAAGCTCAATCCGATGATGAGTCCGATCCAGACGGCAGGCAGCAGGAGACGCAGAGAAATCCACAGGCGAGGCATGGTTCCAGATTACCGGCGGTAACCCGGCGCAATACTCGTCGCACCGGTGGCTCGTTCGGCTTAGCCTCAGGTCATGGCTGATCTGAATCTTCCCGTGCTCGATCTCTCACAGCTTGACGCGGGACCTGAGTCCGCCGCGCGCTTCCGCGAGGACCTACGCGCCGCAACGCACGATGTCGGCTTCTTCTACCTGACCGGCACCGGTGTGAGTGCCGAGCTGTCCGAACGGCTGCATCGTGCTGCGCTCGATTTCTTCGCACTCCCCGACGAAGAGAAGCTGTCGATCGAGATTGTGAAAAGCCCGCACTTTCGCGGATACACGCGCATCGGTGGTGAGCGCACACAGGGCAAGGTGGACTGGCGTGAGCAGATCGACATCGGGCCCGAACGAGCGGCGGTCGAAGGCGGCCCAGCCTTCAATCGCCTCCTGGGACCGAACCTGTGGCCGAAGGCTCAGCCCGAGCTGCGCGAGGTCGTCGAAGAGTGGCACGCACAGCTGTCGGGCGTCTCTCGCAAGCTGCTGCGCGCCTGGGCTCTCGCGCTCGGCGCCGAAGAGAGCTACTTCGACGCGAACTTCGGTGAGCCCTCCACTCTGATCAAGATCGTTCGCTATCCCGGCGCCGAGGAGCCAGAACCCCAGCAGGGCGTCGGGGCCCACAAAGACTCGGGGGTGCTCACGCTGCTGTGGGTCGAGCCGGGCAAGGGCGGGCTGCAGGTCGAGCGTGACGGCAGCTGGGTGGATGCTCCGCCTGTCGACGGCGCATTCGTCGTGAACATCGGCGAGCTGCTCGAGTACGCGACGGCCGGTTACCTCAAGGCCACCAATCACCGCGTGATCTCGCCGAAGGCGCCCGAGGAGCGCATCTCGGTGCCATTCTTCTTCAACCCTGCGCTCGATAAGACCCTGCCGCTGATCGAGCTTCCCGCTGACCTTGCCGCTGATGCGCGCGGGGTGTCGGCCGACCCGACGAACCCGATCCACAGCCTCTACGGCGAGAACGCCCTCAAGTCTCGTTTGCGAGCGCATCCCGATGTCGCGGCGATCCACCACCCTGATCTGGCCCGCGCTGCCGGGTGACGTCAGCGGCGCGAGCCGCCGAACTCGACAATCTCCTGCAGCGCATGCAGGTGCGCCGCGAAGGCGCACTCGCCCCGGCGCGTCGAGCGCACCCATGTGCGTGGCCTGCTTCCAACTTCACCACGGCGCGTCGAGACGTAGCCGATCGCGTGCAGATGCGAGATCGACTTACTGAGTGCGGAGTCCCCCACCTGAAGCACCTCAGCCAGCGTCGAGAAGTCGAGCTCGTCGCCGTCGAGCAGCGCAGCCATGAGCGAGAAGCGGATGGGACTGGCGAAGTTGTCATCCAATCGCAGCCGCGGATGCTGCTCACCCATCGCGTCCGTCCCGGAACACGGCGGCTGCGAACAGCAGCACGATGCCAGACCCGACCCAGGGTGCGAACACGGCCAGCGGCGCCGAGGGCGCCACCAGTCGCACGAGGATCGCTGCGGCAAGCGCTACCGCCCCGATACCGAATGCGCCCCATTGCGATCGTGACCAAACCGCGCCCAACACCGGCAGGCGGTCGCTGATACGCGCGGCGATCCACCACACCACGACACAGCCGCACATAGCCGCGCCGACGATCGGCACCCTCAGCTCGTCGAACTCTGCCATGACTACGCCCGCGCCGACCGCGAAGAAGACGCCGACACCGACGCTCATCCATCGCTCCCCGCTACTCAGCGGGCGGAGCGCCTGCGACAACGGCATCGACTGCTGTAGTTGACGCACGGCCGGTACGCCGAACACAGCCAGTGCGAGGAGCCCGGGAACAAGTCGGACTGTCCACGGAGGTCGTAAGCCAAAGGATCCGAGCACGACCCCGCCGACCACGACGAGGATCAGCAGAATCGCGAACCAAACCGCAACCGAACGCTCGCCTGAAAGCGGCGTTCCATACGTACCGTCGCCTTCACGGCGCTCCAACGCGAGGTGCAGCCACACGAGGAAGGCGGCGATCAGCACGAGGAACGAGACCCCCGGTGGTGTGCCGATCGCAAAGGCTGCGATGGTGATGTAGATCGAGAGCGCAACGGCATCCGTGAGCGAGAACCAGGCCAGTCGCCGGCGATCGATGTGCTTCTCCCGACGATCGCGCACCTGCTCGATCTCATCGAGATACACCTGGGCGACATCCGCCGTCGGCGGATCCAGTGGCTGCTGCCCCGGGGCCGGTCGCTGTTCCATCGTGTCCGCTCTACGGTGGTGCCACTTTCCATCTGGAAAGACACACGCTTTCCTACCGGAGAGCCATCACCCCGTCAAGCAGGTGCACGCTGTCAGGCATGCGCAATAGCGTCAGGGATATGTCCTTACCGTTTTTCACCGTCGGTCATTCCACGCGATCCATCGCGGAGTTCATCGACGTGCTGAACACCAGCGACGTCGAGTTGATCGTGGATGTGAGACGTCTTCCGGGCTCGCGTCGGCATCCGCAGTTCAACGAGGATTCGCTGCGCGAATCGTTGGATGCGGCAGGCATCGGGTTCGAGCGAATCGCACAGCTTAGCGGGCGTCGCCCGGTGTCGAAGGACATCCCGTTCACAGTGAACGCCTTCTGGCAGAACCGCAGCTTCCACAACTACGCCGACTACGCGCTCTCGGACGAATTTCAATCCGGACTTGCGCAGCTGCGCGATCGCGGGCGCGACCTGCGCACGTCGGTGATGTGCTCAGAGGCGGTGTGGTGGCGGTGCCACCGGCGTATCATCGCCGACCATCTCCTCGCTCGGGGCGAGCAGGTGTTCCATCTCATGAACGAAGGTCGGCAGCATGCGGCATCCGTCACTTCCGGAGCCCTGGTCGAAGACGGCCACGTCACCTACCCCGCCTGACCGCGCCGGGAACGACGAAGGCCGCCCCACACCTGGGACGGCCTTCGGAAGAAGTGCGATTGAACGCTGGTCGCTCAGCGGCGGAGTCCGAGCTTCTCGATCAGCGCACGGTAGCGTGCGATGTCGGTGTCCTGGAGGTAGCCGAGCAGACGGCGGCGCTGACCCACCATCAGGAACAGGCCACGACGCGAGTGGTGGTCGTGCTTGTGGTCCTTGAGGTGTTCGGTGAGGTCTTTGATGCGCTGCGTCAGCATTGCGACCTGCACCTCGGGGGATCCGGTGTCACCGGGGTGCGTCGCGTACTCTTCGATGATCGCCTTCTTAGCGTCAGACTCGAGTGCCATAGATGGGATCCCCTTTCCATTCATTGCGCGGCGCCCAGCACCTGATGTGTGAGCTCTCTTTATCCGCGGCCGATCAAACGGCAACTTCACGAGTCTACCAGGCTCTCGCGCGCACGACGTACCGAGCAGAGCAGATAGCCTCAGGAGGTGCTCGGCTCTCTCATAGATCTGCGTC
Source organism: Microbacterium sp. (assembly GCF_029263575.1). Taxonomy (GTDB): domain Bacteria; phylum Actinomycetota; class Actinomycetes; order Actinomycetales; family Microbacteriaceae; genus Microbacterium. Next base: position 59,330 of record NZ_JAJUFV010000001.1, on the reverse strand, counting down.
CCTTTCGCGCGAGTAGCGCATTCACCCGCTTGTGGATTGGCTCCACCCTCGCGGGCCTCGGCGGTCAACTCACCCTCGTCACCGTCATGCTCCACGTGTTCGAACTGACCGCCAGCACTCTGGCCGTGTCGATGGTGGCCGTCGCGGGCCTCGTTCCGATGATCCTGGCTGGCCTCTACGGCGGAATGCTGGCCGACGCCTTCGACCGTCGCATCGTGGCGCTCATCGCCGCAGTGATCACCTTCGTCTCCACACTGCTGCTCGCGGCGCTGACATGGGCGCACCTGGAGACGATCTGGTGGCTTTACGCATTGAGTGTCATCAATGCTGCGGCGAACTCCGTCGGCATGGCCACCCGGAGCGCCATCGTTCCTCGTCTGCTTCCGCGCGAACTGCTGGCACCGGCATCCGCCCTCAATGGCATCACGATCGGCATGATGGTGATGGTCGGCCCCGCGCTCGCCGGAATCCTCGTGGCAGCAACCGGATACGGCTGGACCTACTCGATCGATGTCGTGCTGATGCTGGCGATGTTCATGGGCTTGTGGACTCTTCCACCGCTACGCCCGGAGGGAACGATCGTGCGCCCCGGGCTGGCGTCACTGGTCGATGGCTGGCGCTTTCTCAAGAGCGCCGCGAACATCCGTACGCAATACCTGCTCGACATCGCCGCGATGACGTTCGGAAACCCCATCGCCCTCTACCCTGCGCTGGGCACGGTATTGCTGGGCGGCGGTGCGGTCACCACCGGAGCGCTCACCGCATCGATCGCGGCGGGCACGTTCCTGTCCAGCCTGTTCTCCGGCCGCGTCGTCCGGTACCGCTGGCACGGCCGAGGCATCGAACGGGCGATCCGGGCATACGGGGTCGCCATCGTCGTGTTCGGCACTGTTCTCCTGCTGGGCGTGTGGATGCCTCCCGTCGACGAGACGAGCGCCAATCTCGGCCTCATCGTCGGCGCCTGCCTGGCTCTGGCCGCGTCAGGCGCAGCGGACAACATCAGCTCGATCTATCGCAGCACCATGATGCAATCGTCCGTGCCGGACAGCATCCGCGGGCGCCTGCAGGGTATCTTCATCGTCGTCGTGACGGGCGGCCCGCGCCTCGGAGCACTCTACGTCGGCGTGCTCTCGACCGCGACAGCGCTGTGGTTCCCGCCACTGCTCGGTGGCTTCATCGTCATCGCGATCGTCGCGATACTCGTGCGACGGGCTCCGCGATTTCGCGCATACGACGCAGAGGATCCCACGCCCTGACGGGCACGGGATCCTCTCAGCGCAACGTCAGTCCTGTTGCAGAGCACCCTGCAGGTCGAGGTTGATGGTGATGTCCTTGCCCACGAGCACGCCGCCCGTCTCGAGCGCCGCGTTCCAGGTGAGCCCGAAGTCCTCACGATTGATGGTCGTCGACGCCGAGGCGCCGGCCTTGTAATTGCCGTACGGGTCCTGTCCGAAGCCACCGAACTCGAACTCGAAGCTCACCGGTTTCGTCGTGCCGCGGATGGTCAGGTCGCCGTCGATGAAGAAATCGTCGCCTTCGACGCGAGCGCCGGTGGAGACGAACTCCATCGTCGGGAAGTTCTCGGCGTCGAAGAAATCAGCCGAACGCAGGTGCTCGTCGCGACCGGCGTCGTTCGTGTCGACCGACGCGACATCGACGCTTGCCGTCACGGTGGCCTCGAGCGGGTTCTCGGGCGCGGTGAGGGTCGCGCTCTTCACGCCGAATGTGCCGCGAACCTTTGAGATCATCATGTGGCGGACGCTGAACGTCACCTCACTGTGCGAGGGGTCGAGGACCCACGTTCCTGCGCGGTAGCCGGGGATGTCGATCGTGGTCATGCGTTTCTCCTTGAAGATCTCAGGCCGTCGAGCGGCGGTTCACAGAAGCACAACTCATATACGTTTGCATGTATTCCGAGAAGGCAGAAAAATATGGGCCCCATTCTCGATTCACGAGATGGGGCCCGAAGAAAGACGATCAGCCGACAGCGACCAGGTCGATAATGAAGATCAGCGTCTTGCCGGAGAGGAAGTGCCCTCCGCCGGCCGGACCATATGCCAGATGCGGCGGCACGATCAGCTCGCGGCGACCACCGATCTTCATGCCCGGAATGCCCTCCTGCCAGCCCTGGATGAGGCCGCGCAGCGGGAACTGGATCGTCTCGCCACGACCCCAGGACGAGTCGAACTCCTCACCCGAGTCGAACTCGACACCGGCGTAGTGAACCGTCACGGTGTCACCGGGTGCTGCAGCGGCACCGTCGCCTTCGATGATGTCTCGGATCGCCAACTCGCTGGGGGCAGGACCGGTAGGGGCGTCGAACTCGGGCTTGGTGCGCTCAGTCATGATCCCATCCAACCTGACGCCTACAAGCGCGTCAATGCGCACGCACCAGCCCTCAGCGAACAGATCACGTCGATTTGCCCAACTGGGTCTTGACACCCGGCGAGACCGGGTGCACCCTGGGTTCATACCAACTCAGCGCCCGGGAGACTCGCAGGCATCGCCGCAGCACCGGGCGCTGAGTCTTGCCATCAGCGCCGCGATCGGACCGCCGCTCAGTAAGCCAGCAGCGCGGCGCGCGTCGCCCGGGCGCGCGTCAGCAGCGCCCGCTCATCTTCGGCCGCGAGTGGGTCGCGCCCCGTGACCGCACGCTGTCGAACAGCCGCCAACGCCGTCGCATCCTTGATGAACTGCTTCATGAGCGGCCGTCGATCTCCTCGCAGCGAGGCAGCCCAGTTCATGCCTGTCTTTCGCCCCGCGGGCGTTGCCAACATGGCGACTTCCTCCGGGGTGAACCACCCGGCAGTCGCGTACTCTCCCAGCCGCTGTTCGGTCAGTCGCGCCTCTTCTTTGCGGAGGGCGACGATCGCGATGATGAATCCGATGAACAGCGGAACCTGGAGCGTCACATACAGAGCGAAGAAGTCCGCGAAGATGGCTGAGCCGTTCCAGAAGCCGTGCAGCAGCACCGCACCGATGAGCCCCAGTGCTCCCGCTCCCAGCACGGATGCCGACGAGGCACCGCGGCGCGCTGCCAACCCCATAGCAAAGCCGGTCAGCGCGGTGAACATCGCGTGCGCGAACGGCGAGAGGAGTCCCCGCATCACGAACGTCGCCGTCAGCTGCCCTCCGCCTCCTTCGATCAGACTGATCGCGAAGTACTGAATGTTCTCGGTGAACGCGAAACCGGCCCCCACCAGCGCACCGTAGACGATCCCGTCGACAGGACCGTCGAACACCCGCCGCCCCGCATAGAAGATGACCAGGATGCCGAGACCCTTGGCGATCTCTTCCACGACCGGGGCCTGAATGACCGAGGAGAACGCATCCGAGCGCACCCCGACCGCGAGCGTCAGCGCGAGGTCGACCAGCAGCGTGATTCCCACCGCGGCGATCGCACCCCAGGCGATCGCGAAGGCGATCAACAGCTTGGGCTCGGGTTCCCACCGATCGATCAGACGCACACCGAAGAAGACGATGGCGAACGGAACCAGCGCCAAGACCATGCCGACACCGGATGCCGCGACCCCCAGCGCCCAGACGAAATAGCCGATGAGCGCGAGCAAGACGAACCCCAGCACGCCGAAGACCCACACCGACACCGTCCGTCCACGCTTGGACGGCACGGGAAGCGAGGGCAGACCCGGCGCCGGCGCGGGAGCGGCCGGGGCCGGTGGCGAGTAGCTCGTCGGCTGCGCGAGCGCGGATTCGTATCTCGGCTGCTGGTTGAAGTGCGGCGGCGTGTACTGCGCTGATCCCCCATGTGTCATCCCCAAAGCCTAGACGGATGAGGTGCCATCACTCAGACACGTGAGCGGTAGCGTAGAGAACATGCGACTCGCTCATCTCCGTCGATCCGATTCTGCGCAGATCCACCTGGCCGTCATCGAGGGGTCCGAAGCCGTGCTGGTCTCCGACCTGCTCTCCCCCGCTCCCGCGTCACTGCAAGAGCTGATTCAGGGCGGTGACGACGCCCTCGACCAGGTACGTCAGGCGCTCGCCGACGGCGATGCGCCGCGGCATCCGCTCGAAGGATATGCGTTCGCCTCGGCCGTGCTGGGCCCGCCAGTGGTCCTCGCCGTCGGGTTGAACTACGCCGCGCACTCCAGCGAGCTGGGGCTCAAGACCGATACAGCGCCGACCGTCTTCACGCTGTGGCCCAACTCGCTGACGGGGCACGAGTCGACGACGGCGTGGCCTCGCGCATTGAGTGAATCCGTCGATTACGAAGCAGAGCTCGGCGTGCTCATCGGCACCGCGGCGAAAGATGTGACAGCAGACGATGCCCTCGACCACGTCTGGGGATACACGGTCGTCAACGACATCACGGCGCGCGATATCCAGTTCTCCGAGGCCCAGTGGTCTCGGTGCAAATCCTTCGACGGGTTCACCCCGACCGGCCCGTTCGTCGTGACGGCGGATGAGGTTCCCGATCCGCAGGATCTGCACATCTGGACAGTCGTCGACGGACACACCGTGCAGGATGCCTCAACGGGACAGATGGTGCGACCTGTGTCGACGCTGATCGCTCACCTGTCGCAGTCACTCACGCTGCAGCCGGGCACGCTGATCTCAACCGGCAGCCCCGGCGGCGCCGGATACTCACGCGACCCGCAGATCTTCCTGCGCGATCACTCGACCGTCACCGTCGGAATCGACGGCATCGGCGAGCTGACGACGCACTGCCGCATCACCGGTTAGATCTCGATCAGGCCCTCTGGCGGAATCACGCTGACGGCGGCTGTCACGGCTTCGAGGCCCGACAGGCGCGCTGGCGACAGCTGCTTGGTCACCTCTTCACGCGACATCAGGCCCGCCTCGACCACGAGGTCGGCGACGTTGCGCTTGGTCAGCAGCGCTGTCTTCGCCAGTGCCGCCGCCGCCGCGTAGCCGATGAAGGGCGTGAGGGCCGTGATGACGCCGACCGAAGCGCCCACCATGGCGCCCAAGCGGTCGTCGTTCGCGGTGATGCCATCGACGCAATTGACGCGCAACGTCCATATCGCCTGCCGCATCCAGGTGATCGACTGGAAGATCGAATGGGCGATGACCGGCTCGAAGGCATTGAGCTGCAACTGCCCGGCTTCCACCGCCATCGTGACCGTGGTGTCGGCCCCGACAACCGCGAAGGCCACCTGGTTGACGACCTCGGGAATGACGGGGTTGACCTTCGCGGGCATAATGCTGGAGCCTGCCTGCTTGGCCGGGAGGTTGATCTCGCCGAACCCGGCCTGTGGACCAGACGAGAGCAGCCGCAGGTCATTGCAGATCTTCGAGAGCTTGATCGCGTTGCGCTTGAGCGACGATGAGAATGACATGAACGCACCGGTGTCGCTGGTGGATTCGACCAGATCGGATGCCGTCTGCAGATCGAGTGCGGTGATCTCACGCAGGTGGCGCAGCACCGACGCCGCATAGTCGGCGTGCGTGGTGATGCCCGTTCCGATGGCCGTCGCGCCCATGTTGATCTCGAACATCAGCGAAGCGTTCTCGGTGAGTCGGGTGTGATCTTCGCCGAGCGTGGTGGCGAATCCGTGGAACTCCTGACCGAGAGTCATCGGCACGGCATCCTGCAGCTGCGTGCGACCGACCTTGAGGATTTCGTGGAACTCCGCGGCCTTGCTGAGGAAGGAGCGCCGCAGCAGCTCCAGCTCGTCCAGGAGCGACTGCAGGGTCAGCGAGAGCCCGATCTTGATGGCCGTCGGATAGACGTCGTTGGTCGACTGACTGCGATTGGTGTGATCGATCGGCGAGAGGAACGCGTAATCGCCCTTCTCACGGCCGGCCATCTCCAACGCGACGTTGGTGATGACCTCATTGGCGTTCATGTTCGTCGAGGTGCCCGCCCCGCCCTGGATCACACCGACCGTGAACTGATCGTGAAACTCGCCGTCGATGATGCGCTGCGCGGCGCGATCGATCAGATCAGCACGCTCGTGATCGAGCACGCCGATCTCACGGTTCGCACGCGCACTGGCCTGCTTGACCATCGCCAACGCCCGCACCATATCGGAGTACACCGAGATCGGTCGCTTCGTGATCGGGAAGTTCGCCTCAGCGCGGGCGGTGTGAATGCCCCAGTACGCGTCAGCAGGAATCTCCATGCTCCCGAGGGAGTCTTTTTCGGTGCGAGTGGGACCGGGCGCGGCAGAGGCCATGTCACATCCTTGTGGGTCGTGGCGAACAGTGGTGGGGGATATGCCCATCCTACGCCGACCGCAGGCTCAGTGACCGATCACCAGCAGGGCGATTCCGCCGAGCACGGCAAGACCGCACAGCACGAAACAGGCGTAAGCGCCCACCAGTGACACCCGCTTAGCTCGCGCGCTGAGCGGGCTCTTGCGGGCAGCCTTGGCTGCCTGCTTCGCGGCTCGGGCCGCTTCCTTCTCGGTGATGACCGTGATCGCATCCGTGAACTCCGCCGGCGTGACGACGGGCGCATGTCCCGAGCGCACGAGCAGTCGCAGTCCAAGCGCGTAGAACGTCACGATCGCACTCGCGGCGATCAGAGCCACAGCGAAGACCGCGAGGAACGCGAGCCAATCGATCTCGATACTCATTCGCTCTTCTCCCCTCGACCGTCCGTGGAAGCTGACTGCTGCGCCTTCGTCTTCGGCGCCTTCGTCTTCTGTGCCTTCGCCTGTGCGTCGGCTTTCTTGAGCGCCTTCGTATCGGCTCTGGCCTTCTTCCGCGCCTTTGCCTCGGCACGTGCCTGCTCGATACGCTGCTGGCGCCGGGTCGGCGGGGGCATATCGGGAAGCTCGACAGCGTGGCCGGACTCGGCGACATCGCTCATTGCGTTCTCCGACGTCACGGCGTTTCGGCGTGAGCGCACGTAGAGCCCCACGATGATGATGAGCGCGATCACAGCGTCGATCACGACGCCGCCATTGCCCAACCAGACGACCAACAGCGCGGCCAGGCCGCCGACTGCGGCTGCCGCCGGCAACGTCAGCAACCAGCCGATCGTGATACGCCCAGCCGTCCGCCAGCGCACCGTGGAGCCCCGTCGGCCCAGCCCGGAGCCGATCACCGACCCTGAGGCGACCTGCGTGGTCGACAGGGCGAAGCCGAGCGCGCTAGAGGCGAGGATTGTCGCCGCCGTCGAACTCTCGGCGGCGAAGCCCTGCGCCGGCTTGACCTCGGTGAGCCCCTTGCCGAGCGTGCGGATGATTCGCCATCCGCCCAGATAGGTGCCGAGCGCAATCGTCACGGCGCAGGCGACGATGACCCAGAGCTGCGGCTCGTGGTGCGCGCCGGACTGCCAGCCGATGGTGATGAGCGCGAGAGTGATGACGCCCATGGTCTTCTGCGCGTCGTTTGTTCCGTGCGCGAGCGCGACGAGCGAAGACGTGAAGATCTGACCCCAGCGGAAGCCGTCGCGACCATCGGGTTTGCCGTCGTAACGACGTGTGATCGAGTACGCGATCTTCGTCGCGGCGAAAGCGATGATCCCGGCGGTCAGCGGCGCGATCAGCGCGGGAAGCACGACCTTCGACAGCACCATTCCGAAGTCGATCCCGCCCAGACCTGCGCCGACGAGCGTGGCTCCGATCAGACCGCCGAACAGCGCGTGCGATGAACTCGACGGCAGACCCAGCAGCCAGGTGAGCATGTTCCACGTGATCGCACCGATCAGCCCGGCGAAGATCAGCGCGAGGAACAGCTCGGCGCCGGATTCTCTGATGGCATCTTCTTGGATGATGCCGCCGGAGACCGTCTTGGACACCTCGGTCGACAGGAACGCGCCGACCAGATTGAGCACCGCGGCCAAGAGCACCGCGGTCTTGGGCTTGAGCGCCCCCGTGGCGATCGGCGTCGCCATGGCGTTGGCGGTGTCATGGAAGCCATTGGTGAAGTCGAAGAACAGGGCCAGTGCGATGACCAGAACGACGATAAGAACTGCGGTTTCCACCATGCGCTTTCGGGTTGGTGTGGAGGAAAGGAGATGCTGACGTGATCAGCGTGACGAACGAAGAGTTCACCGTGGGTTTTTCTTCCGTTAACCGGCCCCGATCGATCCTTGCACCCTCCCCCGCCTCGGTCAACTCGACCTGGGATAGCGTGGCAGGGTGACCAACGCTCCTCTCGCAGCCCGCCGTTCCCAGATTCGCACTCATCACGGAGACAGCTTCGACGATCCCTATGAGTGGCTTCGTGAGAAGGAATCGCCCGAGGTACTGGCGCATCTGGACGCAGAGAACGCGCACACCGAATCGGCGACCGCACATCTCGCGGAACTTCGCGAGACCCTGTTCCAGGAGATCAAAGGGCGCGTGCAAGAGACCGACCTGTCCGTGCCGACGCGCCGCGGCGACTGGTGGTACTACACCCGCAGCGAAGAGGGCGCCCAGTACGGCATCCATTGCCGCGCTGCCGCAGACCCCGAGGACTGGACGCCGCCCACACTCGAGCCCGGCGTCCCCGTACCCGGTGAAGAGATCCTGCTCGACGGTAACCGCGAGGCCGAAAGGCACGACTTCTTCTCGCTCGGCGCCTTCGACACCTCAGACGATGCGACCAAACTATTGTGGGCGCCCGATTACGAGGGCGATGAGCTGTACACGATATGCGTGCGTGACCTCGTCACCGGCGAGGTGCTGGCCGATGAGATCCCCCGTACCGGCGGCGGCTTCTTCACCCCCGACGGTACCGGCATCATCTACACGACTCGTGACGAGGCCTGGCGGCCCGACACGCTGTGGCTGCACCGCCTCGGAACCGCAGTTGCCGATGACGTGCAGCTCTTCCATGAGCCCGACGAGCGTTTCTGGTTGGGCGCCGGCATCACGCGCAGTCGTCGCTATCTCGTGATCGGCGTCGGATCGAGCATCACCAGCGAGGAGTATCTTGTCGACCTCCGCGGTGAGATCACCTCTGCTCCGCAGCTGGTGTGGCCCCGTACCGAGGGCGTCGAGTACTCTCTCGAGCACGCCGTGATCGACGGAGAAGACCGTCTGCTGATCCTGCACAATCAGGGCGCGCTCGACTTCGAGCTGGTATCGGTTGCCGCCAACGATCCGCAGGGCGAGCGACACGTCATCATGGCGCATGAGTCGGGCCGGCGCATCCTCGATGTCAACTGCTTCCGTGACTTCGGCGTCGTCGCGTATCGCGCAGGCGGCCTCGAACGGATCGGTCTGCTCGAGTATCGCGACGACAGCGTGGATGAGTTGGCGTTCGACGAACCGCTGTTCTCAGCGTGGCCTACGGGCAACCCGGAATGGCACTCCCCCTTCCTCCGGCTCGGCTACACCTCGTTTGTGACGCCGAGCACCGTCTATGACCTGGAACTGTCGACGCGTGAGCTCGTGCTGCGCAAGCGTCAGCGCGTGCTCGGCGGATATGCGCCGGAAGAGTACGCGCAGGAACGCGCCTGGGCGACCGCAGCCGATGGCACCCGCGTCCCGATCTCGCTGGTGTGGAAGCGCTCGTTCGGTGAGCCCGGCTCCGCTCCCCGCCCCCTTCACCTCTACGGCTACGGATCCTACGAGCATTCCATCGATCCCGGATTCTCCGTCGCGCGGCTGAGCGAGCTCGATCGCGGTGTGATCTTCGCGGTTGCGCATGTGCGCGGCGGCGGCGAGATGGGCCGCAACTGGTACGAAGACGGCAAGATGCTGAACAAGCGCAATTCGTTCACCGACTTCGTGGCGTGCGCTGATCATCTGATCGCGACCGGCGTGACAACGCGCGCTCAGATGGTCGCTGAGGGCGGAAGCGCGGGCGGGCTGCTCATGGGCGCCGTGGTGAACCTGGCACCGACGACCTTCGCCGGCGTTCTCGCCGCTGTGCCGTTCGTCGATCCGCTCACCAGCATCCTCGACCCCTCGCTGCCGCTGACGGTGATCGAGTGGGACGAGTGGGGCGACCCGCTGCACAACGCTGACGTCTACGAATACATGAAGTCGTACAGCCCCTATGAGAACGTGCGAGACGGCGTCGCGTATCCCCGTATCCTCGCCGTGACGTCGCTGAACGACACACGCGTGCTGTACGTCGAACCCGCCAAGTGGGTGGCACGTCTGCGTGAAGCCGGAGCATCCGACGCGCTTGTGAAATGCGAGATGTCAGCGGGCCACGGCGGCGTCAGCGGACGCTATAACGCGTGGAAAGATCGCGCTTTCGAGATCGCGTGGCTGCTGGACTGCCTGGGCCTCGCCGGCTGAGCCGCTCCGCCGGGCTTCGGGCCTTCACCCGGCTACCTGACGACGTCCGAGAACAGGACAAGCGCTCCAGATCAGGAAACTTTCTACAGACCTGTCCTGTTCTCGGGCAGTCGTCCTGTTTTCGGAAATACCTCAGCCGAACAGCGCGGCGGCCTCGTCATAGCGGTGACGCGGCACGGTGTTCAGCTCGCCGAGGGCCTCTTCGAACGGCACCCGCACGATCTCGGTGCCCTGCATCGCGACCATCTTGCCCCAGGCGCCGTCGACGATGGCATCTGCGGCATGCAAGCCGAGCCGCGTCGCCAGCACGCGGTCGAAGCCGGAAGGCGATCCGCCGCGCTGAATGTGACCGAGGATCGTGGCACGGGTCTCGATACCGGTGATGCGCTCGATCTCGGGAGCCAGCTGATCGCCGATTCCACCCAGGCGCGGGCGGTTGAAGGCGTCGAGCCCCTTGTCGCTGTATGCCTCGTCCATGCCGGTGAGGGTGAAGCCCTCAGAAACGACGACCAGTGGGGCACGGCCGCGGTCATGGGCACTGGTCACCTGTGCCGCGATCTCATCGATCGACATGGGAACCTCGGGGATGCAGATCACGTGAGCGCCTGCCGCAATGCCGGCGTGCAGCGCGATCCAACCGACGTGGCGACCCATGACCTCGGCGACCATGCAACGCTGGTGCGAGTCACCCGTGGTGCGAAGGCGGTCCATCGCGTCGGTGGCGATGTTGACCGCGGTGTCGAAGCCGAACGAGTAGTCGGTCGCGCGCAGGTCGTTGTCGATGGTCTTCGGAACGCCCAGCACGTTCACACCATCTTTCGACAATCGGTCAGCTGCCGCGAGCGTTCCCTCGCCGCCGATCGCGATGATGCCGTCGATCTTGTGTCCGTACAGCGTCTTGGCGATGTTCTCGGCGCCTCCTCGCTCGCCCTCGTAGGGGTTCGTACGACTGGTGACGAGGATCGTTCCGCCCACCTTCGACAGGCCTTTGACCTCGTGGCGAGTCAGCGGCATGAAGTCGCCCTCGACGGCGCCTCGCCATCCGTCCCGGATGCCGACGAACTCGAGGTCGTACGAGGTCGTGCCTTTGAGCACGACACCGCGGATGACCGCGTTGAGGCCGGGGCAGTCGCCGCCGCTGGTGAGGATACCGATCTTCATGAGGGAGCCTTAGAGGTTTCGGGAGGGGGACGGGCGACGCTGCCTGGACTCGACCCTAGTGGGCATCCGGGCACGACGCCATTCGAGGGTCGCGAAAACCGCCGATCTTACGTCGTCATAAGAGCACATTCGCTCTTCTTGTGAGCTGGCGGCCACAATCCCGCCCGACGGACCGCAAGAATCCCCATTCTTGCCAGCCTCGAACGGGCGGCGAGGTCAGGCCTCCAACGCCTCGCGCAGCAGATGCATGAGAGCCGCCACCTGCACCGACTCGCTGGCGCTGATCTCGGTCGCCTCACCATCGAGCGCACGGGCGGCGAGGCCCTGCTTCTGATCGATGAGCTCGGCGATCTTCGTATCGATCGTATGGGCGGCGATGATCCGCCACGCGGTGACGGGCTCATCCTGCCCGATGCGGTGAACGCGGTCGATCGCCTGCGTCTGTTCGGCGGAGGTCCAGCTCAGCTCCGCCAGCACCACGTTCGACGCCGCCTGCAGATTGAGTCCCACACCGGCTGCGGTAAGCGAGCAGACAGCGATTCCCACTTCCTCATCGCCGTTGAAGTCATCGATCGCCTGCTGGCGCGCGGGGGTCGTCTGATCGCCGCGGATCGACACGTAGCGGATGCCGGATGCGGCGAAGTGCTCTTCCGCCTGATCCATGACGTCGATGTGCTTCGCGAAGAAGACGACCTTGCCGACCGAGCGCTGCAGCTGCACCGCGTAGTCTGCCGCAAGCTGTGCCTTGGCCCCGCCGATCTTGCGCACCATGGTGAAGACGTTGTCTCCGCTGGTTCCGGCCGCCTTCGACTCTTCCAGCTCGCCCGTGGCGACCAGACGAACGATGTCCTCGTCGATTTCCCCATTCGCCCGGCTCAGCGAGCGAGCGTCACCGCGATCACCGCGTGCTTCGATGATGCGACGGTACTTCGCTGCGAGCCGCTCGCCGAGCTCGCGCTCGGCCTCGCGGATGCCGCGACCGTACTCGTCATCCAGCTGCACGGGGAGGTCAGCAATGAGCTTGTCGGGCAGGTCAGCGGCGACATCCTTTTTCTTGCGCCGGACGATGCCCATCGAGATGACGGCGTCGCGTGCCTCACTGTAGAAGGCCTTGTCTGCCGGAGTGAGCCCGGTGTCATCGAGCTTGCGCATCAGCTCGTCGCCGGGCTTATCGCCGGTGGTCCAACCGAGGAAGCGCCAGATCGCGTCGAAGTCCTCGACGTCATTGATCAGCGGAGTACCCGTCAGCGCCATCATGAGCGGATCGCGTACGCGCTCACGGATGCGCGACGCCAGCGCCAACACGTTCTGCGAACGCTGCGAGGTGAGGTTCTTGATGAAGTGCGCCTCGTCGACGACCATGCCGCGCAGCCCGATGGAACCGAGCCAGGACAAGTGACGGTCGAGAATCTCATAGTTGACGATGAAGACATCCGCGAAAGCGTCGATGTCGGCTCCGTCACCCTGGATCACGGTCGCGCGACGCTGGGGTGTCCAGCGTTCGACCTCACGCGCCCAGTTCATCTTCACGACATTGGGGACGACCACCAGGAGCGGATAGCTGTCGGCGATCGAGGCGGCCAGCACAGACTGCGCGGTCTTGCCAAGGCCTGGCTCGTCCGCCAGGAGGAAGCTGCGATGCCCGGCGCGCACAGCTTCGAGCAGGCGCGACTGGTGCACCATGACCTCGAGCCCCTTGGGCGAGACGTGATCGTACTCGGGAACGGCCGGCAGCTCCATGGTCGCCGACGATCCACCCGCCCCGGATTCGAAGGCCTTGTAAAGCGGGCCCATGAGCTCCCAGCCGTCGAGACGCCGGCGCGGTGTCGTGTTCGCGCGGGGGGTGAGGTCGGGTGCAAGGAACGGATTGGCCAGTTGCCGAGATTCAACCGCAGGCGGGGTCACCTGACGGTCAGCGAGGGCCGCCGGAACGACAGGAGCCTGAACGGGGGCGGCATCGGTGATGATGAGTTCTTCCGGCGCCAGCTCGGCGCCCGATTCGAGCAGCCAGTCACGGCGCATCCGCTTCGCGACCGGGCTCGTCGCCTGGTCTGCCTCAAGCAGCTGAATAAGCGAGGTGTCACGTGCTGCCGTCTTGGCGAGAATGGTGGCGACGCCGTCGAGGCGCTTGAGCAGTTCCACGCGCGCGGCATCGGTGAAATCGTCGGCTACTCTCACCCTGGCGCGCTCCTCACGCACCAGGAAGGCGATGACCTGGAACTTCACTCGGTTCGTCGGGCCCAGCTTTCCGCGCTGCGCCTTGGCCTCGATCTCTCGTACCTTACGAGCGAGAATCGGGATCAGCGGGGCCTCGTCGAGCTTGCGAGACGTCTTCTTACGCCGCGTCGCGGCCGTTGCCGTAGTCGGCATGCTCCTCCTGAGCGTGAGAATCGGATCGCCGTCGGAGAGGGTGATCCGTGTCGTGCGAATCGTCCGCGTGTGGCGCCAGCCAGGACCGTGCGGACAGTGCTTCGCCCTCGTCGTGGCACCGAGCCGGCGCACATCGAAAGAGGACTCGCCGATATCTTACGCCATGACGGCGCGGAATCGTTATGCGCGCACTTCGCCGGTGAGCAGTGCACGCGCGGCAGTCACATCGGCAGCCATCTGTGCTCGCAACGCATCGAGCCCGTCGAAGGCCACCATGCCGCGAAGACGTTCGGTGAACTCGACCGTCACATCGTGCCCGTAGAGATCGAGCGCATCTTCATCGAGCACGTGTGCTTCGACCTGTCGCACCAGCACATCGTCGAATGTCGGGTTGGTACCCACCGATATCGCGGACGGGTGCCGGATGCCGGTGTCGTGGTCGACGAGCCAGCCCGCGTAGATACCGTCAGCGGGAACGAGCGCGTCGACGATCTCGGAAAGGTTTGCGGTGGGAAAGCCCAGTTCGCGGCCGCGCTTGTGTCCGTGCACGACCTCGCCGCGCACGTCCACAGGCCGCTCGAGCACCGCCGCTGCCGCCTTGACATCCCCCGCCATGAGCAGCTCGCGAACCCAGCTCGACGAAACGCGCCGTTCGGAATCATCGAGGAACACATCGCCGACCACATCGACCGTGAAACCGTAGATCGGCCCAAGCTCGCGAAGAAGCTCGGGGGTTCCGGCGCCGCGGTGCCCGAACCGGAAGTCATTGCCCACCAGCACGGTCGACACGCGCAGGGCGCCGACGAGCGTGTCAGTGACGAAGTCTTCGGCTGACTGCGAGGCGAGTGCCTCATCGAAGGTCAACATCAGCGTCGCGTCGAGGCCGAGCTCGCCCAGCAGCTCCAGTTTGCGCTCCACCGTCGTGACGTTCTCCGGGCACAGCTCTGGCCGCAGCACCGCAAGAGGATTGCGGTCGAACGTGACCGCGACGGTGCGGGCGCCGGATGCCGCGGCATCCGCCTTCAACCTTTCGATGACCGCGCGGTGACCGGCGTGCACACCGTCGAACTTGCCGATCGCGACGGCGGAGCGACCGAAATCGGGTGGCACCTCACCGGGGTGGCGAAAGATCTTCACGGCGTCACCTCCTCGGCCGGTCGGTGCGTGATGAGCCACCAGATTCCGAATATCGGCAGCACCAGCGGGATGAACAGATAACCGCGCCCGAACACCGACCAGACCGAATCGTGCTGGAACAGCTCGGGAAGAACGATGCTGAGCGTACCCACGACGAGCACACCGGCGAGTTCGAAGACGATGGCCACCCAGGCGACGGTGTACCAGCCACGCCGCCCGGCCAGAATCAGGCCCAGCGTCGCGACGATGTACACGACCGCAGCGGCAGCCGAAAGCGAATACGCCACTGGCGCCTCGTCGAATCGGCGTACGATCTGCACGAAGCTGCGGCCCGTGGCCGCGAGGGCCATCACGGCGTAGACGATGACGAGGACACGGCCGATACCGGTCATCCGCGCGCGCGTTTGGGTGATGCTCATAGCGATTCCCATTCTACGTGCGACGGCGCATGCCCAACGCCGTGCCTAGGCAATCTGGATCGTCCAGATCACCTGCATGCGCCACGCCATGATGGCGATCGCGAACGCGACGACGCCGAGGATGACGGTACTCCATCGTGAGCGATCGATCAGTGCCCAGAACACTCCGCCGACCGGAAGGACAACTGCCGAGACGAGATAGACCCAGAATTCCAACAGGTCGCCGGTGGGTGGGTTTCCGGCCAGCGGTGCGATGATCGCCAGGACGACCTGCACGATCAGCAGCGCCTCGACGAGAGCGAGCGCACCGACGGAGAAATCGCTGGGGCGCCGACCCGCCAAGCCGGCGATGACGCAGAACAGTCCGGCCGCCACGGAGACGCCGATCAACACGATGGTGAACCACCCGATCATCGCGACTCCTCCGGCATGTTCATGCTGCTCTTCATGTCTTGACCACGCTTCGCCACGATTCCCACGAGCGTGCCGTCGGGATCGATGGCTGCGGCGAGCGCACCGCAGACGCGAGCAGCCTGACCGGCCAGGCGCTTGCCGTGGCGGAGGTCTCGTGCCTCGTCCGCCGATACCTCGATCGCCGTCAGCACCTGCCCGGCAGCCACGGCCGGCGTCAGCAGGGATGCCTCAGAGATGTTCTCGAGTTCGGCTGCGTGGTCGAGACTGAATGGCCCCACCCGCGTGCGTCGGAGTGCCGTGAGGTGGCCGCCGACGCCCAGCGCAGCGCCGAGGTCGCGGGCCAGCGCGCGAATG
This sequence comes from Microbacterium sp., assembly GCF_029263575.1. Taxonomy (GTDB): domain Bacteria; phylum Actinomycetota; class Actinomycetes; order Actinomycetales; family Microbacteriaceae; genus Microbacterium. The sequence goes on along the minus strand of NZ_JAJUFV010000001.1, from coordinate 43,303 downwards.
TAGGTGCCGGAGCTGCAGTCCACGATCACATCGAGGTCGAGGTGGCCGTCGCCCGAACGCTCCGCGAGCACGTCAAAGCGCGACACCGTGACGGTTCGGGCTTTCAACTCCACCTGCTCCCCGGCACGCACGCGGTCATAGGCGCGGCGTCCGTCGACTTTGATGGCCGAGACGGAGCTGGGAACCTGGGAGATCTCCCCCGTGAGCGCCTGCAGGTGCGCGGCGATGCCCGCTGGGGTGATGCCGCTGACCGCTGCGGGCTCGGCCACATCGACGATCTCGCCTTCGGCGTCGTCAGTGGTCGAGCTCTGCCCGAGACGGATGGTCGCGAGATAGGTCTTGTCAGCGCCGACGACATAGGTGAGAAGCCGCGTGGCCGCCTCAATGCCGATGACCAGCAGTCCGGTGGCCATCGGGTCGAGGGTTCCGGCGTGGCCGACCTTGCGCGTTCCGAAGGCGCGGCGTGTGCGGGCGACGACGTCGTGACTGGTCAGCCCACGGGGCTTGTCGACGAGAAGGATGCCGGGTTCGACCATCGTTCCAGCCTACCGAGGCCTAGGCTGAGAGGGTGCCCGCGCCATCGTCTTCCTCGCTCGCGCCTGCGCTTGCCTCGTGGTATCGCTCGAACGCTCGTGACCTGCCCTGGCGCCGCCCGGAGTTTCATCGATCGTTCGGCGCGTGGGGCACCCTGGTCAGTGAGTTCATGCTGCAGCAGACCCCGGTGGCGCGGGTGATTCCCCGTCTTCAGGCGTGGTTGGAGCGATGGCCGACACCGACGCAGCTTGCCGGGGCGACACCCGCAGAGGTCGTGCAGCAGTGGGCGAATCTCGGTTATCCGCGCCGGGCGCTGTGGTTGCACAGTGCGGCGGTGGAGATCACTCGGCGACACGGCGGTGAGGTTCCCCGCGACGTCGACGCCCTGCTCGCACTGTCGGGAATCGGTGACTATACCGCCAGAGCGGTGGCGGTGTTCGCGTTCGGCGACCGGCATCCGGTCGTGGACACCAACACCCGCCGCGTGCTCGCTCGCGCGATCGAGGGCGCCTCCTACCCCGGCCCGGCTGCGCGTCGCGATCTGGCGATGATGCAATCGCTGTTGCCGGAGGCGGATGCCGAATCCGCCGTGTTCAACGCGGCGATGATGGAGCTCGGCGCCACCGTCTGCACTTCACGCTCGCCCGCCTGTGAAAGTTGCCCACTGCGGACCGATTGCGCGTGGTTGGCGGCCGGTTGCCCCGATACCGGTGACAGGCGTCCCCGCCAGGCGCGCTACGAGGGCTCGGATCGTCAGGCGCGCGGGGCCGTGCTGCGTCATCTGCGCGAAGCTCCCGATGGCACAGCGTCGGTGGATGCTGTGCTGCATGACTGGGCCGATGAGATGCAGCGGGCACGGGCTGTGGACTCCCTCATCGCCGATGGGCTCATCGAGGCCACCGACACGGTGCTGCGTCTGCCGCGCTGACAGCGGCGGTGCCCCCGGAGTGTGCTCCGGAGGCACCGCCGCCGCTGGGGTGTTGGTCGGCTGTCCTATGCGCAGGCTCCGACCGATTCCCAGGCTCCCCACTGCTGGGATCCGGGAGTCTCGCCCTGGTTCCACCACTTCGCGGTGTACTCCGAGCCGTCATACGACACGGTGTCACCGCCGGTGTAGGCCGTTGACGCATCCCAGGCCGCAGCCGAGCAGTCGCCCGGGTCTGTCGGATCGGTGGGATCTGTCGGATCGGTGGGATCAGTGGGATCCGCATCATCACACGCGGCGTTCTGCTCCCAGACCGATGATGCACCCGGGGTGTCTCCCTGCGTCCACCACTTGGCGGTGTACTCGACGCCCTCGTAGGAGACGCTGTCACCTCCTGTGTAGACGGCCGAGGAGTCCCAAGCAGCGGCCGAGCAGTCGCCCGGATCCGTGGGGTCGGTCGGGTCAGTCGGATCGGTCGGATCGGTCGGGTCCGTCGGGTCCGTCGGGTCCGTCGGGTCCGTCGGGTCCGTCGGGTCCGTCGGGTCCGTCGGGTCCGTCGCGCCTCCCGGAGGAGCCGCGCGCAGCGCATCGGAGAGCACGGTGGTCAGATCTCCCTGACGGTCGCCCGAAAGGTCCCACCACATTCCGCCGCCCAGGTTGTTGTCGACGATGTAGTCGGCCTTCTGCGCAACCGACTGCGGGTTGTCGTAACTCCACCAGGTGTTGCCATCGTGCACCCAGGCCGCCCCGACTGCCGCGTCGAAGTAGTCGGTGCCCCGGTTCTTCAGCTCATCATAGTTCTCGATACCCGCTTCCCACGTGCCGGGGGCGGGACCGGTCGCCGAACCCCACGGGTCAGCGGAACTCGCGCCCGTCCAGCCTCGGCCGTACATCGCCAGTCCCAGACCGATCTGCGAGGAGTCGATCCCCGCGCCCAGATAGCTCTGCAGCGCCTGGTCGATGCTGAAGCTCCTGTCTGCTGGCCGAGGGTCAGCCGGGTCCGGGTACAGATTGCCCTGATGTCCGGTCAGCGTCGGGTCCCACGCGCCGTGCAGGTCGTAGCCCTGCAGGTTACCGAAGTCGAGATCCTCGAATATCTCCGGGTCGTTCCAACCACCGGCTTCGATGTCGGCGACGTTCGCCGGCAGGAAGGCCGAGAGCTGGTACTGCTTACCCGTTGTCGTCGAGAGGGCATCGAGCTGCGTGCGGAACTCATGAATCAGTGCCTTGAAGTTCGCCGCGTCGTTCTCGACGTCGACGATGTTTCCCACCTCGCCGTTGAGTGAACCCGGCCACTCCCAGTCGAGGTCGAAACCGTCGAACACCCCAGCAGCCGCGCCCGGACCGCCGCGCCCATCGATCACGGGCAGATTTCCCTTGATGTAGATGTCGATGCAGCTTTCGACGAAGTTCTGTCGAGACTCAGGCGTCGCCGCGGCCGCGGAGAAGTTCTTCGACCAGGTCCAGCCGCCCAGCGACAGCATGACCTTCAGATCAGGATTCTTCTGCTTGAGCTGCTTGAGCTGGTTGAACGACCCCGCCAACGGCTGGTCCCAGGTGTCTGCGACACCGGCGACAGAGTTGGCCTCGGTGTATCCCATGCCGAAGTCGGCCCACGCATCGCCCGCGCCGTCAGAGCCGTTGGGTCCGGTCCCCTGAGCCTTGTTCGCGATGAAGCACTCAAGGCTCTGGTAATGGATGTTGCCGAACGCGTAGTTGATGTGTGTGAGGTCTTCGGCGACACCCGAGACATCGAGCTGCTTGGCTTGGAAGTCGCGCCCGTAGACACCCCACTGCGTGAAGTATCCGACGTTGCGATAGCCGTTCAGCGCACTGGCTTCATCCGCGTCGACGGCCGTCCTCACTTCCGGCGCCTGCGCCGATGCCGCCATCGGGGCGGTCAGCGCCAGCGAGGTGGCCGTCACAGCTGTGGCGAGGGCGGCAACGATGCCGCGCCTTCGTGTTCTTCTCCCGATCATTTTTCCTCTTCTCCGGCGGCGACCGCAGTCGCCGCCTGTCCTCTTCCCGATCGATTCGTCGAGAAGATGTCTTCGGTCGGGGCGCTCGGCGCCACGCCCCTCGTCAACATGCCGTCCCGTCGCCCCAGACCGACCCACTTCCGGGAGCTTCCCCCTGCGTCCACCACTTCGCCACATAGGCACGTCCGTTGTGCGACACCGTGTCGCCACCGGTATAAACCTCGGCCGGGTCCCACGTCGCGGCTGTGCATTCATCACCGGTTCCGCCGTCGTCACCACCGGTTCCGCCGTCGGCACCTCCGCCGGGCGTCACCAGGGTCATTCCGCGCGCAAGGTCGTATACGGCGGCGTACTCCTGACCGTCGATCTCGATGCGCAAATTCGAGATCGACGCCATCGGCAGGCTCCACGACAGCGTCGTCCATGCGCTGCCTCCTGCGGGGATGCCGCCGCTGGGAACCGTCAGCTGGTAGGTGTGGAAATCGCCATCGAGTCCGCCGATGTTGTCACCGGTGTGATCGGAGTCGACCCAGGCGATGCCCCAGCCGTTCTGTTCTCCCATCTCGCCGGTATCGCTGGTGGCGGTGTCGAAGGTGATCGTTGACCCGGCAGGGATGTCAGCCTCCGAACCGTTGGTGAACGTGATCTTCGGCGTGATCGGGTAGTTGTTGTCGCCTAGCGCGAACTCACTGAAATTCACCTGCAGATCGATCATCTGGCTCGGCATCGGCTGGTCTGCCTTGGTCGCACCATAGGGCGTCGACTGCGACAGCCTGTCGTGCAGCAGGGTGACAAGCGTCGATCCCATGCCGTACTGCTGCTTCTGCTCGTCATAGGCGTAGTCGCCCGCGAGCTCCCAGATCATCACGCCGCCGATGCCCTCATCCGCCACGTAGTCAGCTTTGGCTGTGATGGCCTGATCCGAGTCGCCCGACAGGAAGGTACGCGTCGTGGGGTTCCACCACCACTCGACCTTCGTCGTCGCATCGAAGTGATGCTCGTAGGTTCCGGTGATCGTGGTCGGAGCGCCATATGACGCGGTGTAGTCGCCGACGATTCCGTTCTGAAGGTTCAGCACGTGCCAGATGGGATTGGCGCCAGCGCCCACTTCAGCACCGGTCTTGTCGAGATCGTGCCAGAGGTTGTCGATTCCCCGCGCTCCGGCGCCGCACGTGGAGTTACCACCCAACGATGGTCCCGTGCCGGGCGGGCACTGCGATTGATCGGCCATCGGCGCAGAGCCGTACAGACCGTTCGTGCCGCCCTGCACCCCCTCCCACCCGCGCGTATAGAACGGCACGCCGAGATTGATGCGTCCGGCGGGCATGGCCCCGCGGAAGTAGTGGTACGCCCAATCGGCGTTGAGATAGCCGATGTCGTCATAGGCGTTGTACACCCCGCCCGCGACGAGCTCAGGGTCCTGGCCGTCGTCGAAGAGAGCACCGTTGCCGCCGACGTAGGAGTTCCACGAGCCGTGCAGATCGTAGCTCATGATGTTCACGTAGTCGAGGTATTGCGCGACCTGGTAGACCTCGGCCCCGCGCAGCAGCCATCCGGATGCCGGCGCCGCGACCGTGAGCATATAGTGCTGGCCGTCCTCGGCTCCGGCACGGTCGAGGTGTTCGCGCAGGCTCTTCATGAGCGCTTCGTACCCGCTCCACAGCGTCGCACGACGCGGGTCGGAGAACGCATAGTCATCGGGGCTTCCCGCCTTGGCGTTGCTGTTCGCGTACTCGTAGTCGATGTCGACGCCGTCGAAACCGTACGTGCGGATGAACTCCACCGCCGATTCCGCGAAGGCATCGATCTTCGCCTGAGAATCCGTGAGCGTGTAGAAGCCGCCATCGGCGACACGGTTGCCGTCGCCGTCAAAGTGGCCGCCCGTCTCAGCCCAACCGCCGACCGAGATGAGCGTCTTGACACCCTCATGGTCCTGCTTGAACGAGTTGAGCATGTTCAGGTGCCCTGTGTAGGGCAGTTGCGGGTCCATGACTGCGCCCGGGTCATCCGGCCACGTCATATCGGTGGCCGGGTTGTCTTCGACATCCTGATTTACCGAAAGCTCGCCATTGGCGTCGATGTGCCCGAACGCGTAGTTGAGGTGGCTCACCTGGTTCCAGGGGATGTCGTCAGCGAGGTACGTCGGCTGAGAGTTGACACCTGTGCGCCAGCTCGTGAAGTAACCGATCACCCGGTGCTCCAGGCCGTTGGGCAGCATCTCTCTGCCATCGTCGTCGTAGACGGTGCAGTAGGGCACGTCCACGCCCGGCGTCTGGTACAGGCCGTCGGGGCGGCAGATCTCATCGGGGTTGTCTGTCCACGTCTCACCCGTTCCCGGATCAGGCTCCGGCGTCGGGTCAGGCTCCGGCGTCGGGTCAGGCTCCGGCGTCGGGTCAGGCTCCGGGTCGGGCTCAGGATCGGGGTCGGGGGCCGAGCCGTCGTCACAGGCCCCCAGGGACTCCCACGGTCCCCATGCCGACGAGCCCGGCTCCTCCCCTGTCGTCCACCACTTCGCGCGCACGTTCTCACCGTCGTGGGATGCCAGATCGCCGCCGGTGTACACCGCGTCGACTTCCCATGACGCAGCACATTCCTCTGCAGCAACGGCCGGCGGCGTCACGCTCATCAGCGCCGCCACCACGAGCGCGCTGACGCCCACCGCTGCGACGCGCATCCCTACTGTCGATCGTCGAAAAGACATCATTGCCTCCGTGCTTACTCGAACAGTGCACACTGCGACATCGCAGCACTGCTGACGCTATTGAAACCGGCCGAGCGGAGCATCCGTGCTTTCCACATACCTGCGCCCGCCGCGTTCGCCGACCGGTCAGATGAGCTGATTCGTCCGGTGCGCGAGGGCGATGAGCTCGCCCCTGCTGCGCACATCGAGCTTCGTGAACATCCGTCCGATGTGCACTTCGACCGTGCGAACCGACACGAACAGACGCTCTGCGACCTCACGATTGGTACGCCCGTCCGCCACAAGCATCGCGACCGCGAGCTCGCGGACGGTGAGCAGGGGTTCCCACGCCATCCGGCACACCCAGAGCGGATCATCCGGCACCGGAATCGGAGTCGTCGTCGGCAACGACGATCTCTCGGATCCCGCGCCGAGCTTCGCGATACGTGCTTCGACCGAACGAGCCCAGGCCGTCGCGCCTGCGTCGGCGAAGAGTGTGCGCGCCGTCCGCAAGTGCCGGACCCCGACCGCACGGTCTCCGCGGGTTGCGAAAGCCGTGCCGAGAAGCGCCTCGACCCGGGCTCGCTCGAAAGGCGAGACGATCTGCCTGCTCGAGTCAGCGACGTCTTGGTAGTCGTTCTCCCACGCGCTCTCGCGCGCAGCGCGGATGCGGTACAACAGCGCGCGCGAGCGCACGGCATCGGGCGGCGCGATCGACGCATCGGGGCCGTCGATGGGGCCGACTTCGTCAAGCCCCGGCAGGGCGAACACCGGCCCCGGCCCGCCGCGCTCTGCCCACAGCCGCACGTGGACGGCGGCCTGCTCCGAGTCGCCGGTCAGGTACGCGTCGATTCCGCGGTCAACGAGTCTGTCGCCGGGTGAGCTGACGGGGCGTGCCGCATCCAGAGCCATCGAGAGGGGACCCGGGCGTCCGTCGATGGCCATTTCCAGGCGCCGCGCCAGAGAGACGGCGATCCCGCCGAAGGGCAGGCCGACGGGAAGCTCGCGTGCCGTGTGCTCGAGTCCGCGCAGCGACGCATGCAGGTCACCATCCCACATACGCAGCAAAGCCTCGGCCACCGCCCGGTGTGCGCGGACGAACCGACTGCGTTCACCGCCCGCAATAGGTCCCTCGTCTGCACATCTCGACAGGCGCTCGCTGCTCGCCAGCAGACGCAGCCCGGCGGCCGAATCGCCGTCGAGCCCCTGTCGCAGCGCCGCGCACAGCGGCCACTGCGCGCTCTCGCCCTCGTCTCGCGAATCGATGAACAGCCCACTCCACGCTGTTGCCACGGCTGTCAGCCGAATGGGGCGGTCCACGTGCGTAGCCGCTTCCTGAGCCTCGGCGAACCACGTTCGATTTTCAACCGGTAGCGCCCGTTCGGCACTGAACGCCGCTGCCAACAGCGCCGCGCGGGCATAGCCGAGCCATCGGGGATCCTCTGCCGCCGTCGGCCGCTGTTGGCGCAGATCCGCCGTCGGCACGGCGCCGTTTCGCACCGTAGCCGCCACGACGAACCCCGGCAACGCATCCGACACCGACTGAGGATCGTCGCCATCGATCACCGACCCCAGCCAGTCGAGCGCGTCGTCGAGCCAGCCGCCGGCCAGGGCACAGCTGCCGGCGACGACTCGGGCGCGATCGAGATCGCGTGCATCAGCATGGCTGGCCGCCTCGCGGGCAGCCGCATACGCCAACGTCACCTGCGCACGACGTGTCGCATCCGCTGACAGGCACAGCAGCGACCCCGTCAACGACGCATCGCCTTGCACCGCACTCAACGCACGATGCCACAGCGAGCGTTCGGCGTCGCCGATTCGTGCGTACACGACGGCAAGGCGCTCGTGCGCGCGTGTCCGCTCGCTGAGCGATGCCCCCTCGTGCACCCAGATGCGCACACGCGCATCTGCGAATGAGAACCGGCTGGCCACGAGTGCGAGCTGCGTCGACAGCGAACCACCGAGCACCTCACTCATGCTTCTGCCCGTGGCCTCCAACAGCACATCAATGCGATCGTCGATGCAGATCGCCGCGAGCAGCAGGGCGTCCCGCTCCCACTCGCTCAGAGCGAGTGAGCTTCCCAGGGCAGCGATCGAGGGAACCAGCGGAAGCGGATCAGGCAGCGCCCGTAAGCCGTGACGCTGTTGTGATGACAAGCGCGCGGCGATCTCAGCGATCGTCCGCTCATCCCCTGCACAGGCTTCCGACACTGTGTGCGCGACGTCCGGCGACATCCACAGCGTCTGCGCTTTGCTCGGCATCGACAGGGACCTGCTGCGGCGTACCGGAGGCACCGAAGCCCGACGCACCTCCATTGGTACGGCGAATGTCGCTGCCATGCTGCCTCCGCTCATTGGATCGACCGCGGCATTATGTTAGCAAGGTTTACATTCCGGCACGAGAGCCCTCGGCGAGTCCCTCCTGGCCGGGTCCGGGATCAGAGATGTCGCGCCGTGCGATGCGCGAGCACTGTCAGTTGAACCCGGTTGCGAACCCCGAGCTTGGCGAAGATGCGTCCGGTGTGCACCTCGATCGTGCGCACCGTGATTCCCAACAGCTCCGCTATCTCTCGATTGGGAAGCCCCTCGACGACCCGCATCGCCACATCGAGTTCACGAGCGGTGAGCAGCGGCGCCCAGGCGCTGCGACTGGCGTGATGCGGGTCAGGCGTCGTAGCCGGCTCCTGCGTGACAACCACGGCCCCGGTCTCGGCGGCCTCGCGGACGTCGACGCGTCGCAGACGCTCGGCGACAGCTGCCGCCCACGCCTCGGCGCCGGCGTCTTCGAACAGGCTCTGCGCTATGTCGAGATGGCGACGCCCGGCGGCGCGCTCGCCGCGGATGACGCTCACCGAACCCAGCATGGCCTCGACACGCGCCCGTTCGAATGGCGATCGCAGTGCTCGACCGGCGCGTGCGATGGCGGCGTGCTCGCGCTGCCACGCCGCATCGGGAAGCTGCCGAATGCGATGGCGCAGCGCACGCGCTGTGGTCTGCTCCGGAGGTTCGACGTTCGCGCGCTCGTCAAGCGGCCCGATCTCGTCAAAGCCGGGTACGGCAAGCGGATGCTCGGGCGCTCCCCGATCGCGCCACAGCGTCAGCATGCGCGCCGCTTTGCTGTTGCGTCCCGCCAGATATGCCACCAGCCCGTGGTCGACGAGCCGATCGACGCGGATGCCTCGTGGCAATGTCGCCGCTACCGCGCGCGCCAACACGCCGGGGGCCCCATCAACGGCGATATCGAGGCGATGCGCGAGTGTCGACCCCATACCGGCGAAGGGCAGTCCGACGGGGAGAGTCACCAGGGCGGCTGCGAGCGCGGATCTCGCGGTCGTGATGTCACCGTGCCAGAAGTACAGCAATGCTTCGGTGACGACCAGGTACGCCTCCACGAGCGGGCTGTTCTCCAGCCCGACGAGGAGCGGATCCGGCTCGCTGACCAGACCCGCCCGAGCCCGGGCGATAATGCGCAGCCCCTCATCGATATCGCCGTCCAGCGCGTGGCGCAGTGCGGCGATGACACCACCGGAGAACGGCCCGGTGCCGCACGGGGCCGCGAGAGAGGTCTCTCCTGTGAGCATCCAGCACAGCGTGACAACGGGATCGCGAAGTGTGCCGTTCGCCCCGGTTCGCGCATCCGCTTCGCGCAGTTCTGCCAGCCAGAGACGCATGGCCGAGTGCGCCGCACGCTCGGCGCACAGGGCCGCGGCGACACCTGCCGCGCGCCCCCAGCGGCGCCAGTGCGCGACATCCTCGCCGCGTGGCCGATGCTCGGCCGGATCGATCACCGGCACCGTGCCGTGCAGGCACGTCTCGGCGATGAACACGTTCGCCAGTGCCTGCGCGCGCGACTCTCGCCGCCCACGCGGAAAGAGCGCACGCAACCATTCCACGCCGTCGTTCACATAGCCGGCTCCAACCGACGACGCCCCCGCGATGAGATAGGCCTGTTCCCCTTCCCCAGCGCCGGAGTGCTCGGCCGCCTCGGCCGCAACACGGCACCCCCACAGCGGATGTCCGCGGTTCACGAGGCTACGAGCTTCGGTGAGAAGTGTCGGGACAACCGCCGGAATGCGCAGCTGCGCCCCGCGGGCACGGTGCCAGTCAGCGAGCACCGGTTCATCCCGTGCGAGGTGAGCCCGGCTGAGTCGGTCATGGGCCCGGGCCGACTCCTCGACGTGCGCCGTTCGAAGCATCCATTCGCCCAGACGCGGATCGACGAAGGCGAATCGGCCGCGAGAGATCTTCAGGTGCACGCCGTTCGCACCCATCGCGAGGGTTTCGACGGTGATCTCGGCTGCCTGCGCGAGAACCTCCACGTCATCGACACTGCACAGCGCGGCGATCACGAGCAGACGGCGCTCATCATCGCTGAGCTCAAGCGGCTCGAAGAGCCCGGCCATTGCGCGTGTAGCGGGCAGAACTCGCGGTAGTGCGCTGTGCCCCCGCCGCTGCGACGGTGTCAAAGCGGCAGCCACCTCGCACACCGTTCGCGTGTCGTTGTTCAGTCGCTTCGCCAGCTGTGCCACGACGTGCGGTGCGGTCTCGATTCTCTGCTCAAGCAGAGCGGCGGTGAGCTCCGTGACGATCCCATGCGCGTCGGAGATTCGAGGGCGCACCGAGACAGCGTTCAGCCACGCTGTTGTCACGATCTTCGAATTCCCCCTGAGGACGCGCTACACCCACGCCGTGTTGGCGACGGGGATCACAGTAGCAAGCGGAGGCTCACCGATCTACTGTGTGACGTCATCTGGGTCATCTGCGTCATCTGCGCGCAGATAGGGGTCGGCGTCACCGGCGTGGGTAGCCGACGACGCAAGCTTTGCGACCTCGGCGTCACGTTGGCGCGCCTCGTTCAGCAGCGCCGTGATGTTGTCTGCGTTCTCGGGGAGGGCGTCTGCGATGAACTCAAGCGTCGGCACCAGGCGCGTACTGAGCTGACGACCGACTTCGCTACGCAGCATGCCGGTCGCTGAGGCCAGCGCAGCGCCGCTGGAGGCACGCTCGTCGTCTGTTCCCAGCACCGTGTAGAACACCGAGGCATGCTGCAGGTCGCCGGATACGCGCACATCAGTGATGGTGACGAAGCCCAGGCGCGGATCGCGCAGGCCCTTCTCCAGGCGCTCAGCCAGGATGACGCGGATGCGGTCCGCAAGGCGCGCCTGTCGTTCTCCAGCCATTTCTTCTACTCCTGTTCAACTCGCGGTGAGCCGAGTGAGGAGATGGATGCCTCGGTCCTGAGCATCGGGGTGCCTCGCGAAGCGAGGCGGGGTCCCCGCTCTGCGAAGGACGAGGCATCCATCTCCTCACGGGGACGGTCAGCCGCGAGGCTTCTCCACCATCTCCGTCGTCTCGATCTCGTCGCCGACCTGGATGTCGTTGAACTTGCCGAGTCCGATACCAGCTTCGAAGTCCGTGCGGACCTCGGTGACGTCGTCCTTGAAGCGGCGCAGCGACTCAATGGCCAGGCCATCGGCCAGCACGACGCCATCGCGGATGATGCGAGCCTTCGCGTTGCGGGTGATGGTTCCCGAGCGCACGATGACACCGGCGATGTTGCCGAACTTCGAGGAGCGGAACACCTCGCGGATCTCGGCGACGCCCGACTGCACTTCTTCGAACTCCGGCTTGAGCATGCCCTTGAGGGAGCCCTCGATCTCGTCGATCGCGGAGTAGATGACCGAGTAGAAGCGAACGTCGACGCCTTCGCGTGCCGCAGCTTCGCGTGCCTTGGGATCGGGACGAACGTTGAACCCGACGATGATCGCGTCATCGATCGTGGCCAGGTTGACGTCCGACTCGGTGATCGCACCGACACCGCGGTGGATGATACGCAGCTGCACCGACTCGTCGACCTCGATCTTCATGAGCGACTCTTCCAGCGCCTCCACGGCACCAGACACGTCACCCTTGATGATGAGGTTGAGCGTCTCGACCTTGCCCTCTTCGAGCGCACGGGTGAAGTCTTCCAGCGAGATGCGCTTGCGGGCCTTGGCCAGCAGCGCGTTGCGCTCGACAGCTTCACGCTTCTCAGCGATCTGGCGAGCCATGCGGTCTTCTTCGGTGACGATGAACACATCGCCGGCGCGCGGTACGGAGTTCAGCCCCTGCACCTGCACCGGACGCGAGGGGGCGGCCGCTTCGACCGCCACGCCATTCTCGTCGAGCATGGCGCGCACGCGGCCGTAGGCGGTGCCTGCCACGATCGAGTCACCCACGCGAAGCGTTCCCGACTGGATGAGCACGGTCGCGATCGAACCACGGCCCTTGTCGAGCTTCGCTTCGATGGCGACACCGCGCGCGGCCTTGTTCGGGTTCGCCGTCAGGTCAAGACCCGCGTCGGCGACCAGGAGCACAGCGTCGAGGAGCTCCTGGATTCCGGTGCCCTTGCGCGCCGAAACGTCCACGAACATGACATCGCCACCGAACTCTTCGGCGACCAGGCCGTATTCGGTCAGCTGCAGACGCACCTTGGCCGGGTTCGCCTCGGGCTTGTCCACCTTGTTCACGGCGACGACGATCGGAACCTCGGCAGCCTGTGCGTGGTTCAGCGCCTCGACCGTCTGCGGCATGATCCCGTCATCGGCCGCGACCACGAGGATCGCGAGGTCAGTGACCTGGGCACCACGCGCACGCATGGCGGTGAATGCCTCGTGACCCGGGGTGTCGATGAAGGTGACCGCACGCTCGACGTCCTCGTGCTCGGTCCAGACCTGGTACGCACCGATGTGCTGGGTGATGCCGCCGGCTTCTCCCTCAATGACGTTGGTCTTGCGGATCGCGTCGAGCAGTCGCGTCTTACCGTGATCGACGTGGCCCATCACCGTGACCACCGGAGGACGGATCTCGAGATCCTCATCGCTTTCGGCTTCGAGCTCTTTATCGAGATCGAGACCGAACCCTTCAAGGAGCTCTTTGTCCTCGTCCTCGGGCGAGACCATCTGGATCTTGTAGCCGAGCTCTTCACCGAGCACCTCGAACGTCGCTTCGTCCAGCGACTCGGTGGCTGTGGCCATCTCGCCGAGGTTGAACAGAATCGTCACCAGGGTGCTGGGCTGAACCGTGTAGCCGGTCAGCGCCTCGATCTTGTCTGCGAAGTCGGCGATGGATGCGCCGCGGCGCATGCGGATGGTCTCACCGTTGCCGCGGGTGACGTTGATGCCGCCGACAACGGGTGCCGACCGCATCTCGAATTCTTGCCGTTTCGCCCTACGCGACTTACGCTGCTTGGACTTGCCACCGCCCTTGCCGAAGGCACCCGCGGTACCACCACCGGGGCCACGGCCGCGACCGCCACCACCGGGACGACCGGCGAAGCCGCCGCGACCCGGAGCGCCACCAGGGCCACCGCCACCGGGACGACCGGGACCGCCGGAGCGCTGCTGGAACGGAGCGCCGCCGGGACGACCGCCCTGTCCGCCGCGGGCGCCGCCCGGACGAGGAGAGCCAGGTCGCGGTGCACCGGGACGCGGCGCACCGGGGCGCGGAGCCTGCGGACGGGGGATGTTGCCCGGCGTCGGGCGCTGGCCCATGCCCTGCGAGGAAGCGAAGGGGTTATTTCCTGGGCGAGGGCCGGACGGACGCTGGCCCATGCCCTGCGAAGTGGAGAAGGGGTTGTTCCCCGGACGCGGCGCACCAGGCTTCGGAGCACCCTTGTCGGGCGAAGCCTGAGATGCGGTCTCAGCCGCTGGCGCCGGTGCATCTTTCGCCGGTGCCTCCGGGGTCGGCGCCTCGGCGGCCGGTTTCGCTTCGGGGGCAGGCTTCGGTCCTGGCTTAGGGCCAGGGGTCGGAGCCTTGGGCCCGGGCTTCGCAGCACCGGACTTCGCAGCACCGGGCTTAGCCGCTGCGGGCTTGGCAGTCGCTGCGCCCTTGGCGGCAGCAGGCTTCTCCTCTGCCTTGGGTTTCGCATCCGCGTCGGCCTCGATGGCAGCGCGAAGTTTGCGTGCCACAGGCGGCTCGACAGTCGACGAAGGACTCTTGACGAACTCGCCAATCTCCTTCAGCTTGGCAAGTGCGAACTTGCTGTCGACGCCGAGTTCAGCGGCAATCTCATGTACGCGTGGTTTGGCAGCCACAATTCTCCTGTCTGGGTCGGTCTGCCCAGACAGGGCAGACCACTAGTTGCGGACGGGTCTCATTTCGAGCCGTTCACTTTGTTTCCATAGCCGTTCAGCCGTTTCTCGATGGTCTGCGTGTCCAGCGGTGAGGACACACGGAGGGCTCGTGCGAAAGCACGGCGCCGCAGCGCGGTTTCCATGCATTCCTGCGTCGGATGCAGCCACGCGCCCCTCCCCGGCAACACGGCACGCTCATCGACGATGAGGACACCATGGTCTGCCACCACTCTGATCAGAGCAGATCGGGAAGCACGCACGCGACAACCGACGCATGTTCGTACAGGTTCCATCCTACACCGCCTACCGGAGAGGCAACTGCGCGTTGCCGGTCAGTCGAGGATGCTGTCGGGCTGGATATCGATCTTCGCGCCCGTGAGCTTGGCCGCGAGTCGGGCGTTCTGACCTTCTTTGCCGATCGCCAGCGAGAGCTGGTAGTCGGGCACCAGCGCGCGAACCGCCTTGGTGCCGGCATCCAGCATGAAGGAGCTGGTGACCTTCGCCGGCGACAGCGCATTCGCCACGAACGCAGCGAGCTCGGAATCGTAGTCGACGATGTCGATCTTCTCGCCGGCGAGTTCTTCGGTCACAGCACGCACACGACGGCCGAGTTCGCCGATGCATGAGCCTTTGGCGTTGATCGACGGGTCATTGGCCTTCACCGCGATCTTGGTTCGGTGGCCAGCCTCACGGGCGAGCGAGACGATCTCGACGAGTCCGGCAGCGATCTCCGGCACCTCCAGCGCGAAGAGCTTGCGCACCAATCCGGGATGCGTGCGCGAAACAGTGATCTGGGGACCTTTGAGCCCTTTCGCGACGCTCGTGACGTAGACGCGCAGGCGCGAACCGTGGGCGTAGTCCTCGCCAGGGACCTGTTCTTCGGGAGGGAGGATGGCCTCGACCGACCCCAGGTCGATGTGGATCATGCGCGGGTTCGGGCCCTGTTGGATGACACCGGCGACGATGTCGCCCTCTTTGCCCTTGAACTCGCCCAGCACGGCGTCGTCGGCGATGTCGCGCAGACGCTGGCTGATGACCTGCTTCGCGGCGAAGGCGCCGATGCGCCCGAAATCCTCGGGAGTGGCATCCTCTTCGCCGATGATCGCGCCCTCGGCGTCGGTCACCGCCTGCAGCACGGCCACGTGCCCGCTCGCTTCGTCGAGCTTCACACGGACGCCGACCGGAACAGCGCCGTCTTCGGAGACGTGCTTACCGTACGCCGTCAGGACGGCCTGCTCGATGATGGCGACGAGCTCTTCGAAAGGAATCGCCTTTTCCTTCTCGATCCCGCGCAGCAGCCCCAGTTCGATTTCCATAACGGCCTCCGTATTCAGCTCTCGCCGCAGCATCCTGCACGCGCGGCACCGTTCTACGATACCCGGTCACAGCGGGGGCCGCCGCTGAGACGCTGTGGGCTCGTTGCCGCTGTGCAACCTCGCGTCCGTCTGCTGGCAACTCTTCGGCAACCTGCCGGGGCCATTGTGGCGTGCACACGCCTGCTTCGGCCGATCCGCGACGATCGGACGAGAGGTGAAATCCCCCTCCCCCCGACTCGAAGGATCATTCGTTGCGTCCGTCAACCACCCTCTCTGTCTCTCGCCGACGACGCGCCGCTGGTTGCGTCGCCGGCGCACTCGCGGTCGGCCTCGCCGCTGGCCTCCTCTCGACATCCACCGCGCTACCTGCGTCGGCCGCCGCCGAGGACACCGACCTCGCCTCGCGCTTCACCCTCCCGGTGTTGCCCGATACCCAGTTCTACTCCCGGTACTCCGCCGAGCAGTTCCAGCCTCGATACGGGACAGACCCCTTCGCGACGCAGACCGCGTGGATCGCCGAGAACGCGTCGGAGCTGCGCATTCCCTTCACCGCTCACGTCGGCGACATCGTCGACCGCGCCACTGTGGAGGCGGAGTGGCAGGCCGCCGACCGCGCAATGCAGAATCTCGAGGACGCCGGACAGTCGTACTCGATCCTCACGGGCAACCACGATGTCCTCAACAGCAGCGCGAGCCTCGTCGACACCGACTATGACCTCGACGCCGAGCCGTTCCTGAAGTGGTTCCCCGTCGAGCGAGCCGCCGCTGATCCGTCCTACCAGGGCAGCGACCCCACAGGTCTCAGCCGGTATCACATCTTCGAAGCCGAAGGGCAGGAGTTCATGGTGCTGACGCTCCCCTGGCGGGTGTCTGAGGCGACACTGGCCTGGGCGGATTCAGTGATGGCGGAGCATCCGACCGTTCCCGTGATCCTCACCAGCCATGAGGTGCTCAACATCGATGCCGACGGAGAGAGCCCGCGCGAGACGGAGTACGGCCTGATGCTCTGGGACAAGCTCATCGCAGACAACGACCAGATCTTCCTCACCTTCAACGGGCATTTCCACGGCGCGACGCGGCTGACGAAGGTCAACAACTTCGGTCACGACGTCCATGAGGTCCTGATCGACTACCAGATGGCGTACGAGGGCGGAAACGGCTATCTCGGGCTGCTCGAGTTCGACCTGACCAACGGACAGATCAACGCGCAGACGGCGTCGCCGTGGGTCGTTTCCAAGCCGCAGGAGACGCTGACCAGCTACGATCAGCCGTTCCTGGAAGGTCCGCAGCAGCAGTACAGCATCGACATCGACTTCGCCGCGCGCTTCGCCGGGTTCAACCCCGACTTCGGTGCCGGAACCACAGCGGATGAGCCGTCGCTGACGCAGCGCGCACGTGACATTCTGCTTGACGGCTTCGAGGGCCCTGATCCCCGCGACACGGCATACCCGGGCAACGAGCTCGACTTCCCCGAGGCGCCGGGTACCCTCGCGCACTGGCGCTTCAACGGACTGGACGGCGACGTGGATGCCGACACCGTCGTCGCCGATATCGCCGGCGACAACGATCTGCACCGCGTCGACCCCGCCGAGACGAACGCCGTCGGCGCCGAGTGGTCGGACGTCACCATCGAAAGCTCCGACGTGCACGGATACTCATCGGACGGTGCGGCCGTCTGCTTCGCCGACTCGTCGGCCGAGCGCTACAGCTACCTCACGACCGCGGCCGACGCTGCCATCAACGACGCCGATCTCTCCAGCGGATACACGATCGAGACCTTCGTGAAGCTGGACGCCGAGTGGGATGCCTCGGCCAACGGCTGGTCGAAAGCTCTGGTGCGCACGGGCAACCGTTCGCACACCGACATGCCGCCGAGCCAGTGGGACTACACCGCATCGCCGACCGCGCTCGGCATCTCGAACCTGCGTGAGTTCCAGTACACGAGCCTGTCGGCAGACGCCACCAAGGGCGATCGTGTCAACTGGTCGGGTGAGATCATGCCCGACGCCTGGTCGCACGTCGCGATCGTGAACGACCCGCAGACGAAGGCCACGACGATGTACGTCGATGGCGCTCCGGTGCTGCGCAACGCCGTCGACACGGTCGGGATGACGTGGAACGAGGGCATGCCGTGGATCATCGGCGCCGACTGGTCCGATGACGCCGCCCGCAACGGCTGGCACGGATGCATCGGCGAGACCCGCATCATCGATCGCCCCACGACGCCCGATGAGTGGCTCACGCAACGTGCCGACCTGAGCGGTCTGGAGATCGCTTCGGCACCGTCCGGAGCCCTGCCGATCGGTACGGATTCTGTTGAGCTGAGTGGCACCGGATTCCCCGGCGCCGAGATCGTCGTGTCATCGTCGACGCCGGGCATCGCTCGCGCGAGCTTCGCCTCCGCCGCTGACACCTCAGCCACCGTGGCAACGGTGAACGATGACGGCACGTGGACGTTCGCGCTTTCCGAGCTCGCCGCCGGAGCCTACGACGTCACTGTCGCGCAGGCGCTGGGCGCTCGCACGAGCGATCCGCTGTCGGTCTCGTTCGAGATTGCCGCCGCACCGACCGATCCGCCCGCTGTGGACGGGCCCGGTGACGGATCAGACGAAGAGCCCGGTGAGCTGCCCCGTGACGACAGCGGTTCGGCCGCTGGCGGCGACGGCACCCTTCCCGCTACCGGGCTGGACGGAAGCTTCTGGGTCGCCCTCTCGGCGGCAGTCGCCGCCCTTCTGGCCGGCGGTGGTCTGGTCGCCTTCAGCATCCGTCGGCGCACACACACCTGATCACCCACCCCGATCCGATCACGACACGGGGCCGACCGCGGCAAGTGCCAGCGCGGTCGGCCCCGTCGTCATCTGTCAGCGTGAGGTCCCACATCGGCGGGGCCGTGGCGCGAACGCGATCAGTCAGCGGACGGGAGGGCGTTGATCGCGTCGATGAGGAGATACAGCCCGCCGACTTCACGCTGGCCGAGCTGCAGCGCCAGTCTGGGAAGCTCGACCCGGTCGTTGTCAGACACCTCTTGCGGCAACGCATCGACCAGTTCGATTCTCCCCGCCGCGATGACCGAGGTGAACTGTTTGTTGAGTTGGGCCACCTCGTCGGCGGTCGGGCGATTCTTCAACCGCAGCACGAGCACGTCGTACAGCCAGCGCAGCGAGTCCTTGTTCTTCCAGAACACGGAGATCTCGGCGACGGCATCCGCAGCTGAGTCGGTGACGAGCACGCGATCGAAGTCATCCGGCGAGATCACTCCCGCCGGAACCAGCGTCTCGAGCACGAAGTGCTCCAGGTTCCGCCAGAACGTCCCCCCAGGCTCATCGAGCAGCACGATGGGCATGGGCTCGGCCTTGCCGGTCTGCTGCAGGGTGAGCAGCTCGAACATCTCGTCGAGCGTGCCGAAGCCGCCGGGAAGACAGATGAATCCGGTGGATTCCTTCACGAGCATGAGCTTGCGGGTGAAGAAGTACTTCATCTCGACCGAGTGCGTCTCGTCTGCGACGACCGCGCTGGGCTTCTCCTCGAAGGGTAGGCGAATCGAGACGCCGAGCGCCATCTTCTCACCCGCTCCCTCGGCCGCCGCCTGCATGATTCCGGGGCCAGCGCCCGTGACGACCATCCAGCCTCGCTCGGCAAGCACCTCGGCGACCGAGCGCGCCTGGTCATAGAGCGGGTCGTCTTGTTGCGTGCGGGCGGAGCCGAACACCGTGACCTTGGGCACGTCAGCGTAGGGCTGAAACAGTCGGAACGCGTCACGCATCTCGGCGAGCGCCGCCGAGGCGATCTTGAGGTTGAGCCGGTCGGTGCCGTCCTCGCCCAGCCCGACGCCGGTGTGCACGATGCGGCGAATCAACGATCGGTTGGCGAGGACTCCGGCCTCGGTCATGATCCGCTCGACGTCGGCTCTGAGCGCCTCGCGCTGCTGCTCGGTCATGATCAGCTCGTCAATGCCGCGATCGCATCGGCCAGCGCCAGGATGTCACGCTGTCCCGTGCGGCGATCCCATAGCTCGACCTGGCCCTCGGCTGCCCCGCGACCCACGACCAGAACGTGCGGGACGCCGATCAGCTCGGCGTCGCCGAACTTCACACCGGGCGATACCTTCGGCCGATCGTCGTAGAGCACGTCGAGCCCGCTCTCCTCGAGGTCTGCGGCAGCCTTCTCTGCCACGTCGAAAGCGAGCTGGTCGCGGCCAGCAGCGACGACGTGCACGTCGAACGGTGAGACGGATTCCGGCCAGATGAGTCCTTTATCGTCGTTACTCAGCTCGGCGATGATCGCAAGGATGCGGGTGACGCCGATGCCGTACGAGCCCATGGTGACGGTGACGAGCTTGCCGTTCTCGTCGAGCACCTTGAGACCCAGCGCCTCAGCGTACTTGCGGCCGAGCTGGAAGACGTGACCGATCTCCATGCCGCGCGCGAGCGTGACGGGGCCCGAGCCGTCGGGGGCGGGGTCGCCATCTCGAACATTCGCGATCTCGACGATGCCGTCGGCGACGAAGTCTCGGCCGGCGACGACGGAGTGCGCGTGCTTCTGGTCGATGTTCGCGCCGGTGATCCAGCGAGTGCCCTTCGAAACGCGAGGGTCGAGGAGGTAGCGGATGCCGGTAGCCGATTTCTCGCCCAGCACGGCGCCGTCGGGTGACCACGGCCCGATGTAGCCCTTCACGAGCTGCGGGTTGGCGGCGAAGTCCTCCGGTGTCGCGGTCGACACCTCGGCCGGCGCGAAGGCGACCTCGGCACGCTTGTCATCGACCTCGCGATCGCCCGGGATGCCGACGACGACGAGCTCGCGCGTACCGTCGAGGTGGGTGAGGGCGAGCACGACGTTCTTCAGCGTGTCGGCAGCGGTGTACTCGCCGTCGAGGATCGCGTTCGAGTGCTCGACGAGCGTCTC
Source organism: Microbacterium sp. (assembly GCF_029263575.1). GTDB lineage: Bacteria > Actinomycetota > Actinomycetes > Actinomycetales > Microbacteriaceae > Microbacterium. The sequence continues at coordinate 22,853 of NZ_JAJUFV010000001.1, read as the reverse complement.
GATGGTCGGCGTGTCGGGTGAGTCGAAGATCGTGGCCTCGGGGGCATCGTCAAACGGCACCGCATCCGGAATCGCCGTGGTGAAGGCTTCGACGTTCGCCGCGTACCCTCCGTCGGTGCGCACGAAGGTGTCTTCGCCGACCGGTGTGGGGTGCAGGAACTCTTCTGACCGCGAACCGCCCATCGCGCCGGCGTCCGCCTGCACGATGACGTATTCCAGGCCGAGGCGCTGGAAGATCCGCTCGTAGGCGTCGCGTTGGCTCATGTACGAGGCTTCGAGACCTGCGTCGGAGGCATCGAAGGAGTAGGCGTCCTTCATCGTGAACTCGCGGCCGCGCAGCAGGCCGGCGCGGGGCCGCGCCTCGTCGCGGTACTTGTCCTGAATCTGGAAGAGCGTCAGCGGCAGATCTTTGTACGACGAGTACAGGTCTTTCACCAGGAGCGTGAACGCTTCTTCGTGCGTGGGCGCGAGCAGATAGTCGCCGCCCTTGCGGTCGTGCAGACGGAACAGCAGGTCGCCGTACTCTTCCCAACGACCGGTCGCTTCGTACGGTTCCCGCGGCATGAGCGCGGGGAAATGCACCTCCTGTGCCCCCGCGTTCGCCATCTCTTCCCGGACGATGGTCTCGATCTTCGCCTTGACCCTGAGCCCCAGCGGAAGCCAGGCGAACACGCCTGCGGACTGTCGGCGGATATATCCCGCGCGCAACAGGAGCTTATGGCTGATGACCTCCGCCTCGGCGGGGTCTTCACGCAGCGTACGGAGAAAGAATTTCGAGAGACGAGTGACCACGGGCCCAGTCTAGTGACCCGTGGCCGCACGTATCAGTTGAGAGCCCGGGTGCCCTCGGGGATCACGCCGTCAGCGTAGAGGCTCGTGGCGACGTCCTGCAGGGCGGTGAGTGCGACACGCTGTGTCGTGGGCCCGTACGAGATACGGGCGACACCCAGCGCCTCATATTCCGCGGCGGTGAGGGCACCGGGCAGCCCGATGACGCTGACCTTGCGCTGGCCGATCCCCTCGACGAGCCTGCGGGTGACATCGGCATCGAGAATGCCGGGGACGAAGACGCTTGTCGCGCCGGCGTCGAGGAATGCGCGCCCCCGTTCAATCGCGTCGGCGATGCTCTCGTCGACCGGACGACCGCCGCCGCGGACGAAGGCGTCGGTGCGGGCGTTGAGCACGAAGGGCACACCCTCGGCTTCGCCAGCCTTGACGATCGCTTCCACGACCGCGACAGACTCGGCAAGCGGCTTGAGCCGATCTTCGACGTTCGCGCCGACGACGCCTGCGCCGATCGCGAGCCGCGTGGTCTCGCCCGCGTCGTCATATCCGTCATCGAGATCGGCGCTGACGGGGAGCTCGGTGGATGCGGCGATACGACCGACCATGTCGATCATCAGCTCGCGCGGGATCTGCCCATCGGGGTAGCCGTAAGTCGCGGCGATGGAATGCCCGGCCGTCGCCAGCGCTGCGGTCTGGTCGAGGGCGGTGATGGCCTGAGCGGAGACGACGTCCCACACGTTCACGACGCGGAGGATCTCGGGAGCGCTGTAGAGGGCGGCGAGGGTCTGAGCCTTGTCTGCATTGGTCATGGTTTCACGCTATCTCTCCCGGTCGGGATCCGGGCCGATTCGGTCGATCTGTGACACGCGTCAACGGTGGCCGTCGTTAGGCTGAGGGCATGCCTCAGCGTCGCGCCCATGTTGCTCCATCCGCCGCTCAGAGTGAGCTCGCCCGAGCCCTCGCCGCCCTGCGAGACGCCGTCGATGCCCCCGTCGACTTCTCAGCGGCGGCAGAGGCCGAGGCATCCGCCGCCGTGCCGGCGACGCCCGAGCTCGACCTACGCGATGTGGACTTCGTCACGCTCGACCCGGCGGGGGCGAAAGACCTCGATCAGGCGTTCCATCTCGCGCGCACGGATTCGGGGTACACCGTGCGCTACGCCATCGCCGATGTGCCGGGGTTCGTCGCACCCACCGGGGCGGTGGACGCCGCGGCACGTGAGCGCGGACAGACGCTGTACGCCGCGGATGGGTCGATTCCGTTGCATCCGCGCGTGCTCAGCGAGAATCACGCCTCGCTGCTGCCCGACGTTGATCGCCCGGCGCTGGTGTGGACGTTCGAGCTGAGCGCTGACGCATCCGTGTCGCACTTCCGACTCGAGCGCGCGCTGATCCGCTCACGCGCCCAGCTCGATTACGTGAGCGCACAGGAGGCGCTCGATCGCGATGACGACGCGCGCATCGCACTGCTGCGGGAGATCGGCGAGCTGCGCATCGTGAAAGAGCAGGAGCGCGGCGGGGCGAGTCTGAACATGCCTGACGAAGAAGTGGTGCAGAACGACGACGGCACGTATTCGATCGTGCGCGGTAACCCTCTGCCGATCGAGGAGTGGAACGCTCAGCTGTCGTTGATGACAGGGATGGCTGCAGCCGAGCTCATGGTCGGGGCGAAGATCGGGGTGCTGCGCACCATGCCCGCTCCCGACCGTGCCGCATTCGATACTTTCCGCCGGCAGACCGAGGCGCTCGGGCGCCCGTGGACAACGGGAGAGTATGGCGAGTATCTGCGCGGACTCGACCGCCATGACCCGCTGACGCTTCCGGTGCTCGAGGCAGCGGCGTCGCTGTTCCGCGGCGCCGGCTATGTGAGCTTCGACGGGTCCGTACCGGCCGATTTGGAGCAGGCCGCGATCGCCGCGCCATACGCGCACGCCACCGCTCCCCTGCGCCGACTCGTCGATCGCTGGTCACTGGCGATCTGCCTCGCCATCTCGGAGGGATCCGAGGTACCGACGTGGGCGCGCGAATCGCTGAGCGAACTGCCCGCGCTCATGCAGACATCGTCGCAGCGGGCCTCTCGTCTGAACGCCGACACCGTCAACCGTGTCGAGGCTGCGCTGCTCACTCCCCTGGTGGGTTCGCGCATCGACGCAACTGTGATCGAGCTGCGCGGCGAGGACGGTGATCGCGCGGGCATCCAGATCGCGGATCCCGCTGTCACGGCATCGGCGCCCGTGCCGGTCGGGACGAAGCCAGGCGATACAGTCTCGGTGCAGCTCGTGCGGGCCGACATCGCGAAGGGCGAAGTCGAGTTCGCCCTGTGAGCGGCTGGGAACGGCTGAGCGCGGCGCAGCGCGCCTGGGTGCAGGAGCGGCTTGCTGACGCGCATGTCGTCACGGACATGTCGTGGAACGTCGTCGAATCGATCGTGCTGCGTGTGCGCTCGGGCGATGAAGACGTGGTGGTCAAAGCCGGCGGCAGGAACAATCACCACATTGGGCGCGAATTGAGCGCGCACCCCGAGTACACCCGGTCGCTCGTCGAATCCGCTCTCGCGGCGCCGCTGCGAGATTCGGATGCATCCCTGCGCGTGATGATCCTTGATTTCCTGGCGGGTGAGCTCGTGCAGGGAACGGATGCCGAGACCCACACCCCGACCTATATGCAAGCCGGGGCGCTGCTTCGGGCGCTGCATCAGCAGGAGACGCGCACGGATGCCGACTACTGGCCCCGCACGATCGCGCGTGCGCTGGCGTGGTTCGATCAGCCGCACCGGGTCGAGCCCGAGACTGAGCAGAAGACCCGGGATGTGTTGCGTTCGGCCGCGGCGAAGCCGGTCGCTGTCGTACCCACGCATGGCGATTGGCAGCCGCGGAACTGGCTCATCGACGGTGAGACGGTGCGCGTGATCGACTTCGGGCGCTTCGCGTTTCGGCCAGCGGCGACCGACTTCACGAGGCTCGCCGCGCAGCAATGGCGTGGCAGGCCCGATCTCGAGGCGGCCTTCTTCGACGGATACGGCGATGACCCGCGCGATCGGGACGACTGGCGGCTCGAGCGGCTGCAGGAGGCCGTCGGCACGGCGTGCTGGGCATTCCAGGTCGGCGACGAGCAGTTCGAGGCGCAGGGCCATCGGATGCTGGCCGAGGTGCTCGCCGAGTACTGAGCGCCGGTTCTGCGCGCGTCAGCTCTGCGCCGCGACCGTGGTCGTCGTCATCACCAGCAGCTGCGGGGTAGGAAGCTCCAGCGTCACGGAGATCGAGGAGAACTCAGCGAGTGACGACACATGTGTGCCGCCGCACGGGATCACCGCCTCGCCTTCCGGCAGCTCGCAGCGCCAGCGGCGATGGTCGATGATGGTCGCACCGTCCGTCTCGACAACGCTTCGCGCGCCCGAGGCGACCCACTGTGCCAACTGAGCGTTGATGCGCACTTCACGATCGACGAGTGACGCGGCGAGCGCTTCCGTGTCGAAACCGGCCTTGCGCAGACTCTTGCCCAGTCGATAGTCGTCAATCGCGCCGTCTTCGTGGATGCGGCTGATCTGGTTCGCCCGCCCTTCGAAATCGGGCGAACCGAGTGCGTCGACGCCCGGGGCCTTGCGCCACAGATCGGCAAGTGCCATATCGAGCGCGAGGGAGGCGAGATGGCAGCCCGTGTGACCACGGCTGAGCGCATCGCGTCGTGCGCCGTCCACGTCAAGCACCACCGTGGCGCCCGGAGCCGCCCACGCCGGAACGGCAGGGGTGTCGATCCGGTGGCCGACCAGCCACGTCCACCCCTCCGCACCGCGTTTGACCGGAATATCGCCGCCGACGGCGAGGACGCCATCGTCGCTGACAGCCGCCATCACTGCCTCGACGACGTCGACGCGCTCCTCGCCGATGCGCACACTCCCCGTGTCACCGGGCTGATCGGGCCAGGTGTGATCGACAGGATGAAACGGTGTCTCATCGACCACGATGACGGCGCCGTCAGGCGACGACACGGCGAGAACCACCGGCGCCTCCGCTGTCGTTGCGCGCTGAGGAAACGTCACTGCCGTGGGATTCAAGAAAGTCTCTCCTGGCCTATGCGGTGATCACCTGTGCTGTGCCGGGCTTCGCGTCCGGCCCCATCTCCTCGGCGATCCGGTTCGCCTCTTCGATGAGTGTCTGCACGATGTCTTCCTCGGGCACGGTCTTGATGACCTCCCCCTTGACGAAGATCTGGCCCTTGCCGTTTCCGGAAGCGACACCCAGATCGGCCTCGCGCGCGTCACCCGGGCCGTTCACGACACAGCCCATCACGGCGACGCGCAGCGGAACCGTGAGTTCTTTGAGACCCTCGGTCACGTTGTCGGCGAGCGTATACACGTCGACCTGCGCACGACCGCACGATGGGCACGACACGATCTCGAGTTTGCGCTCGCGCAGATTCAGCGACTGCAGAATCTGATGCCCGACCTTGACCTCTTCCGCGGGGGGCGCTGACAGCGAGACACGGATCGTGTCGCCGATCCCCTCTGACAGCAGGATGCCGAACGCCGTCGCCGACTTGATGGTTCCCTGAAACGCGGGGCCCGCTTCGGTGACGCCGAGATGCAGGGGCCAGTCACCGCGCTCGGCGAGCTGCCGGTAGGCCTTCACCATGACGATCGGGTCGTTGTGCTTGACCGAGATCTTGAAGTCGTGGAAGTCGTGCTCTTCAAACAGCGACGCCTCCCACACGGCGCTTTCGACCAGCGCCTCGGCCGTCGGCTTGCCGTACTTGTGCAGGAGCCGCTTGTCGAGTGAGCCGGCGTTGACACCGATGCGCAGTGAAACTCCCGCGGCCTTGGCCGCCTCGGCGATCTTGCCGACGTTTCCGTCGAACTCACGGATGTTGCCCGGGTTCACGCGCACCGCACCGCATCCGGCGTCAATCGCCGTGTAGATGTAGCGGGGCTGGAAGTGAATGTCGGCGATGACCGGGATCTGGCTCTTCATCGCGATGATCTTCAGCGCATCGGCGTCATCCTGATGCGGCACAGCGACGCGCACGATCTCGCAGCCCGACGCGGTCAGCTCGGCGATCTGCTGGAGCGTGCCGTTGATGTCGGTCGTCTTCGTGGTGGTCATCGACTGGACGCTGACGGGCGCGTCACCGCCCACCAGGACCTTGCCGACGCTGAGCTGGCGAGACTTGCGGCGAGGAGCGAGGACTTCGGGGATGCTCGGCATCCCAAGATTCACGGCTGGCACACCTCCAGCCTACGCCGCTGCCACGCGGCAGGGCTGGATGCTCGCCGTGTGATAGTTTCAGGCCATGCCCGCGAACCTCACCTGGTGGCCCGCCTTCTAGGCGGTGTTCGCGTTCCCACGAAACCAGACCGCCGACCTCGGCGGTTTTTTCGTCGAGCCGAGCCGGAGACCTGCACAGGAGATCTCGATGACCAATACCGCAGCCCTGCTCGACGCGCTGGCGCGCAATGCCGATGCTTCGTTCGTGTTGATCGCCAGAGAAGGCACCGAGACCGTCGAGATCCTCACCGGCGACGTGGAAGACGTCGACCTTCTCGCTGACATTCCTCTCACCGCTGACGGCACAGCCCGCGAGGTATTCGCGATGGTTCCCTACCGCCAGGTGCGCGAGCGCGGCTTCGACGCACAAGACGACGGCACACCGCTGCGGTGCCTGCTGGTCGACCGCCACGAGCACCTCCCCCTCGCCGACGTCGTCGGCGCGCTTCCCAGCGATCCGATCGCCCTGGAAGACGCCGGCTTCGACATCAGCGACGACGACTACGCCCAGATCGTCAGCCGGGTCATCGACGACGAGATCGGCCACGGCGAAGGCGCGAACTTCGTCATCCGCCGCGACTACACCGCCCGCGTGAACGCCGACGAACGCATCGCCGCGCTCACCTGGTTCCGAGCGCTTGTCGAGCACGAACGCGGCGCCTATTGGACCTTCGCTGTCGTCACCCCCGGCCACATCGCGGTGGGCGCGAGCCCGGAAGCGCACGTGGTCGCACGCGATGGCATCGTCACGATGAACCCGATCTCGGGAACCTTCCGTCATCCCGCAGGGGGCGCAACCAAAGACACCCTGGTCGAGTTCCTGTCGTCCACGAAAGAGACCGAAGAGCTCTTCATGGTCGTCGATGAGGAGCTCAAGATGATGAGCGCCGTCTGCTCTGATGGCGGACGCATCACTGGCCCGCATCTGAAACAGATGTCACGGTTGACGCACACCGAGTACATGCTGCGCGGTCGCAGCCGCCTCGACCCGCGCGACATCCTTCGCGAGACGATGTTCGCCCCGACCGTCACCGGCTCCCCGATGCAGAACGCCTGCGCCGTCATCCGTCGCCACGAGGTTAAGCCGCGCGGCTATTACTCCGGCGTCGCCGCACTTTTCACGCCGAACGACGACGGCGGCCACGACGTCGATGCGCCCATCCTCATTCGCACGGTCTATCTGGAAGGCGGCCACCTGCGCGTGCCGGTCGGCGCCACTCTGGTGCGCCACTCCGACCCGCACGGCGAAGTCAGCGAGACCCATGGCAAAGCCGCTGGCGTGCTCGGCGCGATCGGAGCCATCGAACGCGAGAGCGCGCCGGCGAAGGACGACGACCCGGATGAGCCCGCAGCGGACACAGCGCTCGCCGACGACCCCGAGGTCAGCGCGCTGCTCGCCTCACGCAACTCCCGTCTGGCCGAGTTCTGGATCAACCCCCAGCAGGACGGCTCCACGGGCCCGTTCGCCGGACGCAGCGTCCTCGTGATCGACGCGGAAGACCGCTTCACCACCATGCTGGCCCACCAGCTGCGCCACCTCGGCCTCGACGCGACGATTCAGCTGTGGAGCGAAGCGTCCGATGCCGACATCGACGCCGCCGAGCTTCTCGTCGCCGGACCCGGCCCCGGCGACCCCCGCGACGCCGACACCCCACGCATCGCACGCCTGCGTGCGATCATCGCCCGCAGGCTCGACAGCGGCTCACCCCTGCTTGCCGTGTGCCTGAGCCATCAGATTCTCGCCGATCGGTTCGGCATCGCGCTGACGCCCCTCGACTCACCGCACCAGGGCCTGCAGAAGACCGTGCCGATCTTCGGGGAAGCCGCCTCGATCGGCTTTTACAACACGTTCACGGCCCGCGTCGTGGCGGGCACCACGGCAGCGGGTGCCGCCGAGGTCTCCGCCGACGCCGACACCGGTGACGTCTACGCCCTCCGCGGAGCATCCTTCGCGTCCGTCCAGGGGCACCTCGAGTCGATCCTGTCGCGCGACGGCATCCGCACCCTCGAGCGACTCGCCGCGCACGCGCTCGCCTGAGCTACGGGAACAGCACGATCGGGTTCACAACGTCTGCGATCATCAGCAGCGCCCACATGCCGATCAGCAGCACCGCCACGATGACCGTCAACGGCACCAGCCGCGTCGCGTCTACCGGATCAGGCGGCGGCCGGCGGAAGAGCCTCGCCCAGGCACGGCGCACGCCGTCCCAGATCGCCACGATGATGTGACCGCCGTCCAACGGCAGCAACGGGATCAGGTTGAACACGAACAGCGCGATGTTGAGCGAGCCGAGCAGGCTCAACAGCACCACGAAACGCTCCAGCACGGGCGCATCCGTGGCGGCGACCTCACCGGCGAGTCGGCCCACGCCGACGACGCTGAGCGGGCTGTCCGGGTCGCGTTCCGACCCGGTGAACAGCGAGACGCCGACATCCCACAGCCGCACCGGCAACGTCGCGATGATGCTCGAGACCCGGCCCACGTTCTCTGCTGCCATCACAGCGCCCGTGCCGATTGGCTGCGGCGTGAACGCCAACTGCGACCTCATACCGACGTAGCCGACCTCGGCGACGATCTGCTCACCGTCTGCGTCGAGTTCCGGTCGCCCCGATGCGTCCGTCAGCACACGCTCCGCGGCGATCGGGGTGACCATGAGAGTCTCCTGCCGACCGTCGCGTTCGACGACCATGTCCAGCCGCTGACCGGGAGCGGCCTGCACGAGCGCCGTCGCCTCCGCGAAGTTCGACACGGGCGTACCGCCGATCGAGACCAGCACGTCACCGGGCAGCACACCAGCCTCCGCCGCGGGAGTCGCCGGATCATCCGGCTCGCATTCGGTCTGCGCGGTCCCTGCCGGCAGTACGCACTCGTTCACGCTCGCGATCGTCGTGGTGCCCTGCTGGATGCCGATTCCCGAGGCCAGCACGGTGAAGATCACAACAGCCAGGATCAGGTTCATGACCGGACCGCCCAGCATCACCACGATGCGCTTCCACATCGAGAGCCGGTAGAAGACACGGTCTTCATCGCCCTGGGCGATCGTCTCGTCGTTGGCGGAGCGGGCATCCTGCACCAGCGTGCTGAAGATCCCCTTGGCGCGCTTGCCGTCGGATGCCGGGTACATCCCCGACATCGAGATGAATCCGCCCAGCGGCAGCGCCTTGAAGCCGTACTCGGTCTCGCCGATGCGTCTGGACCACAGCCGCGGACCGAAGCCGATCATGTACTGCCCCACGCGCACACCGAACAGCTTCGCCGGGACGAGATGGCCGATCTCGTGCAACCCGATCGATAGTCCGAGGCCGATCAGCATGAAAACGATGCCGACGACGTAGAGCAGGATTTCCACATGCCAACGCTACTGTGCGCGAACTAGGAATCCGCCGCATAGGCTGGAGTGGTGACTTCTCGGCAGCTGCGACTCCTGCGGGGAGCCGCGGCGTCGTCGATCGCCACTGTCACGGCGGCCGTTTCGCACACGCTCGGCGGAGGTGCTCCCCCGCATCCGCTGCTCGTGATCGCGCTGTGCGTGTTCCTGACGCCTGTTGCGGCTGTCCTGGTCGGGCGCACGCTCCACCTCGGCAAGCTGAGCGCTGCCGTGCTGCTGTCGCAGACCGTGTTCCACGTGTTGTTCTCAGCCCTGGGCGCGACGCTGACATCCAGCGGGACGGTCACCGGGCACCACCACCATCACAGCCTTCCTCTCGCGCTGAACGGTCAGACACTGACGGCCGTCGCACCCGACGCCGGAATGCTCACCGCCCACCTGGTCGCTGCGGTCGCGACGATCGCGATGCTCTGGCGCGGTGAGCAGCTGGCGCGCACCATCGCGCAGTGGGTGCGCACAACGCTGCGCCGGTGGACACCCCGGCCGCTCGCGGACTTTCCCCGCCCTGCCGCACTGGAAGCCACCGCACGACGCTTCGTCTCGGTGCTGCGCGTGGGCGATCTCTCATTGCGGGGCCCACCGCTGTCTCTCCGCGGCTGATCAGCCGCATGTGATCACCGCCGTCACACGGCATCCATTCGCGGGCCCCGATCGGTGCGCCCGCACGCAGTCGCGCGCTGCACACGAACACAGGAGAAAAACATGTCCTCTCGCACGACCTCTACCCGATTCACCCGCCGCGGCATCATCACCGCCGCCCTGGCTGCCGGCCTCGTGCTGGCCGCCCCCGCCGCCGCATCAGCACACGTCGGTGTCTCCCCCGACACCGTCGAGCCGGACGGCTCGGCCGATCTCACCTTCGCGTTCACACACGGGTGCGAGGAATCGCCCACCACGTCGCTGCGCATCACGATGCCCGAGGGACTGGCGTCGGTCGCCCCGACGGTCGACAGCAACTGGGAGATCGCCGTCGAGCATGCCGACAACGGACTGGTCTCGGCTGTCACCTATACGGCGGTGACACCCGTACCGAGCGGACTGCAAGCAACGGCAAGCATGTCAGTGCGTCTCGGCGAAGACGCACCGGAGAGTCTCGTGTTCCCCGTCGTGCAGCAGTGCGAGAGCGGGGTGAACGAATGGGTCGAGGTGGCGGAGGACGGCGCCGACCCGCACGATCTCGACTCTCCCGCTCCGGTCGTGACCGTCACGGGTGACGCCGATACCTCGTCGGATGCCGCGCACGGCGACCATGCAGACCAGCACGACCCGGCAGACCAGCAGTCAACCGCCGACACCGCGGCAACAATCGACCCGCTCGGCACGACACTCGGTGCGGCGGGGCTCGTCGCCGCCGTGGCCGCTCTGATCGTCGCCATCGTGGCGTACCGCCGATCAGCGTAACCGCATCCGGCCGGCACGGCTGACGGCGTTCTCTGGGGCGTGCCCCGACACGCATACAACACGAGTCGGGAGGCACGCTCCAGAGAGCTGCCCGTGAGATCATGAAAGGGACATGTCGACCACTCAGCCCAGCCTTCCTCCCGTGCTTCGTCCGCAGCATCCGCCACAGCGATCGCTCGCCGATCTCGCCGCACGTTTCGCCACCGCCACCCGTGGCGACACCGCGAACGTCACGGTGACAGGCATCACTCTCGCCACCGCCGATCTCCGAGCCGGTGAGGCGTTCGTCGCTATCCAGGGCGTGAATCAGCACGGCGCCGTCTTCGCATCCACAGCCGCGGAGAAGGGCGCCGTCGCGATCATCACCGACGAGGCCGGGGCCGATATCGCCGGCAATACGGGCCTTCCGATCGTGGTCGTCGACGACCCGCGCGGTGTCTTGGGCGCCCTGAGCGCCTGGGTGTACGGCACGGGTGCCGATGACACGCTGCCGCTGCTGCTGGCGACGACCGGCACGAACGGCAAGACCAGCGTCTCTCACCTGCTGGAGGGCATCCTCACGCAGCTCGATGTCGTGACGGGGCTGTCATCCACCGCCGAACGCCACATCGCCGGCGAAGTGATCGTCTCCCGGCTCACGACGCCCGAGGCCTCCGAGATGCACGCGCTGCTCGCGCTCATGCGCGAACGCGATGTCGAAGCTGTCGCCGTCGAAGTCAGCGCACAGGCGCTGTCACGCAAACGCGTCGACGGCATCGTTTTCGATGTCGCCGGCTTCACGAATCTCTCGCACGATCACCTCGACGACTACGCGGACATGGCGGAGTACTTCGCAGCGAAGCTGCCGCTGTTCCGCCCCGACCGCGCACGTCGCGCGGTCATCTGTCTCGATTCCGCCTCCGGGGTCGACGTCGTCGCGGCATCCGAGGTGCCGGTGGTCACGGTCGGAACGCCGGAGATCGCCGCCGATCCGTCCGTCGCTGAGACCGCCGACTGGGTTGTCACGATCGATGAGGAGCACCAGCGCGGCACCCTGTTCACCATGACCGGGCCCGAGGGCAAGACACTCACCACGACCGTCCCGGTCATCGGCGCGCACATGGCAGCCAATGCCGCGCTCGCCATCGTCATGATCCTCGAGGGCGGTTACACGTGGGAGCGCATCACCGCATCCCTTGACCGCGACGGCAGGATCAACGCGTACCTGCCAGGGCGAACGGAGCTCGTCTCCGGCGACGAGGGCCCTGCCGTCTATGTCGACTTCGGTCACACCCCCGATGCGTTCGAGAAGACGCTCGCCGCGATCCGCCACGTCACCCCGGGGAAGACCCTCATGCTCTTCGGCGCTGACGGCGACCGTGATGCCACCAAACGGCCCGACATGGCGCGCACAGCCGTCGAGGGCAGTGACATCCTCGTCGTCACCGACCACCACCCGCGGCTAGAGGATCCGGCATCGATCCGCGCGACACTCGTGGGCAGCGCCAGAAGAGCGCAGCCGGATGCCGAGATCCACGAGCACTCCCCCCCAGAGGCTGCCATCGTGGCCGCCGTCGGCATGGTCGGCGAGGGCGACGCGATCCTCTGGGCCGGGCCAGGACACCAGGACTACCGTGACATCCGCGGCGTGCGCACCCCGTACTCGGCACGGGAGTTGGCGCGGCGGGCTCTCCGCGATGCCGGGTGGCCGGTTCCCGAGCCGCACTGGCCCGTTCCCTACCCCGACTGACGTTGTCTCGGAGTTGCTTCCGGTCTCAGCCGGCTGCGATGAACTGATCCGCCGTCGCGCGTGCCCAGGCCTCTGCTTCGCTGAGAGACTCCACGCTCAGCTGATCCGGTGAGTCGTGCGCCTCGACGACGCGCGCGACCGTGTCGACGATGCCGAGGAACGGCAGCCGCCCCTCGTGGAACGCGTCGACAGCCTGCTCATTGGCTGCGTTGAACACCGCAGGGAAGGTTCTCCCGGCGCGGCCGACGCTCTTCGCCAGCGCCACGGCAGGAAAGGCGTCGTCATCGAGCGGCTCGAAGTCCCAGCTGGAGGCCTTCGTCCAGTCGAGCGGCACGCCGACACCGGCCGTGCGGTGCGGCCAATCCAGGCCGAGCGAGATCGGCAGGCGCATATCGGGCGGAGATGCTTGGGCGATCGTGGAGCCGTCGACGAACTCGACCATGGAGTGCACGATCGACTGCGGATGCACGACCACCTCGATGTCGTCGTAATCGACGTCGAACAGCAGGTGGGCTTCGATCACCTCAAGGCCCTTGTTGACCAGCGTCGCCGAGTTCGTGGTCACGACCCGTCCCATATCCCACGTCGGGTGGGCAAGCGCCTCGGCTGGTGTGACGGATGTGAGCTCCTTGCGTGAGCGGCCGCGGAACGGCCCGCCGGATGCCGTCACCACGAGACGTCGCACCTCTGCCTGGGTGCCCGAGCGCAGCGCCTGCGCGAGGGCGGAGTGCTCGGAGTCGACCGGGACGATCTGCCCCTCGGCCGCGGCCTGTGTGACGAGCTCACCGCCGACGATGAGCGATTCCTTGTTCGCCAGTGCGAGCGTACGGCCCGCTTTCAGCGCGGCGAGCGTCGGACCGAGTCCGATCGAGCCCGTGATCGCATTGAGCACCACGTCAGCATCGACATCGCGCACGAGCTGCTCCGCCTGCTGAGCACCCAGCGCCGTGTCATCGATGCGGAATTGCGCAGCCTGCTCGCCGAGAAGCTCGGCATTGCTGCCGGCCGCAAGAGCGACGAGCTCGAAGCTGCGCGGGTTCGCTCGGATGACCTCGAGCGCCTGCGTGCCGATGGAGCCGGTGGAGCCGAGAACGATGATGCGCCGCATGCCACCAGCTTATGCCCGGCCGGAGGCGGGCATAAGCTACTGCGCGGCGACCGCCGGATGCATCGTCGCGAGAATGTCGATCGTGAAGACGAGCGTCTTGCCAGCCAGCTCGTGATCGCTCTCGCCCTCTTCGCCGTACGCCTGTGCCGGCGGAATCACGACGAGAATCTGCGAGCCGACCTTCTGACCTTCGAGCGCCTCGACGAAGCCGGGCACATAGGTGTTGCCGTCGATCGAGATCGGCGCGCCGTTCTCCCAGGACGAGTCGAACGTCTCGCCGTCATCCCAGCTCACACCGTGATACTGCAGCAGCGAAGTGTCACCCGCCTCGACGAGGATGCCATCGCCCTCTTTGAGCACCGAGATCTGCACCTCGGTCGGCGCCTCCGCGTCAGGGATCTCGATGGACGGCGCACCGTCGTCACCGAGAGTGACCGCCGGCATGCCCTCGACAGGTTCCTGCTCCTCGCCCCAGGCGGCCGTCGGCACGACGTCAAGCACATCGAGGATGTAGAACTGCGCCGCGGCCTCCTCCGTCGTCGGGAAGACGATCGACAGACGCGAGCCGACGCTCGCGCAGCCGATCAGCTGACCGAGCGGTGCATCCGCCGTCAGTGCCGTCGGCAGGAGCTCGCCCTCGGCGTAGCCGGCATCGCCCAGGCGCTCACCGCTGTCACCGTCGAAGGCGCTCAACGCGTAGCTGACGTAGTCGCCATCGCTGATGGCGTCGCCGTCGCCGTCGCTGAGCACCGAGCGCTCGGCCTCGTCGACCGTCTGGCCGAGCTCGAAGGTCGCGGTCGAGGCCTCGCCGAACTCGCCGTCAACGGTGACCTCGTCGGACGCCGCCCCGGACTCGACCGTGGCGGAGCAGAGATCGCTTCCGGCCGTGTCGCCGGAATCGGCGTCGGGATCGTCAGCGGCAGCGCACCCAGACAGCAGCACAGCGGTAGCAGCGAATGCGGACAGAGCGATGAGTGGGCGGGTGCGCACAGTGAGACCTCGGAATCGTGAAGCGGACACACCATCATCTCGCATTCGCCTTTGCCCTCGCTGGGAGAGACACGCTGTGTCTGTGACCGGCGGCCGATGGCCGCATGCCGTCAGGAGCATAGAAAGCGCAGTAACCTGGTCTGATGACCTCTGACGAGTCCGCGGCGCCGAAAGCATCCTCCGATTCAGACGCACAGCAGCAGTCAGAGACTTCCATCACTCCCCGACGCGCTGGCGCGACCTACGCGTTCGGCCGGGCCGTGATCGGCGCCCTGACCCGCACAATCTATCGCCCACGGGTCGAAGGGCGCGACAACGTCCCCCTCGACGGTCCGGTGATCTTCGCGAGCAACCACCTGTCGTTCATCGACTCGGTTGCCATTCCCGTGGCGGCTCCCCGGCCGGTGCATTTTCTGGCCAAGTCATCGTATTTCGAAGGAACGGGATTCACCGGGGCCGTGATGCGGACGTTCTTTCAGTCGATCGGGGCGATCCCCGTGCGCCGGGGCGCCGGCCAGGCCGCTCTTGACGCGCTCGACCAGCAACGCCAGCTTCTCGATGACGGGCTCGCCGTCGCGCTTTATCCGGAGGGAACCCGCTCGACGGATGGACGCCTGTACAAAGGGCGAACCGGTGTGGCGTTTCTCGCGCTGCAGACGGGAGCGCCGGTAGTGCCGGTCGGTCTGATCGGAACCGATAAGGCCATGCCGAAGGGCGCGAAGATGCCCTCGATGCGAGAGCGCATCACCGTGCGCTTCGGCGAGCCGATCGACGTGTCGGTGCACGGAGCCCCGAACAGCGGCAAGGCACGGCGCCTGGCGACAGACCAGATCATGGCGTCCATCCATGCGCTCAGCGGGCAGGAACTCGCCGGTGTCTACAACGAGCCCGCGCCGCAGGGACCGATCGAGAAGATCAAACAGGCGCTGCCGCACGAACGGCGTTGACCCGCGCCCCCGGTGTCACGCCGCTGAGACGGTGGCCGTGTGATAGACGGGAAAGTTCACCGAGTTCGCTATGAAGCACATCTCGTGCGCGTCATGGTGTGCCTGCTGCGCAGCCTCGATCATCGAGGCATCCGCGACGACGACCGCGGGGCGCAGCCGCACCTCGGTGAATGCTCCCGACCCAGCCCCGCGCTCGGTCATGACGCCCGTCGCGCTGTCGCGGTATGACACCACGATGACCCCGCGCGTCACGCACGCGTGCAGATATGACAGCAGGTGGCACTCGGCGAGCGCCGCGATCAAGAGGTCTTCGGGGTTCCACCGTGCCGGGTCACCACGAAAGGGCTTATCGGCCGACGCCAGCAGGTCGCTCTTCCCGTCTATCTGGATCGTGACGTCCCGGGAGTACTGGCGATACCCGCTCGTGCCGGTGCCGAGATTGCCGGTCCAGGTCGCCGTGAGCGCATAGTGGTGTTCGCCGAGCTTCATATGGCCAGTCTGGCACGCGGCGTTAGGGTGGAGTGGTGCTGGAGACTTTCACTGCCTCGGATGCTGTTGAACTTGCCGTCGTCGAGCGAAGCGGGTTCATCGAATCCCGCCACGCTGGCGCCGCGACCGTGCTCTCCCCCGACGGCGACGTCGTCACGCGCCTGGGCAATGCCGACGCGCTCATCCTTCCCCGCTCGAGTCTGAAGCCGCTTCAGGCTGTGGCCTGTGTCACAGCGGGTGCCGAACTCGCCGGCGAGCAGCTCGCCCTGGCCACGGCGAGTCATGTCGGAACCGACCGCCATGCCGACGTGGTGCGCGAGATCCTCACCGCCGGCTCGCTCACAGAAGATCACCTCGCCTGCCCGCCCGCATGGCCGAGCGACTCGGCCACGCGCGACGAGATGGTGCGTGAGCACAGCCAGAAGGCCCGCATCCGCATGAACTGTTCGGGCAAGCACGCCGCGATGCTCCGCGCATGCGTCGCGACCGGCTGGCCGACAGACGGCTACTTGGATCCGTCGCATCCGCTGCAGCAGCACATTCGCGACGTTGTCGAGCGCCTCACCGGCGAGAAGATCGCGCACACCGCCGTCGACGGATGCGGCGCCCCCGTGCACGCCATCACGCTGAGCGGCCTCGCCCGCGGTATCCACCGCATCGGATCTGCCTCGGAGCGGTCGCCCTTCGCATTGCACCGCGTCGCGGGCACCCTCGTGCGCACGGTCAGAGAGAACCCCTGGACGATCGAGGGACCTGATCAGCCCGACACGGTCGCGATCGAGACGCTCGGCGTCTTCGCCAAGGGCGGCGCCGAGGGCATCATGGTCATGGTCGCCCCCGACGGCACGACCGCGGCGCTGAAAATGCTCGACGGTTCCGGACGCGCTGCGACGATCGTCGCAGCGACGCTGCTCGCGCGTGCGGGCGCCCTCGACGACGCCGTGGTGGCAAAGCTGGCCGATGCGCTCAATCTCGGTGTGCTCGGCGGTGGCAGACCCGTCGGCTCGATTCGTCCGGGCGCCGGCATCTGACGCGGTCTCCTCACCCGGCCCGCGGATCGAGCTGCGGAATCACGACCCGCTGCGCCGCGCGCCCGTCGCGCATGCTCCAGGCACGACCCACGTGCGGTTCGGCATAAGGCGGCAGCTCCCGCGAGCCGGTGAAGGCACGCAGCTCTCCCGCGCTTTCAGCGAGAACGAGCATCTCGCCTTCCGCTTTGATGCGCTGCCACAGCGCCCAGTGCCGCTGCCAGGATTCCGCATCGCCGACCAGGATCGACGGTGCAGCGTTCGGCTCTGCTTCGCTGGCATCGCTCGGCTGCTCGCCGACGCGCAGCACATCGCACGATGGGTACCCCGACCGCAGGGCATCCATCGTGTGCCGCACGCCGGGAGCCACGACACCGACGACGCGTGCGCCCGGCTGCCACTGCGTCGTGCGTGCATCGTCTCTCCCCGGCGCCTGCGGCTCGGTCCAGACGATCTGCATCTCGCGATCGTCGATCCGGCCTCGTCCCGGCGCCCGGTCGCGACGGTATCCGTCGTTCTCACCGCCGGCGGCGATGTATTCGATCTTCGTCCCCATCCGCAGCAGCACCCGCGTCGGCAGAGCCTCGATGACGCGTGAGATCTGCCCCGAGAGTCGACCGGTCGCGACAGCCACCGTGCAGCCACGCGCTGACGCCGCGCGTGCCAGCTTCTCCATACGCTCCAGGAACACCTGGGCGTGCTCCGTCGGAAACGCCGCTGCGAGCTGATCCAGGTCGTCGCACACCACGAGCCGCGGTGCCCGCGCTCCCGGGGCTGAGAGCGCCGCGAGAGCGTCCCAGGCTCGCTCAGGGTCGGGCTCGATCATGACGAGGTCATCGCTCTGCGCTGCCAGCGCGCGTAACGCCGTGGAACGTCCGGAGCCGCTTCCGCCGATGATGGCGAGCCCGCGATCTTCTCCTGGGCGAAGCAGCACGGGCCGCTGCCGCTGCAGCTCGGGTTCATCAGCAAGTCCCAGCACTATCGCGTCTGCGGCGGCGTACGTGAGCTGCGCATCGGCCAGTGGGAGCCGACGTGGCAGCGGAGGCAGCCAGGGACTCTCCGGTGGGATCGCTCCTGACCAGCGGGTTCCCACGGCGCGCAGATCGGCCGTCCCCGTCAGAGCTACCCGCACGGCGGCCGCCGCCGCATCCTGCGGGCGTCGCACGAACGCAAGCCCGCGCGAACCTGCTCCGCCCGGCAGCTCCGCCGCGTCGTCAGAGCCGATGACCAGCCGGCTGTCGGCGGCCTCTGTCACGCGCAGGCTGAGTCGCAGGGGGCAGTTGGCAGCCAGTGCCTCGCGAATCACTCCGGCCGCACGCTGCGTGCCCAGAATGAGGTGCATCCCCAGTGCTCTTCCGCGTGCCGCGACGTCGGTGAACACGGCACCCAGATCAGGATGCTCCTGCAGCAGCGCCGCGAACTCATCGACCACAATGACGAGACGGCCCAGGCGCCCCGCGCTCTCGGCGATGCTGCGGGCACCCAGTTCTTGAAGCACGGCTTCTCTGCGGCGCAGCTCAGCGGTGAGCGTGAGCACGCCACGCCGCGCACCCTCGTCATCGAGATCGGTGATGACCGCCGCGACATGCGGCAGATCACGGAGCGGATCGAACGCCGTGCCGCCCTTGAAATCAGCCAGCACGAAGCTGACCTCGGCGGGTGCGTGCGCTGCCGCCATCGCCGTGACCCAGGTGACCAGCAACTCGCTCTTCCCAGATCCGGTCGTGCCGGTGACGATCGCATGCGGCCCGTCCTCGACAAGATCGAGCACCACCTCAGAACTCTCGGTGCGCCCGATCGCCGCACACAGCCCGTTGCGCGTGCTCTCCGCCGATGTGTTGAGCTCTGACAGCGCGACACCGTCGGGCAACTGCGCCACCTCTCCTTCTCGTTCCCTGCTGTCAGCGGCGACCGCGAGTGCCTGGTGCAGCGACAGGCATTCAGCGCTCACCTGCTCGACGCCGCTCGTCGTCCGAAGGCGCGCCCGCGAGGGATCTGTACAGTCGATCACCGTCGTCACCCCTTCGGGCACCTCACCGTCGGCACCGCACAGCCTCAGCTCGGTCGCCGCGTCGACGGATTCGCCGTCACCGATCGTGACCGCGAGTTTCCACGCCCCACGGCGTGGACGCCCGCTGTGAGCGAACCCAGCGAGACCGAGATGTTCGAGCTCGTCCCCGACGAGGGAGAGCTGGCTGGGTGCATGCCGCAGGCACAGCTGCACGATGAGCGCTCGTGCGATGGCGGCGGTCACCGGAGCCGGACCGCGCAGACAGATACCGCGCCCCATTGGCACAACGATCGGCACATCCCTCAGTTCGGCCGCTCGCTCGCGAAACGCCCGCTCTCGCTCACCATCCGCTCCGGTCACGCGAAGCGCGCTGCGACGCACGCCGGATCCGATGACCAGCGGCGTCGTCTCGTCAATGGGTCGCAGATCGCGCAATGGCGGATCCTGCACACAGCTCGCGGCGTCTGGGTGCATACGGCGCAGCTCCCGACGCTCACGCTCATGGCGGCTCGTGAGATCGTGCTCGACTCGTGCCCAGCCGGCTGATTCCTCTTCGGCCGCCGCTCGTCTGTCGCGGCGGCGTGTTCGAACGCCGTCGAGCAACGACGCCCCGATCATCAGCGGGCCGAGCGCTGCGAAACAGAGCGAGAAGATCGACCCTGTCACGAGCCAGAGAACCAGGCCGGCTCCGATCGGAACGACGGCCGCCAGCACCGGAACGGGTTGCCGACGCGGGGCGGCCGGAATCGCTGGAAGCGTCAGAGGCTCAAGATCCATGCCCCCATCTCACGCCATACACGCGTGTCACCGGCAGTTATCCACAGCCGGCGGCGGCTATTCGACGGTCTTGTCTGTTGTGGAGGAAGAGTCATCGACCACCGCGATCTCTGCGGTCGGCGCGTTGTCTACCTCGGGAGCACCACTGGTCCGCTCGACCTTCACCACGATGAGCGTGACGTTGTCACGACCGCCGTTCTCCAACGCCGCCGCGAGCATGGCATCGACGGCGGTGGCCGGATCCGCGTGTTCGCGAAGGAAATGCTGAATGCCGTAGTCGGTGAGTTCCTTGGTCAGCCCGTCTGAGCAGATCACGAATCGGTCGCCGTCTTGCACCTCGATGCCGAGGTAGTCGGGCGGGGTGAGCTCACTGGCGCCCACAGCCCGTGTGATCACATTGCTGTACGGGTGGCCTTCCGCCTCCTCGGGGCTCAGACGCCCCGAGCTGATCAGCTCTTGCACCACCGAATGGTCCGTGGTGACCTGGACGAGCCGATCATCACGCAGCAGATAGACGCGAGAGTCGCCGATGTTCAACGAGATCCATCGCGGTCCGTCTTCGGCGACGTCGAACAACACACCGGTGAGCGTCGTGCCTGTTCCCTCGTCTGTCGTCTCCGGATGCGCTGCGATGTCGCTGACGGCCTGTTCGAGCGCACTCTCGATCGCGCTCGTGGTAATACCTCCGGTGCCGACGGCCTCATGCAGCCGTGCGATCGTGCTCTGACTCGCGATCTCACCGCCCGCGTGTCCGCCCATGCCATCCGCCACGACGAAAAGCGGGTATTCGGCGAGGAAGGCGTCCTGGTTGTTGTCACGCCGGAGCCCGGTGTCTGTGATACCTGCCCAGGAAAGAGTGATGTCGTCACCCTCGGCGACGGCGACGCGATGGGTCTGCGTGGTCGTCTCAGACAAATGCGGCCTCCGGATTGACTGCGTCCGCTCGATCGGCCACAGGATTCTCACACATCGTAGTAGAACCCGATCACACCTGCGCGCCAGGATCGGCGGGAAGCGGGAAGATCGCGTCGAGAGCGCTCAGGTCATCCGCCGTCGGCGTCCACGCTGTCGCTGCCCGCGCGTTGGCTTCGACCTGAGCGGCGGACGTCGCCCCCGCGATCACGCTGGAGACCGACGGACGAGAAAGCAGCCAGCCGAACGTGGCCTCAAGCATGGTGATACCGCGCTCGTCGCAGAAGCGCGCATACGCGTCGACAGCATCCCAGGGCGCGTTCTCCCACACGTGGCGCCGCGTAGCCATGATCCGGCTGTCGCTCGGCCCGCCCTCGCGGGAGAACTTGCCGGTCAGCAGGCCATTATGGAGCGGGAAATAGGGGAAAAAGCCCAGGCCGAAGTGTTCGACAGCGGGAAGCACCTCTCGCTCAGCAGCCCGAGCGAGCAGCGAATATTGATGCTGAGCGGAGACGAAGCGACCCGTGCCGCGCAGCTGGGCGGTGAGATCTGCTTCGGCAACTTGCCAGGCCGACAGATTCGAATGACCGTAGTAACGGATCTTTCCTTCACGCACCAGCTCATCGAGCGCGTCGATCGTCTCAGCGATCGGCGTCTCGGCATCGGGCAGGTGCAGCTGGTAGAGATCGATCCAGTCGGTCTGCAGCCGTGCAAGCGACTCCTCCACCGCGTGGCGAACATAGCGACGCGACCCGAGCCCAGCGGGAAAGTCGTATCCCATGTCACGCGTGTGACCGAACTTCGTCGCCAGCACGACCCGATCACGGCGGTTCCTCAGCACTTCGCCCATCAGGCTCTCGCTCAGGCCGGGATCCATGCCGTACATGTCAGCCGTGTCGAAGAAGAAGACATCGTGCGCGAGTGCCGCGTCGATGACCTCGCGCGTGCCCTCCAGCGACTCGGTCGCTGTCGATGAGCGACCGAAATTATTGCAACCGAGTCCGGTTGCCGATACGACGAGACCTGATGCTCCGACACGGCGCTGCGACATGACCATACCTCCACGCTATCGGAGATCGAGGCCATGACAGACGATGGGCCCCCGACCGAAGTCAGAGGGCCCATCGTTCACATCATCACGCCGGAGGCTGATTCGGGTCAGCAGGCGGTTGGTTCGCCGGAGGCGCAGGCGGTGCCGGCGGAGTGACCGGAGGAGCGGCCGGCGGGTTCGCGGGAGCTGCCGGCGGAGTCGTCGGAGCTGCGGGCGGGTTCGGTGCCGCCGGAGGCGTGGCCGGAGCGGCTGCCGGGGGCTGGTAGCCGGGCGCTGCCGGGGGCTGGTAGCCGGGCGCTGCCGGGGGCTGGTAGCCGGGCTGCTGACCCTGCGGCGGCGCGTAGCCCTGCGGAGGCGCGTAGCCCTGCGGGGCGGCGCCGTAGCCGGGGGCGGGCGGCGCAGCGGACGGCTGCGAGGGAACGCCATCCCAGACGGTGCGGTCGCCGAAGAAGGCGTTACCCGCCCACGGAGCGGGAGCGATCTGCGGGTTCCAACGCGACTTGTCGAAGGCGTTGATACCGAGCCAGACGAGCGAGAGGAAGATGTAGAGAACGACCCATGCGCCCTCCTTCTGCAGCTTCTGCCCGACGCGGTACGCAGCGAGGACCATCAGCACGGCAGAGGCGAGCCCCAAGAGCTGACCGATGACCGGCAACCAGCTCAGCAGGATCGTCGCACCCATGGCATACAGGATCAGCCAGGGGCTCATGTCGCCGAGCTTGAGGAAGATCATGTTGTTGTAGATCGGGACCCAGGCGCGCCATTTTCCCTGCACGCCGGCCTTCTCGAAGATCTTCATGTAGAAGAGGGAGCCGAGGACGTAGACGACGGCGATCAGGAGGAAGCCGAACAGGGCGAACAACGCCAGCATCCCTGCATAAGCTGTTCCATAGTCGGAGTACATGTGACTCACATTCCTTTGACTGAGGGAACGTACCTCGCCCCCTGTAGCAAAGCCCAGGAGCTTCGCATTCG